>JAIRNV010000131.1 GCA_031257875.1 Dysgonamonadaceae bacterium
TGTTTTTCAAAAAATGAACAGATACACGATAATGTGATTGGGATGTACATTGAGAAGTATTATTACAAAACTGGAACATATGGAAATAATTCATCCTGATAATTTAAGACACTACCAAATCGGAGAAGCTAATTCAAACTGAATTCATTCTCGCTACGCCAGGTAGGGGTGGTCTTGCAAGCCCTGTCATTCCTGCTTTCGCGGGAATCCCAAGTAAAAGCGTACGGATTATTATGAAATTTCCGCTGTCCGGTTCAGAACATCGGTTTCGTGTAAAATTTCCCAAAAAAACAAACAATTAACGGTATCCGACATTTAAACACTGACTCTTTCGCCGAATTTTAGTAACTTTGCGCATTAATTAACAAAAAAATAAAAAAATTATGAGTAATACAGCGAACAATTATGATTTGGCCTGGTATGCAAAAGGCGATTGGAAAGAAGGTTTGCAGGCGCAACCCGATGAATCTGTTAATAAAGAAGAGTTTATTCGGCAGTATGCCAAAAATCCCGAACTGTGGCAGAAGGCTTTCCGCTTCCTGGCAAGTCCGGAATTTCCGCATTTAGCCGAAGGAAAGCATGTAATAGACGGCGAAAATTTGTTTGTGAATATCAGCGAATACACCACAAAAAACGAAGAAGATGTCCCGTGTGAAGCGCATATCAAATATGCGGATATCCAATTGATGATTTTCGGCGAGGAACTGATGGGTTTGACGCCGTTATCCGACACGCAAAATTCTACTCCTTATAGCGAGGAAAAAGACATATATTTTATGGAACCGAATAACATGCGGTATTATTTGGCCGATACCTCCCGGTTTTTTATTTTTTTCCCGAACGATGCCCACCGCCCTGCTGTGAAAGTTACGGATAATGTTCCGGTGAAAAAAGCAATTGTGAAGGTGCGGAATGGGTCGAAACGTTAAATATAAAGCAGAAAAAAATCGGGGAAAAAGAAACAGGTAATCAAAAATACATTAACTTTGCAAGCCAATAATTTATTAACATTTGATAGATGGCTGTTACAATCACAGAAGTTACGAACAAATTTGCATTGAAGAAATTTGTTAAATTCAACATTCAATTATATAAGGACAATCCCTATCACGTTCCCGGGTTGGTTGGAGATGAAATGATGACTTTGAGCAAAAAGAAAAACCCGGCGTTTGATTTTTGCGAATCAATTTATTTTCTGGCATACAAAGACAGTCAAATTGTAGGGCGAATTGCCGGTATCATCAATCACAAAGCCAATGCAACATGGAATCAACAATACGCCCGCTTCGGCTTTGTTGATTTCATAGACGACGAAGAAGTCGCTTCCGCACTGTTCAAAGCCGTTGAGAATTGGGCGATTGCCAAAGGGATGAAAGGGGTGCAAGGCCCCCTGGGTTTTACCGATTTGGATCACGAAGGCCTCCTGGTTTGGGGGTTCAATCGCTTGGCCACAATGGCTACTTCTTACAGTTACCCTTATTATATGAAACATATCGAAAATTTAGGGTATACAAAAGAGCAGGATTGGAACGAATTTTTAATTACAGTCCCAAAAGAAATTCCTGAAAAATACTTGCGCATCGCGGATATCGTCAGACAAAAATACGGATTCAGGATAAAAAAATTCAAAAATACACGGGAAATATGGCCTTACGCCGGAAAGATATTTGAATTGTGGAACGAGGCTTACAGGCCCTTGTACGGTTTTTCCGAGTTGTCGCCCAAGCAAATCGAATATTATATAAAAATGTACATTCCGATGCTTCGCATGGATTTGGTAACTCTCATACTGGACGCCAACGACAATGTTGTCGGAGCAGGTATTACCTTGCCCAGCCTTTCAAAAGCCCTGAAAAAAGCCAACGGATCCTTGCTGCCTTTCGGTTGGATTCATTTGCTAAAAGCATTGTACGGAAAAAATGAGGTGGTAGACTTGTATATTATCGGTATCCTTCCCGAATATCAGAGCAAAGGAGTAAATTCATTAATTTTTACCGATTTGATCACCACTTGCAACAAAATAGGTTATTTATACGCGGAAAGTAATCCCGAACTGGAAACAAATCATAAAGTGCAATCCCTGTGGGATGCTTTTGAACGGGAACACCACAAAACCAGGAGAGCATACATCAAACATCTATGAATGAAGTAAATATAAATGGTTCGGGCAAAGAGATAGAATATAGTGAAGGGCATATTCAAACATTAGAATGGTGGGAACATATTCGTGTCCGTCCGGGCATGTACATCGGTAAAACCGGCGATGGTTCACATTCCGACGATGGTATTTATGTCCTGCTGAAAGAGGTGCTTGATAATGCCATTGACGAATACATGATGGGGTATGGAAAATCCATCGACGTTACCATTGACGAAGGAGTCGTCGCCGTTCGGGATTACGGACGCGGGATTCCACTTGGAAAAGTGCGTGACGTTTCCTCCAAAATGAACACCGGCGGCAAATACGATTCCAAAGCGTTCAAAAAATCGGTGGGATTAAATGGCGTTGGTATTAAAGCGGTTAATGCACTCTCTTCCTACATGCTGGTGCAAAGTTTTCGCGGCGGGGAAACAAAAGTCGTCGAGTACAACCGTGGGCATGTGCTGAACGATTTTCCCGTACAGGCTTCGGATCAAGCCAACGGTACATGGGTCAATTTTATTCCCGACGAAGAAATTTTCAAAGATTTCAAATACAGGGAAGAATTTATCGAACCGTTGTTGAAAAACTACGTATTTCTCAATTCGGGTCTGGTAATCAATTACAACGGCAAAAAATTTTACTCGAAAAACGGCTTGGTTGATTTGTTGAACGAATACATGACTTCCGAACCGCTGTATCCGATTATTCACTTACAGGGAGAAGACATCGAAATTGCGATTACTCATGCCAATCAGTATGGAGAAGAATATTATTCGTTTGTAAACGGACAGTTTACGACGCAGGGAGGTACACATCTTTCGGCTTTCAAAGAAGCCATTTCGCGGGTAATTAAAGAATATTATTCCAAGAATTTTGAGTATTCCGACATCCGTTCTGGCATTATTGCCGCCGTGGCCATCAAGGTTGAAGAGCCTGTTTTTGAATCGCAGACAAAGACCAAATTAGGTTCCAGAGACATGGGACCCGGAGGCCTGACCGTCGCCAAATTTATCGGCGATTTCGTCAAAAAAGAATTGGACAATTACCTGCATAAAACACCGGATACCGCCGATGCACTTCTGAAAAAGATCCTTGATTCGGAACGTGAACGCAAAGCGATTGCCGGTGTAACCAAATTGGCAAAAGAAAGGGCAAAAAAGGCCAATCTGCACAATAAAAAACTGAGAGACTGTCGTTTACACTACAACGGTTCCAAAGGCGAAAGCCTGAATGATACGTGTATTTTCATCACCGAAGGCGATTCGGCCAGCGGCTCGATTACCCAAAGCCGCGACCCGAATTTCCAGGCGGTTTTCAGCCTTCGCGGCAAACCGCTGAATACTTTCGGCGAAACCAAACAAATTGTTTATAAAAACGAAGAATTTAACTTGTTACAAGCCGCTTTGAACATCGAAGAAGGTTTGGAAGGTTTGAGATATAATAAGGTAATCATTGCTACGGACGCCGATGTGGACGGAATGCATATCCGCCTGCTAATCATCACGTTCTTTTTGCAGTTTTTCCCCGATTTGATTAAAAACAACCACGTTTTCATTCTGCAAACGCCGCTTTTCCGTGTCAGAAACAAAAAGGAAACACAATATTGCTATACGGAAGAAGAACGGGTGAATGCCATCGAACGCTTAGGCCCTAATCCCGAAATAACCCGCTTCAAAGGTTTGGGCGAAATTTCACCGGCAGAGTTTAAGCATTTTATCGGCGAAGACCTGCGTTTGGATCCTGTTTCGATGCGGAAACAAGATTCGGTGAAAGAAATGTTGGAGTTTTATATGGGAAAAAATACCATGGAAAGGCAGAATTTTATCATTAATAACCTGATAGTAGAAGAAGATGTCTAAGGTTGCTGTATTCCCCGGCACGTTCGACCCTTTTACTTTGGGACATTTATCCCTGGTTGAAAGGGGATTACGGTTGGTTGATGAGATTATAGTCGCCATCGGGGTCAATACGGATAAGAAAACTATTTTCACAACGGAGCAAAGATTGGAAATGATTTCCGGGCTTTTCCAGGATAATCCGAAAGTTCGAGTCAAGACTTACACTGGCCTGACAGTCGATTTTGCAAAAGCCGAAAGCGCAGGAGTTATCTTGCGGGGAATCCGGTCGGTCGGCGATTTTGAGTACGAAAAAAGCATAGCCAACGTAAACCGTGGAATATCAGGCATCGAGACCGTTATTTTATTTACAGATGCGGAATATTCATACATCAGTTCCTCCATAGTGAGGGAGTTATGGATACATGGAAAATCAATTGACGAATTTGTTCCAAAAAATTTACACATCAATGAATATAAAAAATAAATACACAGAAATGAAACAGTTAGCTTTTGCATGCATGTGGATTTTAACTATGAATGCATGTTCTTACGGACAAAATGGAATCTCTTTAGGGCGTATTCCATCTTCTGCAGCCGCACAAAAAGTGAATATGGCCGTAACAGCCGTTGAAAATTTATATGTCGATGAACTCAATAGCAATAAGTTAGCCGAAGACGCCATCATTGGCCTCCTCGAAAAGTTAGACCCTCATTCCAATTATATGACTCCCGAAGAAGTGAAGGAAATGAATGAACCTTTGCAAGGGAATTTCGACGGGATAGGCATTCAGTTCAATATGTTGACAGATACGCTGTACGTTGTTCAGGTCATTCCCGGCGGACCTTCCGAAAAAGTAGGAATTTTGACCGGCGACCGCATTATTCGGGTAAACGATACCTTGATTGCCGGCGTAAAAATGAAAAATACGGATATTATGTCGCGCCTTCGCGGTCCCAAAGGCACTACGGTGAACGTGAAAGTACTCCGGAATAAAGACCACAAACTATTGAATTTCAAAATTATAAGAGATAAAATACCCATTTATAGTTTGGATGCTTCTTACATGGTTGACGAAACAACCGGTTACATCAAATTGAACCGGTTCTCGGCTACTACCCACGATGAATTTAAAACAGCGCTTGACAAATTGGTGCAGCAAGGCATGCAAAATTTGATTCTTGATTTACAAAACAACGGCGGCGGTTATTTAGGCGCTGCCATCGAAATAGCCAACGAATTTCTGAAACAAGGCTCATTGATTGTATATACCGAAGGCGCTCGCCAGAAAAGGGAGAATGCGCTTGCAACCAATAAGGGCGCTATGCAAAACGGACGATTGGTCGTGCTTGTGGATGAATCTTCGGCTTCGGCAAGCGAAATTGTTTCCGGCGCTATACAGGACTGGGACAGAGGCGTGATTGTCGGAAGAAGAACTTTCGGAAAAGGCTTGGTGCAACGGCCGGTTCCGTTACCCGACGGTTCGATGATCCGGCTTACCACAGCGCGCTATTATACGCCAACCGGACGTTCAATTCAAAAACCATACGAAAACGGCAATCAGGAAAGTTACAATAAAGATTTGATTGACCGCTATAATCGTGGTGAAATGATTTCTGCCGACAGTATTCATTTCCCGGATTCTTTGAAATTCAGCACATTAGTCGATAAACGCACCGTTTATGGCGGTGGCGGAATCATGCCCGACTATTTTGTGCCTGTGGATACGGCGCACGCTTCCGTGCTTCTGAGAGAATTGAACTCAAACGGAATTACATACAAATATACGACTCAACTCATTGATGCAAAGCGTAGTGCATATAAAAAACAATATCCCGATTTTGAGGAGTTTAATAAGAAATTTATAGTAACCGACCAAATGATGAACGAGTTGATGGATTTGTATAAAAAAGATACGACTTTAAATAAAGATGACAAGTTACCTGAAGACGACCGTATTGCCAAAGATTTGGTTAAATCCGGTTCAATCATCAAAACGCAGATTAAAGCGCTGGTTGCCCGCGATATTTTCGGCGAGAATGAATATCACCAAGTGATAAACAATGTAATTGATGCATACAATAGAGCTATTGAGATTATTTCGGATGAAAAAATTTATGCTAAATTATTGTCTGAAAAGAATTTATAGTAGATAACAACATTTATTTTCTGCTTAAAGTATGTTTTTTATACCACTTTAAGCAGAAAATAATTTTTATTTTTCGCTTAAAGTATGTTTTTTATACCACTTTAAGCAGAAAATAATTTTTATTTTTCGCTCTAACTATATTTTTTTTTGTATATTTGCAGCGAAAAATAAAGTTGTATCCATTATGAAAATTGTTGGCAGAGATAAAGAGCAAAACCAGTTTCAAGAATTTATAAATTTCGATTCGTCAGAATTTGTAGTTATCTATGGACGCAGAAGAGTAGGAAAAACGTTTTTGATTCGCGAAGCATTTGGCAACAAGTTCGATTTTTATCATACAGGAATTGCGAACTCCGATAAAGAAACGCAACTTTCGGAATTTAATTTTGCTCTCAACCGGACAGCAACGCTTCCGAATACTCCCGTAAATTCATGGTTCGACGCCTTCCATAAATTGGAGTTTCTGCTGGAACACAGGAAAAACAAAGGTAAAAAAGTCATTTTCTTAGATGAACTGCCTTGGATGGATACGCAAAAATCGGGTTTTATTCAGGCATTGGAACTATTTTGGAACAAATGGGCTTCGGCGAGAAAAGATATTTTGTTGATTGTCTGCGGTTCGGCTACTTCGTGGATGTTCGACAAACTCATTAACAATCGCGGAGGACTGCACAACCGCGTAACCCAAAAAATTTATTTAAAACCGTTTACACTGAAAGAATGCGAAGATTTTTTCAAAGAAAAACGTATTGCATTAAACCGGAAGCAGATAGCCGAAGCATATATGATTTTTGGCGGGATTCCGTATTATTTGAATTTTTTCAAAAAAAATCTGAGTTTACCTCAAAATGTTGATGCGATATTATTTGCCGAAGACGCTCCCTTGAAAAACGAATTTTTGTCGCTTTATCAGTCGCTGTTCAATCACTCGGAAAAATACATCGCGATTGTGAAGGCGATGAGTAGTAAGAAAAAAGGGTTGACACGCGACGAAATACTGTCGATTACAAAATTCACAAACGGCGGCAGTTTTACCAAACTTCTGCGCGACCTCGAACTCAGCGGTTTTATCAGGAGATATCATAATATTGATAAAAAAGAGAAAAATACGATCTATCAATTGGTTGATTTTTACACGCTTTTTTACTTCAATTTCGTTAGCAAATTACGGCATAACGACGAAAATTATTGGTCTCATTTGATTGATAATGCACAACATCGTGCATGGTCAGGTTTTTCGTTTGAGCAAATTTGTCTATACCATTTACCGCTAATCAAACGAAAATTAGGTATTTCGGGAGTTCTGACCAATGCTGCCTCGTGGGTTGGCACACATAGCGGAAGTAAAGTTCAAATCGACTTGCTGATTGATAGAAACGATGGCGTAATCAATCTATGCGAAATGAAATTTGCCAAAAGCGTATATACAATTGATAAAAGCGCTTGGCGTAATCTTCTAAACAAAATGGAAGTATTTCGGCAAAGTACGAAATTGCGAAAAGCTATACACCTGACGCTGATAACTCCATTCGGTATTTTTCAAAACGAATATTCCGGCGAAATAAATTCCAAAGTTGTATTGGACGATTTGTTCTTATAAAAAGAAATTGGGTAGTTTTCTAAAAAGTATGTTGCTATACAAAATTGACAATGAGGGAAAAAGTTGTATTTTTGTTGAATGAAAATAAAGACAGAACTTTATTGCTCCATTGTCAATTGACAGGGATAAAGAAAAATTGCGGAAAATCATACGGGAAACAAAATTATTTGTGCAAAAATTGTGGGCGGCAATTTACAGGCGACCGTGCGCCGGATTATAAAGGGTGTCCTTCATCAATAATAAAACGGATTTTATTGATGACGGTTCGGAGTATTGGCGTTAGGGATATATCAGTAATAGAGAGAATAAGTATTGTTAAAGTATTATCGGTATCAGCCAAATCTCGCTATGTAATCAAACCGGAACGGCATCATTACACCTCGCCGGAAGTGGATGAGCGTTGGACTTATATAATTGCCGGTTAAGACACCGCATCAGACGCGCTTTTAGAAAAACCTGCGGTGCCGTCATTCCGACCGACGCGCGTGAGAAACGAGTGCGCGGAACGGCAATTCGATTGATGCACCCTATGCTACTGCCGAATCATTTTCAAAGACTCATCCACAAAATAATAAACATCGGTATCCAAATGTCCTCTTCGGGGATTGACAGCGTCTTTTTCTTTTCCAAGACGAACAATCACTAAATTTTCGTCCGGCACAACAATAATCCGTTGCCCTAAATGTCCCATCATCCCGTAAAAAGGCGGATTATGTTCTTCGTCAATCCAAAGAGAACCTGCATACATTTTCGGTTTATCCGGCTCAAATGCCGCCGGATCCGGCGTAATCATCCAATCGACAAATGTAGAATCCAAAATTTGCCGTCCGTTCCAATTTCCTTTTTGAAGTAATAACAGACCAAGTTTGCCAAAATCACGGACATCGCTGTAGACACAGCAAAACGACTTTTCAATATCACCGCTCAAAAACCACAGGGCGTCATGCTCCATCCCCATCGGTTGCCAAAATTCTTCCGAAAAATATTGGGCAAGACTTTTTCCGGTTGCCCGTTTCAAAACCGTGGCCAACAACTGCGTATTTGCCGACAGATATTTGAATTTTCCGCCCGGCTGCGATTCAAAATGCCGCTTTAGTAATTGTTTTTCAACATCTTCGCCGAAATAAGCCTCGGTAGTCATGTTAATCGGAGAATAATATTCTTCGTCCCAATTGAATCCCGAACGCATACTCGCCAAATCGCCCACAGTAGCTAATCTACCCAACGAATCATCCATAAATTCGGGTAGAAAATCCGTAAGCGGCTGCTCTACGCTTTTAATACAGGTTTGTTCGATTGCTTTTCCTAAAAGCATGGTGGTCAGCGTTTTTGCCATTGAAAAAGAATTGGTCAGACTGCTGTCGGAATAACCGTCCCAATATTCTTCGTACAGCAATTTTCCATCCTTAATAAGTGCAAAAGCAACGGAATGAAAATCTTCCAATTCTTTCCGCAAAGTATCCGTGAGCCGGATTTTGTTGTAATTTTCGTGTAATTCCCAGGGTTGGGGCGTTCCGGCGCGAATCACGCTGTTGTTGAAATCGACATAATCGTCGATGTAAGTTGTAGAATATCCTTTCAGGATAGTTGTCCGGAAAGCTTTTACCACATAACCGTTTCCCGAAACATATAAACCGGCGATTGCCAATAGAATAACTGTAAGAATCCCGATGCAGATTCCCGATAGAATTTTAATTGTTTTTTTCATCTGTAAATAATTTGTTTTTTATGGCAAAGATAAGCGGATATTATTAATTTTGCAGAAAAAAACCGTTAAATGTATGTTTTGCATAAGAAAAGCAACAAAAAAAGATGTGGAATTGATTTATTCGCTTGCTTTACAGGTATTTCCCGCCACTTATAAAGAGATTTTGTCGCCCGAACAACTGGAATATATGATGGAGTGGATGTACGCCCCGGCAAATACCCTTCGGGCAATGGACGATGGGCAAGTATATCTGATTATGTCGAAAGACGGGGAAGATTGCGGCTATGCATCTATCGAACAGCAGGATACTGATTTGTTTCACTTGCAGAAAATATACGTTCTCCCTGCATTTCAGGGTTGTGGCGCCGGGAAATTTTTATTTGAGGAAGTCCTGAAATACATTCGCAATGCTCACCCTGCGCCTTTCACGATGGAACTGAACGTAAACCGGAACAATAATGCCGTTCATTTTTACAAACAGATGGGTATGACAATTGACAGGGAAGGGGATTTTCCTATTGGAAACGGATTTTATATGAACGATTATATCATGAAATTGTAAATCCGTTATTAAGTGGTTAGTGGTTAATTGATGAACATGTAGCCGGCATCTCGTAAAAATACACAGTTCGGCAGGAAATAGCGTTCCTTTCCCAGCCCTGCCATTATGTACCGCGGAAGATATTTGTCTATATTCTCTGCATGGAGAATTGATATGCACTTTTCAAAAAACTTTCGGTAAACAGGGATTTGACATTTTGAGGCTGGTTGAAAGAATCGTGATGGTCAAAGAAAATCATTAACCATTAACCGATGTCTGATAACGGATGACATCAGGTTAAACGACAGTTAGGGGTGCAGTAATTGCACCCCTAACCGGTTTCTGCCCCGCCGGTGCGAAGTTTCCATCTTAATATCCAACCATTCTCCCGGTTAACACTTAACCATTCTCCCGGTTAATGCCTAACCATTCTCATGAATTAACAATTGTCACGGGATTCCCGCCTGCGCGGGAATGACAGGTCTTGCAACAACCCTGCGACAATTTGAAATTCACTCCATACATACGAATCGGGAAAATATACCATAAACAGGGTATTTATGGGGAATAAAATTCACCTTACCTTTGCAAGATTTTTATAATTACAGGTTCAACCCGCCCGATGTAGCAGTTCGCAATGACGCAGTGAGGTTGAAATACACCACATTAATCGTTAATCATTAAAAAAGATTATGTCAATAGATGTAAAAAGTAAATTATGCGGTTCGCGCGAAACGCGAATCGGGTCGATTACCGGCTATTCCGGTACATTGCACGACATCGGGCAACAACTCTCATGCAGCGGTTGTCCGGAAGAGAAAAAGAGATGCTTCAGTCAGGCGGCCGGTTGCGCTTCGGGCTGTGCGCTGGCGCAGGCGGCGGAAATCAACGATGTGGCTATCGTCCATCACGGCCCGGCGGGATGCGCCGCCATTGCGCAGGTCAAACCCGCTTTCGACCTTTTGGCAAACGCTATCGGTAGAGACAGAAACAATTTCGCCTATACCTGTACCGATATGACGGAAGCGGATACCGTTTTCGGGGCGGTCGACGGCCTTGCGGATGTGATTGTCGAAACATACAATCGCTATCATCCCAAGGCGATTTTCATCGGTGCGTCCTGCGTGAGCGGCGTTATCGGCGAAGATTTGGAAGGGGTCATCGACAATGTGAAAGAGGTGATTGGCGACATTCCGATTGCGCCCATCCACTGCGAGGGATTCAAGTCGCAGATATGGGCTTCGGGATTTGACGCGACGTATCACGCTGTCCTGAAATACATCGTGAAACCTCCGCAGAAGAAGACCAACAAGGTCAACATTATCGGCTTCACGGCGGGCATGGCGTGGAACACCCGCGCCGATGTGATTCGTCTGCTCGGCGTGCTGGGTCTCGAACCGACATTTTTACTGGCGGCATCAACGGTTGAAGAACTTGAACACCTGTCGGAGGCGACGGCGTCGATTACCACGTGCAGCACCCTGTCGTCGTATCTCGGCGTCGGGCTTGAAACGGCGTATGGCGTTCCGTTCATCCGTTCGCTGCAACCCCACGGCGTTACCGGCTACGAAGACCTCGCCCGCGGGCTGGCCAAAGTTGTCGGCAAAGAAGCCGAAATGGAAGCGTTCCTGCAGGAAGAACGCAACATCTATTTGCCAAAGATTGAGCAAATCAAAAAAAGCCTTGAAGGTAAACGTGCAATGGTGGCGATGGGGCCGAATCTCGGCGCCAATATCGCCCGCGTGCTGCAGGAGTTCGGCATGAAAATGGAGCATCTCACCGCCTGGCATTTCGACAAACAGTATGACGACGGCACCCGTCCGCAAGCGCTGCAATATCTGATAGACAACTCGCCGAACGATTTTACGTATTCGGTCAACCACTTGCAGAATTTTGAATACATGAACATACTGAATACGCTGAAACCGGACATCTTCATCTCCCGGCATCCCGATTCGGCGATATGGGCAATGAAAATCGGCATTCCAAGCTATTGCGTTTACGACGAATACAATGTGTTCGGCTACAAAGGAACACTGCGTTTCGGTAAAACGCTGCAGGATTTGATTCACAACCGCAGTTTCGCCGAAAACCTGTCGAAACATGTGCGCCTGCCCTATACCGACTGGTGGATGAATCAGAAGGCGGATGCTTTTTTAGTAAACGGGTAAACGAGTTGACAAGTTAACGGGGTATTGAGCCGAAATTTTTCCATATTAAAATATATTTCATGCTTTTGTGCCGGAAATGTTGAAAATCGGATGTCGATTCCGACTTCTGCGCGGCGCATTTTAAAGAATCAGGTGTTGATTCCCAAAAAAAGTTCAGAATATCAAATAGATTATAATTATTAATTAAAAAAAACAAAAACATTAATGGAACCAAAAGTAAATGCTGCAATGGTTGCGCACTACAGCGCTGCCGACCACATTGAGTTTCAACTAACCCGTTTTGAATTTAACGACTATCAACTTGTCTACTCATAATTTATAACTAACAACAAACTGTTTATGGCAAAAATATTGGATGAACCCCGTTACGTATGTGCATTAGGGGGTTCGCAGACAGTACAGGCAATCCATCGCGCCGTGCCGGTATTTCACTCCGGACAGGGATGCGCGGCGCGCGTGTCGGGCGACGGTTCCGGCACCGGTTATCTGGCAACCAACACTTTTCCCTGCTCCAACATCGGCGAGACGGAAGTGGTGTTTGGCGGCGAAGGCAAACTGCGCGACGTCATTGCCAATGCATTGAAGGTAATCGACGGCGACCTGTTTGTCGTGATGTCGGGCTGCACCACCGAAATCATCGGCGACAATCTTGAGCAGGTTGTCGGCGAATTTCGTGACGCCGAAAAACCGGTTATCTCCGTCAGTACGCCCGGCTTCAAAGGGACAAACTACGAGGGTCACGAATGGGTGGTGGACGCCATTATCCGGCAGTACCTCACGCGCCTGCCGAAAGGGGAAAAGATAAAGGGACTGGTCAATATCTGGGGACCCGTACCTTCGCATGACCCGTACTGGCTCGGCGACCTCCGCGAACTCGAAAACCTTGTCCGCGAACTCGGTCTGACGCCTAACATCATCTTTGGCGAACATCGCGGCATCAGCAATCTCAACAAAGTGCCGCTGGCGGAGTTCAACCTGCTGGTGTCGCCATGGATTGGTCTGGGCAATGTCGAACTGCTCAAGGAACTGTTCGGGACGCCGTATCTGCATTATCCCACCCTGCCGGTAGGGGCGCACGAAAGTTCGGCATTCCTGCGCGCGGTAGCCGCATTTGCACATATCGACCCGGATTTCGTCGAACCCATCATCGCTAAACACGAGGAGGAATATTACTACTATATTGAACGGTCGGTGAGTGTATTTTTTGAAAACCGTACCGCTTCCAAAATGTTCTCGACGGTAACGTCGGCTGCACAGGCGCTCGCGGTGTCGAAGTTCCTTATCAACGATTTCGGCCTGATGCCCAACACACAGTACATCACCGAAAATGTCCCGCCGGAACATCAGGAACGGATTGCGGAATATTTCAGGAAATTCAACTATGGAATCGAAGCGGAGGTTGTCTTTTCGACCGACGGATATCTTATCCACCGGCAAATAGAGGAGGAATATTATGCGGGGCCTCCGTTGATTGTCGGCAGTATATTTGAAAAACAGATTGTCAAAAAACTTGCGGGTAACTTCCTTTGCATCAGTACCCCTTTTCAACAAAAGGTGGTGCTGCACAGTTCCTACGTGGGATACCACGGCGGGCTGAAATTCCTGGAAGACCTGTACACGGGGGTTTATCAAACATACAATTAAATGAATTACGAGTTACAAATTACGAATTACGGGTGGGGGTACCCGTAATTCGTAATTCATCATTCGTAATTAACTTTTACATCATGTACAGAATAGCTATAGCCAGCAGCGACGGGGAATCGGTCAATCAACATTTCGGGCAGGTGCGCAGTCTTCTCATCTACGAAATATCCGATGCCGGCGCCGAATTTGTCGAAGACCGCGAAATCAACCTTGCCTCCGGCGAAGCGGCGCATACGGAGCGGAACATGAACATCTTTGCCGAGACATTGAGCGACTGTTCCGCCGTGTTTGTGCGGCGTATCGGCGCTCAATCGGCCAAATTCCTTCACGAACGGAATATCCGGACGTTTGAAGTGGATTTTACACTCAACCATATCATTGCTACTCTGCTTAAACGTCAAACCGGCGGACGGGTGCGGCTGTTTCGGGAATTGAAAATTGAAAATTGAGAATTACTCTCTTCTGTCCTTGCTGGTTGCATCTGCCTAACAGGCAGAGCCTGTGTTCTGTCATTCCCGCGCAGGCGTAGATGGGGATTAGGAGGAGGTCGCCTGAAGGACGCTCCAAACCCGCACACGTATCCTATCCTTTCCTGTTTTGGCGTTAATGATACCGAACACGTTAAAACGGAGTTTATGTATTGAGATACGGGATTTTTTCACATACATTACAGGAGGAAGCTGTACGAAGCAGGCCTTCAGCAAACAGCGGGGCAAACTGTAACCTGAATTTTTCCATTCCTGCAACCGGGTGTTGCTGTCCGGCTTTTACCGGCATTACGGGAAAGATGTGAAGCGGTAGACGGCAGTACGCTGTCGCTGCCCCGGACGGATGCGTTGATGCGGGTCTTCGGCATTCTTATTTTTCACCGGAAAATGATGCCTGTATGGAGCGTATGGAAAATATGGAAACCGGTTACGGTTAGAGGCTTAAGTTGACGACATTGGGCAACGCCCTGTGGGATGATAGCGATTGTTGATCACTAAGCCCTTTCTGGTAGGGCGTTCAAAGCCATCATTGATTTACTTACGCAGATAACAATATTTTTCTTCCGGCAACAGCCATATTTTCAGTAAGATGATTATCTCTCCATTGTTTCAAACCGGTCAGAAAAACATTTTCCAAAGCTGTTTTGACAGAGAAGCCAACTCTCTCTGTCTTCTTATTGATTTTGGTTACGGGAGGAAGGATGAATATTTGGGTTGTTACTCCATTGAAAAGTATTTTTAATTCTTCAATCATATCTGTATGTTTGTGTATAAAATGGAAGACCTTTTGTTCTTCTTCGTTCAGGCTTGCAAAATTTGCAGCATATTCCTGACTTCGTCGCTTTTCGGAAATTTGCTCCCCGCAAACATTCAATTACCTAATAATGAGGATGCAACGATTTGCTGGAACACCGTTTTGGGTGTCCCGGCAAATTTTGATACTTTTGTATCATGTATGTATCTTCACAAGACACAGCAGGAAGCAGTCCGGGAAATCAGTGTTGAACATACCCGCAAAATACTTGGCGGCAATACAGGCTTGGTTTTTTATGATGTAACAAGGCTTTATTTTGAGAGCGATTACAGTGATGAATTGCGAGAAAAAGGCTTTTTCAAAGATGGAAAACACAGTCGGCCGCAGGTTGTTCCCGGCTTGCCGGTTAGTCGTCACGGTTATCCGTTGTCATATTCTTTGTTCAACGGTTCGCAATATGAGGGATACACGATGCTGCCAACAGTTGAAGATTTCGTTCAACGTTTTAATCCGAAAGATTTCGTTGTTGTAGCGGATTCGGGTTTGATGAATAAAACCAACATTGCATTATTGGAATCAGGCGGCTACAAATACATTACAGGAGCAAGAATAAAAAATGAAAGCGAAGAAATACGCCAATGGATATTGTCCCCGGAAAAACAGGATGGTTATTATAATGAACCCGGTAAACTTCCACACTCCCGCCTTATAGTCGGTTATTCGTCAAGTCGGGCAAAGAAAGACGCATATAACAGAGAAAAAGGTGTAAAAAAGGCTTGCAAAAGCGTTTAAAAGCGGCAATATAACGAAAGATAGCATCAACAAGCGCGGATATAATAAGTTTTTGAATATATCCGATAATGTAAAAGTAACTGTAAACGCCGAAAAAATAGCCGAAGACGCGCAATGGGACGGACTGAAAGGGTATTTAACAAATACAGACCTTGCTGCTGATGTTGTTTATGAACAGTATCACGATTTATGGGTAATTGAGCGTGCATACCGGATTACCAGTGGTACTCCTGAGATGCGCCCGATATTTCATTTTACTCCTGAAAGAATTGAAGCGCATGTCTGCATTTGTTTTGTTGCTTACAGGGTTTACAAGGAACTTGAAAGAATACTGTTTGAAAACAATATCAATATGAGTGTAGATAAAGTATTGAGTATTGCTAAAACGATTACTTCTATCAGGGTTAAACTGCCCCTCTCCGAACAGATTATTACCAAAACAATGATACTTACTGCGCGACACCGACTATTATCAATGCTCTTTGATGAACAGTTTTGGGTTAGGGTGTCCCAGTGACGAAGTCAGGAAAAAGTCGGAGAAGAGTAAGAATAAAAGCCCGGCTACGGCTCAATTATCTCTTTTTTGACAGGGGGTATCTTTTTGAAAATTGAAAATCAAATTTATAATTTAATGAAAATCAATAATATATAAATGAAAACCGACCGTCTTTTGAAATAGTCGGTTAATAGTTCTACTTTAACAGATTAAAAGAGTCGCAGATTCAAGTTATAAATGCAACTTTTTTATTAATGTTACTAATGACTCTGCATAAAGGGGTCTTAAAGTTAAGCAATTTTCCCGGTCTTCTGTTAATTTTATGCCGGAAAAGCAACATATCTTCGTCGAAATAAATAATTGTCAAACGACTGTTTTTTAGGGATATACTGTCTGACCAAACCGTTAGTATATTCGTTCAAACCTCTCTCCCAAGAGGAGTATGGATGAGCAAAAAATATTCAGCGCCATGTTTTTTAGCAATATATTTGTGTTCATAAAATTCGCAACCGTTGTCGGAAGTGATAGAATGAACAAAGTTTCTGTAAGGCAAAAACATATAAAACAGTTCATTGGCGAGTGCTTTCGCGTTTTTACCCTCTTTAAGTTTTCTCATCAGCAGGAATCCGGTCGTTCTTTCGGTAGCGGTGAATATTGCGCCTCTGTTTTCGGGGCCGACGACGGTGTCAGTTTGACTGCGTCGATTACTTCGTAATTCCCAGTCTCCGAAACGCTGTTTGAGAGTGATTACGTCCGGTCGGCAGTCAATCATAACTTTGTCCGGGATGATAACTTTTTTGCCGCCGACAGGCCGTTTACGGTGTTTGAGGCGATGGTGGCAATGTTTCCACAAGGTACCGCCCTTCTGTTTATCC
>JAIRNV010000166.1 GCA_031257875.1 Dysgonamonadaceae bacterium
GGCGTCGTAATCCAATGCATTCCTTCTTGCCCTTGTTTATTGGGGTCAACGTTCCTCCAAACTTTTCCTGTTTCTCCATTTCGTACACCACTTGCCAATAGTGGCACTAATCGATAAAACCCTTTTTCGTCTTCATTTTTATACAAATCCTTTGAAGCCTTGGATAATTCCATAAAGTGCATATTAAAAGTATATTGGTCGGATTTTGAATAAAAGAAAACAGTATCGTAATTTTTTCTGGCTGCTTTGGAAATACTTGAGCGATTTGAACTCCTTTTCCAAACAAATTGATTTATAAAATTGTTCCTCCCCAAAATCATATCTAAAATATGCACCCTGATATACGCATCGGCATGCCAGTCGCAGTGCAGAAAGATGCTGCCTGTGGATTTTAAAACGCGGTGCATTTCCCGCACGCGAAGTTTCAGCCAGTGGATATAATGGTCTATTCCACCGGCAAAACGGTCTTCAAAACTGCGCTTTTCGCCTTCGTCGCCCCAAATCACTTCGTAAGTCCGGTTGCTGAAAAACGGCGGATCAAGATAGATTAAGTCTATCGTTTCACTATCCATTCCTTTCAGGATTTCGAGGTTGTCTCCGAGTATCAATTTATTTACAGACATGATTTTATTCCTTTTTTTTATCCTTCACTTTTATTTTCACTTTGTCCATTCCACTTAAGCCCTGTTTGTCAACGGCTTTAACGGCTACATTGTGTTCGCCCTCCTCGAACTTCTTTTCCAGTATGCCTTCCTTGTCCATAATAATATCGGCTCTAAAGGCTTCCTCGTCATGAGAAAAGTCCCATGAATAGAAATCAATCTCCGACTTGCTTTTAGCACGGGCTTCGAACTTATATTTGTAGTTTTCCAGTTCTTCGGAAGTGAGCCTGATTTTGGGCGGATTTTCGTAGGGAATAATATCGCGGATATATTTGAGTGCGATAATTGTGTTTTCTGTGTTTTTCAATTTGGCAACCTCATTGATAATGTCTTTTGAAAACTCAAACCCGATGATAAATCCGCAAACCTGTCCTTCTTTTTTATTCCTTTCAAACAGATATTTATCGTCGCGTTGAATGGCGGTAAGGAACTCGTCAAGCGTTGCTCGCCCGACAGGTTTCTTCCATTTTTTTACCAGAATGGGTGTTCCGTAATGCGTGTGTCCGTCGATGCCGTAATCTTTGCCGCCCTTCTGATTAGGTATTGCTCCGAATTTTTCAACGATAAAAATCTCAAAGTCTTTGCCGTCTTCTTTTGTGAGTTTGTCGAAATCATACGTTGGAATAATTACTTCGTAAGGAACTGAAAAAAGTTCGTTCTGCCGTTTTTGCAGTCGCAAGTCGGTAACTTTTATTGCCATCACCGACTGGTCGATGCCGATCCATTTCCGGTTTAACCGGTTGGCAACGTCAATGCTTGTGCCGCCGCCCACAAAGGGATCAAGAACGACATCGCCCTCGTTACTTGCCATTGAGATAATGCGTTCCAACAGTTTTTCCGGTTTTTGAGTAGGATAGCCGATGCGCTCCTTGGATTGCGACTGTACGTTTTGAATATCATTCCAATTGTCGTCCACAGGTGTTCCTTCCTGTTCGTCAAGGTATCGCTTTAGCCGTGGTATTGCACCTGGCTTTGATTGTATTACCAAACCGTTTTCGTATGCTTCCTGCATTCGTTCTTTTGTCCACCGCCATACTCTGGTAACACCTAAAAACTCGTAGGTTAAATTTGGGCGATCTTTATTTGGGTTTGTTAGATTATCTAATTGATATAAACCTTTCCCATCTTTATCATCATATTTATAAAAATCATCAATATACTTTTCCGAATGAGGCACATATTGGTTATTAAAAGTAAATTGATCTGATTTGGTATAATAAAGGATAGAATCGTTATTGTGTGCCAATCTGGCAAATGCAAGTCCCTTCGCTTTTGTGCGTTTCCAAATAATATGATTCCTGAAATTGTTCCTCCCAAAAATCATATCTAAAATATGTACCCTGATATACGCATCGGCATGCCAGTCGCAATGCAGAAAGATGCTGCCTGTGGGTTTTAAAACGCGGTGCATTTCCCGCACGCGAAGTTTCAGCCAGTGGATATAATGGTCTATTCCACCAGCAAAACGGTCTTCAAAACTGCGCTTTTCGCCTTCGTCGCCCCAAATCACTTCGTAAGTCCGGTTGCTGAAAAACGGCGGGTCAAGATAGATTAAGTCTACCGTTTCGCTACCCACCGTTTTCAGTATTTCGAGGTTGTCGCCTAAGATAAGTTTGTTTATGCACATAATTTATTTCTTCAATGTTTCTACTTTTCCATTTACTTTTAACTTAATAAATTCCATATTTTCCAAGCCGTCGTTATCAACAACCTTTACGGCGATACTATATTGTCCAGATTTGAATTTATGCGTTTGAATACCCGTTTTATCAATCATAACACCGGCTTTGAAAATTTTGGTTTCCGTATTATAATCAAAATCCCAACTGTAAAATTCGAGACCTGCTGCACTCTCTCCTTTTGCCAGAACTTCAATTTCCCAAACTTCTTTTTCTATGCGGACAGATTTTGTAATTTCAATATTTAAAGTTGGTTTTTTTGCTATCGGAACAATATCTTCCACTTTTACCAGATTTATGATTACATTTTCTTTCAGTTTCAGGCGCGCCACTTCTTCTACTGCGCCTTTGCCGAAAGAAAATGCAATAATATAGCCGACAGGTTGCCCTTCTGCGATACGCTTTTCGTAAACCTTTTTATCGTTTTGCATCAGTGAAGCCCAAAAGTTTTTAATTACATTTACTCCAATATTGTCGGAACGTTTTACCTGAATGGGTGCGCCGTCTGAAGCCTTGCCGTCGAGCCCGCTGTCGCCGCGCTGTTTGGTATTGCTGATGCCGCCAAACTGCTGCACAATCCAACGCTCAAATTCAAACGCATTTTTGTAGCGAAGCGTGTCGTAATCATATTTATGAAGTTGCACGGTAAACGGCAGGCTGAACAAATTCCGCTGTTTATCGAGCCGCAGTTCCGTAACTTTCACCGCCTGCACAGACTGGTCTATTCCTATCCATTTTCTGTTCAGCCTGTCGGCAACGGCAACGGTTGTACCGCCACCTGCAAAGGGGTCGAGGACAAGGTCGCCCTCGTTACTTGAGGCTTTTATTATCCGTTCTAATAATGCTTCGGGCTTTTGGGTGGGGTAGCCGATGCGCTCTTTTTTATTTTTAAAAACACAGTTATTCCATAAATCATCAACGCTGTTTCCGGGCATTTCATCCAGATAATGTTTCAAATAGGGTTTTCCTTTATCGGAATAATAAATCCGTCCCTGATTTTCAAATTCTTCCATATTTGCTTTTGAATAAGCCCAATATCGACCCGCCGGAGGTTTAAAACCTTTCCACTCGTAACTTGTCTCTCCGCCGGGTTTGGCTGCGGAAAGGTCAGATGCCTTAAAACGTCTGCCGTCGAGGTCTGTTTTGTTATATGAAGATGCAACATAGTCGCTTGTATAATGCTCAAATTGAGGATAGAAAACAAATTCCCGATAGTTTTTCGCGTAAAAGAATATTTTATCCTGCACACGTCCAAACTGTTTTGCACCCTGCTTGGAATCATTGTGAGTGGTCGTTCTTTTCCACGTGATTTCATTCAAGAAATTGTTTAAGCCGAATATTTTATCCAAAATCTCTACCCTGATATAAGCATCGGCGTGCCAATCGCAATGGAGAAAAATGCTGCCTGTCGGCTTCAAAATTCTGTGCATTTGTTCGACACGCTCTTTAAGCCATTCAATATAATGGCTTATTCCGCCGCTCCATCTGTCTTGAAAACTGCGCACTTCACCTTCGTCGCCCCAGATGACTTCGTAAGTCCGGTTGGAGAAAAACGGCGGGTCGAGATAGATTAAGTCTACCGTTTCGCTCTCCACCGTTTTCAGGATTTCGAGGTTGTCGCCGAGTATGAGTTTGTTTGCCATAATTTATGTCTGTTTTGGTGAACGGTGAACGGTGAACAGTGAACGGCAGAGGTAGTCGATTCGTTCACTGTTCACTGTTCACCTGAAGAATATTTGTAATTTCATCCACAATCCTGTCCGCAGCATCGGGCAAGGCCAGTTTCTTGATGTTGACGCTCAATTCCTTCAGGCGTTCCGGATTGCGAACCGTGTCCAAAGCCAGCGGAATGAGGCTCTGCAAAGCGTCGGCGTCGGGGACAAGCATAGCCGCGTTTTTTTCGACCAAAGCAATGGCGTTCTTAGTCTGGTGATCTTCGGCAACATTGGGCGAAGGCACAAGAATAACCGGTTTCCCTGCCGCGCAAAATTCGGAAATCGAGCCGGCGCCCGCGCGGGAAACGACCAAATCGGCTACCGAACAGGCCAAATCCATGCGGGAAATAAATTCCGTCAACTTAATCGGGTGCTGCGAATATTTTTCCATCTGTTTCAGGGAATCGTGGAAATACATTTTCCCCGACTGCCAGAGGAATTGCACGCCGCTCTCGCAAAGCGCCGGCAAGGCCCCAACCATACATTCGTTCAAAGTTTTAGCGCCCAGACTTCCGCCAAGTATGAGTATGGTTTTCATGTCGGGGTCAAGACCGAAGAAAGCGCAGGCTTTTTCCCGCTTTTCTTCCAAACCGACCAAATCTTTGCGAATGGGATTGCCGGTCAGAACGATTTTTCCGGCAGGGAAAAATCGTTCCATGCCTTCGTAGGCCACGCATATTTTCGCGGCTTTTGTCGCCAGAAGTTTATTGGTTATCCCTGCGTATGAATTCTGTTCCTGGATTAAAGTCGGGATACCCATTCGGGCGGCGGCTTTCAGCGTTGGCCCGCTTGCGTACCCGCCTACTCCGACAACTATACCGGGCTGGAATTTCTTCAGCGTTTTCCGCGCCAGATACATACTTTTCAACAGTTTGAAAATAACTCCGATATTCTTCAGCGGGTTTTTGCGGTCGAAACCGGCAACGGGCAATCCTGTAATTGAATAGCCCGCTGCAGGAACCCGTTCCATTTCCATGCGGTTTTCGGCGCCGACAAACAGTATTTCCGCGTCGGGATAGCGTCCTTTCAGGGCGTCGGCAATAGAAAGGGCGGGGAAAATGTGTCCGCCCGTGCCGCCGCCGCTGATAATTATTCTGATTTGTTTCTTCATCCTGATTTGTTTCTGTTTCTCCCGCCGGCTCCGTTCGGTGGAATTGACAATTGATAATTGTTAATTGTTAATTGTTAATTAAAAAATGGGGCTTGCTGTACTCACAGCAAGTCTCAAAACTTTGTCGGGAGACTTGCTGTGCTCACAACAGGAAATTGATAATTATTTTTCTTCATTCTCAATAAAAAAAAGGCTGTAGCCTTGCGTTCTGCAAATATAGTTATATTTTTACTTCTACCCGTGTTCCGTGCCGGATTTATACAATAGCAACATCCGTTTCCTCCATCATCTTCTGCGTGTCGGCCATCCGTTGTTCTTCCAGTTCTTCGCTAATTTCTTCCTCCCTGTGTATGCCCCGTTCGTTTTCATAACGGCTGACGCTCAATATGATTCCGAAAAAGGCGCAGGTAACTAAGGTGGAAGTTCCGCCGCGGCTCACCAGCGGCAAAGGTTGCCCGGTAACCGGAATCAGGCTCACGGCTACGGCCATGTTCGCCAAAGCCTGCAAAACGATGGTCAGCGCACAGCCCATCACCAGCAGTTTGGGGAACAGTTTGTCGCACCGTCCGGCGATAATTCCCGCCCGGATAAACAGGAAAACATAAAGCGACAGCACAAATATTCCGCCTGCCAAACCCAGTTCTTCGATGGTAATCGCAAAAATAAAGTCGGAATAAGCCTGCGGCAGAAAGTCCCTTTGCCTGCTGTTGCCCGGAAATTTTCCGAAAATTCTGCCGCGGGCGACGGCAATGTTGGCTTGCGTTACCTGATAATTGGCGTCGGTTACTTCATAAGCGCCGCTTTTCAGGGCGTTTTTTTCAGATTCCTTTTGCGCCCGCCATACATCGCGGTCAAATATCGCAGGCGCTCTCGTTTTCCATGTGAGCGGGCGAGACCAGTAATCCTTGAAAACTTTCTCGGGAATAACATTGATGGCCGCAACGAAAAATCCGCCTGCGAAAACGCATATCGCAACAATTGCAAATAATTTTTTAAAAGGAACCTGTCCGATAAACATCATCATCATGACTACCGAAAAAAGTAGAAATGCGGTAGAAAAATTATCCATCAGGATGATTCCGCAAGTGATAGCCGCAAAAATCAAAATCAAACGGTAATAAATGTTTTTCTCCGTTTTCTTATATTTGGAAAGAAAAAATGCGGTTGTCCCAATCAGGCAAAGTTTGGCAATCTCAGAAGGTTGGAAAGTTACTCCGCCTATTGATAACCAACGGTTTGCATCGTTTACTTCCGTTCCGGTAAATTTGACGGCAACCAGCAAAAACCAGGCGAAAGGAAGCGCCGGCAAAGCGATGGAAAAATATTTGGGCCGGCAACTGTGAACCGTCAGCACAACAAACAAACCGCCCAGCAAAAACATGACGTGTTTCATAATCGGCCGCCAATAGTCTGTTTTGAAAGTCAGCGTGCTGGATGCGCTGTACACTTCGATGATTGATATGGCGCACAGGAAGACGAATATCATCCAGATTACCCTGTCGCCGCGAAATATTTTACTTAAAAAATCCATTTTTGGTGGTGATGTAAAAAGTATGCTGTTATAAAAGTTTGGCAATCTTTGAGACTTGCTGCGAGTACAGCAAGTTCCCCGACAAAGTTTTGAGACTTGCTGCGAGTACAGCAAGTTCCCCGACAAAGTTTTGAGACTTGCTGCGAGTACAGCAAGTTCCCCGACAAAGTTTTGAGACTTGCTGTGAGCGCAGCAAGTTCCCCGACAAAGTTTTGAGACTTGCTGTGAGTACAGCAAGTTCCCCGACA
>JAIRNV010000136.1 GCA_031257875.1 Dysgonamonadaceae bacterium
CTGCATCGACAAGTCTCTGAAGATGATATGATTGACCAAATGTTTGAGCGACATTGCAGACGACAGGCTGACATTAATAACGCTGGGGGGTAAACAAATTTTAATCTGTTAAAGTAGAATTAATTAATACAGAGCGATAAAATGGGAACAAAATTAGAGCGTCAACAGTCAAAACAGATAGAATTCATCGGGAAAACATGGGAAGAAAAGGAGCAAGCGTTGAAAGAAATGACACGGGCATTGCGAGCGAGTGAGAAGTTATTACATCAGGAACAGATGAAGAATAAAAAAATGCTCTTTACAAGGCCAAAAATAACGAATTGCCTGTACAGGTAAAAGAGTTGGAATCATTAAAAAAAAACAGACGGCCGGACTTTCCACAGAGCAAGCAATAGCAAGGCATAAATACAGTGATTTAACAGTATCCCTTTCCTCACGCATTTACGTAGGCTGTGGCTGTGGTTCACGTAAAACAGTTGAGTTTTTGAAGATATTAAATGAAGAAATGAATTGGGGCTTGACAGCATTTCCCTCCTGCACAAGTATATTAAACCGGGTTCAAAAGAGCGGATATTCTACATATGTAGAACCGTCTTCCGAGGATTATCCGGAAAGCTATGCCCTGATAGTGGACGAAAGCATGATGATCGGGAGTGAAAAATTATTGTTGTCTCCGGGTGTTCCATCGGCTAAGAAAGAAGCTTTGAGTTTGAAGATAGACGAGGTTCGGGTGTTGGATATGGAAGTAAAAAAGAGTTGGAACAGTGAAACTGCAAGAGAAGAATTTGATAAGGTGGAAACAGGATGGGCGCTCCACCCGCCTGTGTGATAAGCGATAACGCCGGTACAATAAGTAAAGCGGTTGGCGATAAAGCATATAATCATGTACGTGATATAGGTCATAGCTTTGGACTTTGCCTTCAGCAGGTTTATGAGAAAGATGAAAATTTCAAGTCCTTTTGAATACCGAAGAACAGAAAGTTTTTCATTTCATACCCACCAATCGGCAGGTTAATGGCAGAGTACATTGAAAGAGAATATAATAATCTATCCGACGAATCCGAAAAGCGGCATGTTTCTTCCGATATTATCGAATCTATGTTTGGCGCTTACAAGGGAAGAAAATCCCCAAATAAAATGAATGGCGTTACTAAACATGTTTTTTTCCTGCCGCTTTTAACCCATATTAAAAAGATGGAAAAAGAGAATTTTAAATACTGTTTGGAAAAAACTCTTCTGAAAGATTTAGACGATTGGAAAAACGCTCATCTCTCTGAAAATAGAACTGTTATGCGTAAAAAATTATTGGCTGCATAAAAATACTTAGCAGGGGTTTTGAACATCCTACCTGCAGGGACGACACTTTCATATCTTATTTATTTTTCATCACTGAATGGTAATATAAACAATAAATCATTTAAACGATATGAATAATAAAAAAAGGTTTTTCAATTATCAGAAACTTGCGGAACAAGTCCGCTGGTAAATATTGCCGATCCGCAACTTTGGGATACCGAAAATCCAAATCTTTACACTGCCGAAATCATTTTGACTTCCGAAGAAAGCGTTATTGATAAAGTTACAGAACAGTTTGGAATCAGAACAATTGATAATGGCGACCATTACAGCTACGAACTTTTTGCCGGCAATAAACGGCGGTTGCACAACGTTTTTGCACCGGCGATTTTACGCTCTGCTCAAACGGCGGGAACAGTGAAAATTAAAGCAAACGTTGCCGGACTGAAAGCGGCGGAAAAAACATTCGTAACAAAATAAAAAAAACAGGTGAATAGAAAAATATTTTTGACCCTGTACGCCTGTATTTTCGTATTTGGCAGCATTTGAGAATGTGGTGATGAAAAACGTGAAAATCAATGCAAAATATTTTCAACAATGCTTGGTAATACAAAAGAAGTCGCACCTTTGTATTCCATAAATTATGGAATACAATAACAGGAATAACTTAACACATTATGAAACAAAAAATTAAAAATCCATGCCTCCTGTCAGGATACAAAGGTCCCGACTATTTTTGCGACAGACGAGCCGAAACAGATAAAATAGTTGAGGCATTGGAAAACGGCGGAAACCTGACGCCGATAAGTCCTCGTCGTATGGGAAATCAGGGCTGATTCATAACGCTTTTTATTATCTGTCGAAAAACAAAGACGAAGGCGTTGAGGCATTGCTTCGCTCGTATGTGCAGCGAATGACAAATGTGAGATTTATTTTTTCGGGCAGTCGGAAGCACATTATGGAAAAACTCTTTACCTCTGCCTCGCAGCCGTTTTTCCAAAGTACGCAAATGCTGCAACTCGGGGCAATTTCATTGAAAGAATATTCAAAATTCATACTGAAACATTTTGAAAAAGCAGAGAAAAACATATCGCAGGAAGCAATAGATTTTGCATATCAAACAGCCGGCGGCAAATTCTATACGCTAACTAATTATAAACGTGCTTTATGAGGCTTATATCAATTATCAATTCTTTCACCCTGCAGGTTCGCAATGACGCAGTGGGGTTGAAATCATCGCAGCCGTCATTGCAAGCGAAGAGAAGCAATCCGGAAAAAAATCAAAGCACAAAATTGCACCGCGCACAGTATATGTAAAATGCATTTACCCTGAAATATTAGTCTAATTATTTCGCAACAATTACTAAAAAAATAAGTATATTCCTTACTCTAAATTTTACAGTATATTTTTACCTGTCTATATATGATTGAGAAATTTTATGTTAACTTTGCGGCGAAATTTAATTTAATGTCAAGACTGCGGCAACAGAAAAAAAACAATTTTCTAAATCGGTTGCGTGATGACACGTAATTTGTTTTATAATAAAATAAACAGGAAAAAGCCCCGGTTGCTCTGATAATCATGAATATTCTCATTTTAAATACTTCCGAACGGACCGGTGGAGCGGCGATTGCCGCCACCCGGCTGATGAAGGCATTGATCGGCAATGGAATAAATGTCCAAATATTGGTTTTGAATAAACAAACGTCCGATAAAAATATATTTTCCATTCAGTCGTCGCTTATCAAAAGAAAACTTGCTCAATTCAACTTCTTTTGGGAACGGTGGGTCATATTTGTACACAACCGTTTCAGTCGCAAAAATTTGTTCAAAATTTCCATAGCAAATACCGGTTTTGACATTTCCGGTCATCCGTTGGTGAAATCGGCGGACATCATTCATATTCACTGGATAAACCAGGGATTTTTGTCGCTGGAAAATATGGCAAAAATAATACAGTCAGGGAAACCTGTTGTTTGGACTTTGCATGATATGTGGGCAGGTACCGGGATTTGCCACTACCCCGGTGATTGTGAGAAATATAAAAACGAATGTTCCGACTGTCCGTTTTTGTCGGGAAAAACCGCTCACGATTTATCATATAAAGTATTTACCTTAAAAAAGAAACTGGATTTAAACCGGATCACTTATGTTGGATGCAGCGGTTGGATCGCAAATGAAGCGAAAAAGAGTGCGCTCCTGCAAAACGCTTTTATAACAAACATTCCAAATCCAATTGATACAACGGTTTTTAAACCCGGTAATAAAGCGGATATCCGGCAAAAACGGGGATTGCCGGTTAACAAAAAATTAGTTTTGTTTGCTGCCGCCAAATTATCCGATACCCGAAAGGGAATGTCGTATTTGGTAGAGGCCAGCCGGTATTTACAGCAACGCAACATAGAAATCGTGTTTTTGGGTGGAAAAATTGATGAAAATCTATTGCGTACCATTTCATTGCCGGCGCATAGTTTGGGCTATCTATGCACGCCGGCAGATATAGCGTCGGCGTATGCGGCTTGCGACGTGTTTGTAACACCTTCACTGGAAGAAAATTTACCCAATACCATCATGGAAGCTATGGCTTGCGGAACGCCCTGCGCGGGTTTTAATACCGGCGGTATTCCTGAAATGATTGACCACAAAATCAACGGTTATCTGGCAAAATATCAAGATGCAAAAGATTTGGCCGACGGGATTGACTGGATATTATTTGAAGCGGATTATCAACAGTTATCGCAAAATGCTCATCGAAAAGTGATTGATTGCTATTCGGAAGAAATTGTGGCTGTGCAGTATATGGAATTATATAAAAATGCAGTAATCTCTTAATACTTGGCATGATAATTAACCGAACAGTTCTACGCCGCCGCCAGGAAGCATTTGGTGTTTTTTTGATTCCTGTTGAAAATTCTTTGCAAAAATCGTCTGCAATACAATAAATTTATTCATGCACTATTTTTTCTTTGATAATTTGAAATGCGCCCACACCACAAGTAAAAATTACCGGATATTTTTACCGGAAAATTCGCA
Source organism: Dysgonamonadaceae bacterium (assembly GCA_031257875.1). GTDB lineage: Bacteria > Bacteroidota > Bacteroidia > Bacteroidales > Azobacteroidaceae > Azobacteroides. Next base: position 4,331 of record JAIRNV010000136.1, read on the forward strand.
ACCGCAGTATTGCTGATTATAAAAACCATTCTCTTTAAGAAGAATACGGCGCCGCTCGCTAAGTCCCTCTTTCCGCCAGTTCCTGTCCCAAAAAGTAAGATTCGGACAGGAAGCGACGGCTTGTTTTCCGGCTTCCGCAATTTGCGTGAGATTTTTCCAGCGGGAAGACCCTAAAGTGGCGGCAACCGTATCGAATCCTTTTTCACTGGCAAGCCAGGCCGTCGCCGATAATCGCATCCGGAAACATTCCAGACAGCGTTTGCCGCGTTCCGGTTCCTGTTCAAGGCCGGCAATGCGTTTCAACCATAAGCTGTGGTCATAATCACCGCATATCATGTCCAAACCCAGTTTGCCGGCGTAACGGCTACATTCGTTTTTACGGGTCTCATATTCTTCGCGGGGATAAATATTAGGGTTAAAATAAAACAGCGTAGGGCGTATCCCCTGGTCGCACAGATATTCAAGGATAGCTGCCGAACAGGGGGCGCAACAGGTATGGAGCATAAGTTTCATCTGGTAAAACTACGCTTTTGCCCACTGCTCTTTCAACAGTTTAACGGACTCGGGAACAACGATATTCCGGTCTCCCCGGCAACCGCATTCGTAGCTGATATATTTGTCGTAACCAAGCATTTTCAAAGCTTTAAAACCTTCGGTGTAATTATCGGCTTCACCGTCTTCACCGGGCATACTGCGGCGTTTGCGACTTGCAATGTGTATGTGTTGCAGGTATTCGCCGCCTGAAATCAATGCGCCCATGTCGGAAGTTTCTTCGCCCGTCATGTGCCAGAAGTCGCCCATGCAGCGCACGCCCGGATGGTTGACGTCGCGGCAAATCGAAGCGGCATCGGCTACCTGCCGAAGGAAAAACGCTTCTTTCCGGTTCAACGGTTCAAGGATGACTGTCGTCCCGTGTTCAACGGCATAGCTGCCCAAAATCGTCAGCTGCTCACATAAAAAGTTACGCGTTTCCTGCGTATGCGGCAAACAGGGTTTCTGCCCGTTAAACGCGGGAACCATGATGACGCCTGTTGATCCCAATTCCCCCGCTGTGGCAATAATCGTTTTCACCGTACTGAAAAATTCGTCCCGAACAGCCTGTTCGGTAGAAAGCATGAAGCCCCGAAAACCCGCACAAATCGCGCTAACCTTAATATTCCTGCCTTTCAAAGCATCTTTGATTTCCGTAACTCGGTTTTCGAGTCCGCCGCCACCCGGTTCAAAGCCTGTTACACCTAACTGTTCCATTAAATCGAACTTTTCCGCTAAAGTTTGCCCCGGAGCGATTCCTTCCTGAAAAGACAGTTTCAACTCGGCAACGCCCGATCCGTCGGCGCCCGATCCTGTCGAAGTCGCCGCAGTACAGGCCGAAAAACCGCCGGCTGCAACCAGCGTGGCGCCCGATAAAGCAGTTTTTATAAAAATTCGTCTATTCAACATAATCATTAGAGTTTATGTAAATTAGTTTTCGTAATGCCAGGGATTAAATTTAATTCTGAAATTATGCAGTGCTGCACAGGTACTAAAGATATGACCGACAAAATTGCCGGCTCTGAGTCTGCATTCGTCTTT
>JAIRNV010000197.1 GCA_031257875.1 Dysgonamonadaceae bacterium
CTTTATGGAGAATACTGCGAAACACCGCATCTGTTTCATCAGGCTATCCGGGATTTCTTTACTGCCGTCAGTACGAAATATGAAACTGAGCTGAATTCATTATTAACGCTAAATTTCCAATTTTTTGATCAAACCAGTGCACAAAACCATGCCGCGTGAAGTATAACTTGAATCTGCGTTATGTTAAAAATTAAATATTTTTTGTTTATTAAAAAATATTGACTTATCTTTGCATTATTATACATCGTGCCTATGGAATAAATAACAGCGTAACGGTACGCACATTGTAAGATATATTGGAAAAAGCGTTTAGCTTATCATTCTTGTGTTTGTGAAATCTTGACAATTTAAAAATGTACCAAGAGTGCGGTGATGCTCACGTTACGGTGTGGGTTTTACTCGTTAATTTTGTATGTTATAGATAGTTGAGACTCTCGTAGCGCAGGTGAATAGGAGTTTTGGCCGCGCTTTTTTTATGTGCGTAACACAAAGCCAACTACCTGTTGCACAAGGCAAATCAATGGAACGAAAAACTAACCATTTCAAAAATCGGGCGGATACGAAAAGCCTTATGAGTAGTACCTATTAACAAATTATAAAAATGAAAAAATACATCTTAAAATCGCTGTTGGTTGTAGCAACCGTCATCAGCCTCACTTCTTGCTATTCTCTTTCATATTCAGTCGGTAGCGGCTCGAAAACAGGAGAAACCGTAAAGGGACACAATCACTATCTTATTGCAGGACTTATTCCCGCAGGAACGAAGACTCCGGCGGAATTAGCCGGTGATGCGAAAGATTACGACGTTCAGGTGGTACATACCTTTGTTGATGGCTTGTTGCAGGCAATTACAGGAGGCATCTACACCCCGACGACAGTGATCGTTAAAAAATGAAAATTTGGCTGAGAGTCATCGGCGGCATTATTGCCGCTATCGGTCTATTGCAGGTTGGTAACTACTTCTATTCCTATTATTTACTCGACGGATACGGGATGGGATACCTCACAGGTTCGCTTTTGCTTGCCGCTACGGGTATCGTTTTGGTTTTTATTGCATATAAAAGAGGGAAAAAGAAGTAGAATCCTCCCTGCAATAAATCGTAATTCTCTTATTATTAATTTATCTAATGTCTGTTAAAGGACAGACGTAAAACAAAAATGTTAAATGAAAAAAGTAATTTATTCAATCTTTCTTATGAGCTGTCTTGCTGTGACGACCGCGCTGGTTTCGTGCAGCAAAGACGATGAAGACAAAGTCAATGCACCCGACAGTCTGATTGGGACATCGTGGTTGTGGGAATCCGGTGAAACTATTACTACCGAAGACGAAGTTGAAGTTGGTATCGCCGTAGAATTAGACTTTACAACATCGTCGAAATTCGACATCAATATTCTTGTCGGCGGTGTAAAGAATGATGTCTTTGCTGTAAGTGGTTTTAATGCAGGGACATACAATTACACCTACTCAAAACCAAACGTAACATTTACGGTTGACGGAGAGAAGGAAACAGGTGTCATTGACGGAAAAAAACTCACATTGAAGTCAGACGGCGAAACAATTGTTTTCATAAAAGAAGATTGAGCGCTCTCAAACGGAGTATTTTTCAGAAAATTACTCCTTCATCAGGGCAAATCGCATCTTAAATGATGGGGTTTGCCCTGTATGTTTTTGCCGCTCATCAAGATTTTGCAAATGAGTTATTTTGTGTTAAATATATTTAAATGGAGTACTGTGTAAAGCAAGGTATTAAATTATTTATATATCTTTGCAGCGTTAAATAACAAATCAAAAGAAATATGAATGCAGACAATGTAAAATCACAGATGCGAAAAGGAATTTTGGAATACTGCATCCTGTTGATACTCAATAGAGAGCCGGCTTATGCAAATGATATCATCCGGATATTGCAGGATGCGCGCCTGATTGTTGTCGAAGGGACGCTATATCCCTTATTAACACGATTGAAAAACATGAATTTGCTGAACTACCAATGGGTTGAATCAACACAGGGACCTCCGCGGAAATACTACGCCCTGACGGAAGCGGGAAAAAATTTCCTGAACGAATTGGGAATGGCTTGGAGTGAAATAGAAGAAACAATAAAAATATTGAAAAAATGAAAAAGACAGTAACCGTGAATCTCAATGGCAGGGTATTTACTATGGACGAAGATGCTTATCAATTACTTGATAAATACCTGGATAACATTCGGATTTATTTTCGCAGGGAAGAAGGCTCGGCGGAAATCATTGCCGATTTTGAAGCAAGGATTGAAGAACTTTTCAGCGAACGCATCCGTTTAGGGTATGAAGTTATCACTATCGAACAGGTTGAAGGAGTGATTTCAAGGGTAGGCAAACCGGCCGATTTTGGCGACGGCGAACCGGAAAACCGCACTCGTGAGGAAGAAAACCGGAAAGACGAAAAACAGGATTTTCAACAGAACTATCGGGAAGATTCCCGGCAGGTAAAGAAAACTTTTTTCAGAGACAACAATAACAAAATGCTGGGCGGCGTTTGTTCCGGCATTGCCGCCTATTTTAGCTGGGATGTTTTAGCTGTCAGGCTCATTGCGATAGTTTTGATGTTTGCTTCGTCATTTGTGCTTGTTCCCATCTATTTATTGGCCTGGATTATTTTCCCGGCAGCAAAAACAGCGTCCGAAAAATTGCAGATGCAGGGGATGCCGATTACCGTTGAAAATATCGGTAAAACAGTCGCTGCAGAAGCCGAACCGGTAAGAAAAAGTGAAAACCGGGGCTGTATGGAAAGATTCCTTGAAGTAGTCGTGGCACTAATGAAGATTTGTTTGACAGGCATAGGTTGTTTGATAGGCTTGCCTTTAATCTTTGCATTAATGATTGTAATCATCGTGTTGTTTGCCATTCTGTTCGGGGTCGGCGGCGGATTGCTGGCGGCGATACCTTTCGGTTTTGTCGGCGACACTTCTTTTCTGACGTTTGATCACCCGCTTTTGGCATCCACTTCTTTTATATTTGTTATCGGCATACCTTTGGCTGTTCTCGTTTACAGCATTGTTGCAGGCATTGCCAAGTTTACGCCGGTGAATAAAAGCGTAAAATGGATTATTTTGATTGCCTGGATACTGGCTTTGATATTGCTTTTGGGTTCGGGCTTCAGGATAAATAAAAATCACGGTTTCTGGGGATGGCAATTTAATGTAGTAGAAAACATTCGGGAGAGTGATATTTATACGGAACAGGAATACGTTATCGATCAACCGTTTGCGTACATTGATTTGGATGATGATTTGATATGCAATACGCAAATCGAACAAACGGCGGAAGGGCCGGCAACGATCAAAATCAGCGGTGACGAAAGTTTAGTGAAATATGTTCAATATGAAGTAAAAAAAGGACGTCTTCGCCTGTTTGCTCCCGAATGGAAAAAATGGCATATCGGCAAAAAGTTTTCTTCCGAATTTGAAAAAATATATATTCAAATCAATACCTTGGGAGTGAAAGGAATCGAATCCAATTCGGTGGGAAATGTATTGATAGCCAATGCTTTCAAAGCAGACAGTTTGAAACTCGAATTAGACGGCGTAGGAAAATTCAGGGCAGACAGTTTGTACATTCAATTTCTGGAAGCAACTTCCGACGGCGTCGGCGAGATAGTTTTAGGCGGGCAAGCCCGGCGGGCAGAGTTCGAGATGGAAGGCACAGGTTCGATTAACGCCTTGGAATTGGTTGCCGATTCGGTATATGCGAAAGTGGAAGGAGTAGGTTCGATCAAATGCAATCCTGTGACTTATTTGAAAGGGGAGGTTAACGGGATTGGGAGCTTGACTTATAAGGAGGAGCCGCGGGAAAAGAATACGGAGGTGTCGGGGATCGGCAGGATTGGGAAGGAATGAAAAGCCGTTTTACACTGTCTCCTGAGTGGTAAATGGAAATGCCAGTATTTTCTTTATTGAAATTCCAAATAGCTGTGTATCTTTGCAAGGTAATTTCAATATAAATATGATGGAAAAAGATAAATCAAAACAGTACATTTATATCGTTCAGGCATCGTTAGAGCCGTCGAAATGCAAAATTGGCAAAACCAACAATTTAACGAATATGATCGCATGACGAGCAAATCCCACGAACTTTTTGTTGAAGAAATATTTATTAAACCTGAAGAAAATAAACCGGTTGTAAAAATTGTAAAGAAAACGACGCCGTCATTAAAAGAACGCGGACTTTCGCCAAAAGCCATAATGGAAAAGGCAAAAAAGGTGGAAAATGACGAATTTTACACCCTCTACGAAGACGTGGAAAAGGAAATTTCAATGTACGATAAAAGCATTTGGAAAGACAAAACGGTTTTTTGCAACTGCGATGATGCAATTGATAATGATGACAACAGAAAAAATTCTGCATTTGCGCTCTATTTCAGGAAGCATTTCAAAGAATTGGGATTGAAAAAGCTGATTTGTACGCATTATGCGGGAAAGGTTGATTTGTTTAATCAAGGCTCGAAAGCATACGTTGCATACATATCCTGTACAACCGACGGTGAAAAAATATATAAGGATTATCCAAAAGGTTACGACGGCAGTTTTGACCACCCGCTGTCTTTAAAAATACTTCATGAAGAAGCAGATATAGTATGCACTAATCCTCCGTTCTCAAGAGCGATTGATTATTGGGAAATCATCGTTAAAAGCGGGAAAAAGTTTATAATTGTATCCAATATAGCAAATCCTGTTACAAAAGCATATATCCCGTATTTCAAAAACAGTCGGGTTTGGGCGGGGTACAACCGTGTTGATTATTTTTTAAATCCGAAAAGACAGCTTACGGATGCGGCCGGTCACTGGTACACAAATATTCCGATAGAAAACAGACCCAAATATGAACTGTTAAAAATTATGCCGTTAAAAGATATTCCCGAAAAGTATAAAAAATATGACGATTCAAAAACCTTATTGGTGGATAACTGCTATATTCCGAACAACATTAAAAAACCTTTTGCCGTTTCTGCCCGTCCGATACTCAACGGCGTACTGGAAAAGGAATATAAAATTATTGAGGAAAATGAATCTTACATAGCAGTTGTGAATGGCAAGGAATGTTTTAGAAGGGTATTGGTGCAGAAAACATGAGCAGGCCATACAGTTTCAGAAAATAACGAAGCAGTCGTTTATACGAAAAGAATTTCTTTTTCAATGTAATATGATCTATTCGATAATCAGGCAAAACATATTGCGGATGCTTTAACGGAAAAGAAACTGTCCCGGATAAAACATACAGTTTCATCGCTTTTTGCGAAACCGTATGAGTCGCTCCCGGCGAAGACAATCCTATATTTGTTACCAGATTCACTGCCGGATAAATCGACAGTTGGTTTTGTACCCTGAGCAGGAACAAATATTGCACACTCCAGGCATTAATACCCTTCCCGCCTTGCAGCGTGTCGGAAATGAAAGAGGAAAAATAGATTTCATCATACAGATTTTTAAACAGTGATTTCCGTTTGTTCCGGTCTTTCCGGGCATCTTCCCAATAGGAGAAATTCACATCGTAATTTTGCCAGACTCTTCGCCATGAAGCCCACCCCCAAATATGGGAAACGGAACAGAAATCATAGCTAAGGCCTTCTTTCACAATGCAGGGGAAAAAGCAGTTTCCTCCTATATGTCCGATTCTTTCATCATCTTTATAGCGAATCAGCAGTTCTTCACAAAACGGAAAGAACGACAGATCGGGCAGGCAATCGTCTTCAAGAATAACGCCGTACTCTTCCTGTTCAAAAAACCAGGTGATGGCTTCCGAAACAGCGGTTTTGCATCCCAGATTTTTGTCGCGGAATAAAGTTTTTAATTCGCAGTCCCAGTCAATCCGGTCAACAACGGCGCGAGCTTCCGCACAGCGTTTCACTTCACCGGGACGCTCCGCGCGCGGAGCATCGGCCGCTACATACAGTTTGGCCGGCTTTATTTGCCGGATACGCTCAAATACCTGTACCGTCGTATCGGGGCGGTTGAAAATCAAAAAAAGGATGGGAGGTGTATACATGGGTGTGTATAAAAAATTAAGAAAATACCGGCTTTAACAAAACGTACACGCTTATATTCGTTTTTCATAGCGTTTCAAAAAAAGATTTAATCATATATTGTTTAATATGTTTTTTACTATTTTTTACGGAAGAGCAAATTTAGTCTGAATTAGTTCTTCCGATTTTTGCGGCGGAGCAAATTTGATTTAAATCAGTTCCACCGATTTTTGCGGCGAAGCAAATTTGATTTAAATCAGCTCCACCGATTTTTGCGGCGGAGCAAATTTGATTTAAATCAGTTCCACCGATTTTTGCGGCGGAGCAAATTTACTTCTGAAATGCCTTTCCGCAAAAATCGGTGAGAGTAAATCATTTGCCTGCATCCGTTCCGGGATTTCCGGCAGGGGTGGGCGCGGGCGCCGAATCTTCGGGTGAAGAAGGGTCGGAGGCGTCCTGCTGTTTTTTATTGGCCAGACGGCTTGCGCGTGCGGCCAAAACACTGTGGTAAGCCCTGACTATGACGTTCCATTCGATTACACAATTGTAAACAATGTTCCCGCGAAGTTCAGGGGGAGTCGGATCATCGTCCGCCCGTGTGCCGGTATCCAAATCGTCGGGATCGACCGCAACGTTGCCGCCCAAACCGTCGGCCATGAGCTTGGCGTTGAGTATGTGTATCATACTCAGGTAAAACTGATCAACCTGCCGGCGGATTTCTGTCAGCAATCCCTGAGGCTTGCCGGCCGTTTCCTTTATGCGTTGCGAGCGAAGGGCGAGGAATCTGTCTTCCGCCTGCCTGAGCGCTGTTACCCATTCGCCCAGGGCGAGGAGGGTGAGGTCGTCCGTATAACCGTCCAAATCTTCAAGCAGGTTGTTGATCGTTGAAGATTCTGCATTGTAATTGCTGTTCAATCCGTTCAGTTTATAAGCATGCACCAGATTGTAAACGCGCTTGGCGGCTTCTTTTTTCGCCGCATCCGGCAGGTTGAGCGAGTCTTTGACTATGCGGTGGAAACTTCCGAAAAGCGTATCCCGCTCTTTGTCGGCCGCTCTCATCTCTTCCGTATAGACGCTTTTGCGAATCACAAGCAGTTTTTTATCGGCCTTATTAAGGTGTTTGATATACAGTTTGCGGAGATCCTTGATATTAAGCGCTTCTTCGCCGTATTTGCCCGTTGTATCCATGAAATCGCCATGAAATTCATACCATTCATCATTGTGGAGATGCGATAAATTGATTTTTAATACTTGCATACTGTTAGTTAGTTAGTTATATGATTTATTATTATTCTGCAAATATATGAAATATTTTTAATAAACTGTGCTTTCTTTGTTTCACGAGCAGGGCAAACGCATCTTATTATAACATATTTTAAATACTAAAGGATATCCTGTTCCGTTATTATAATAAAAAAAAAGGAATGCAAACACTATTCGGTTATTTTACGGAATTGACCGATCCCCGCGTGGACAGGACCGGAGAACATTTGATGGAGGACATAATTTTTATAACGGTAGCAGCGGTTATTT
>JAIRNV010000020.1 GCA_031257875.1 Dysgonamonadaceae bacterium
CTTTATGGAGAATACTGCGAAACACCGCATCTGTTTCATCAGGCTATCCGGGATTTCTTTACTGCCGTCAGTACGAAATATGAAACTGAGCTGAATTCATTATTAACGCTAAATTTCCAGTTTTTTGATCAAGCCAGTGCACAAAACCATGCCGCGTGAAGTATGGTAATGAGAAATAAGCAAGATATAACAGTTTAATATCAATGGGATTACCTTTGAAAACCAAGCTAAGCATTTTTTAGGGCTATCGCGCGAAAACAATGGTTAGTGAAATCAATATTTTAGTGCGACCGTCGCCAGGATTTCCCTGCCACGCAATGCCCTGACTATTGAAAATGCGTCTACGCCGGCGAAAGAGTTTTGCACGTCTTGTGAAAGATTGAAGATGTTGATAACGTCAAGTGCGAGCTCCATATTACCGAGTCTGTATGCTATGCCGGCAAGAAATGTCTGGTGGTGATTTGTGGCGGGGCTTTTGCTCGTTGTGGCGGAGTACTCGGCATTTAACCCAAAATGTCCATTAGGGATCCCCCTGTCCGAGCAAGTAATTTCTAATGGACACCAATAGAAAAAGCAGTTTATAACAGCTTAGATTATATGATATTATCTCGCATTAATTGCTTAAATTGGCATCAAAAAAACTCACAAGGATATCACCCGTTTGGATACGGGTCTGCAACGCCTGTATGGCTGGGAACGGATGCCGGAACACAAGGCATTCGGGCGCTACTCCCGCAAATTTGACATACCCGCTACCCATGCTGTTTTTGGGGGACTTTCGGGAGACGCACATCCGGCGAACAGCTTCAAAGCCTTTTTAGAAGAAACGCTGTCCTTTCTTCAAGACAGGAAAACAGGTCTGTTACGGTTGGATTCAGGTTTTTACAGTAATTGAAAGTAATGGCGACAAAATAACTGTTAAGATGGCTTTGCACATGAATCGTAGAAACTGGATCGCAAAATTATGAGACCGTATAGAGGGACAATTCCTACTATCCGGCTAATGGACATTTTGGGTTTATTTCAAATATTTCCGATTTTCGTTGTCCTGCAAAGCCCTGATTTGCTGAATGGCAACCAGATTGAGGGTCGCGTTGCGGAACGTTGTCGTTAATTAAGACAGCATTGATATTTTCCATATTCGAGAGGCAAATCAGCTCGTTGATAGTGGCGTAATCGCGCATGTTGCCTTTGAGGTCGGGGTTTGCTTCGCGCCACTGCTTTGCCGTAATGCCGATTGCTCCTGTTCGTTCAATCCGGTTTTTAACCGACAAAACAAAATTGTTGCTGCCTGCCGAATTTCTAATTGTACCGAATTCGGTACAATTAAAATTGGGGTTAAACAGTATTTCCCACTCGCCGATATATTCAATAGTGCTTTTCAAAGAGAGCCACTTGATAATGATATGCTCTTCCATTTGGCTGTGCGCCATATCGGTCAGCGAAATGTAATCGCTATTCTCTATTGTGAGAATTGTTATATCGGTGTTTTGTACGTTTATTTTTGCCATAAATTGAATATTTTAGCCACGAATACATTGGTATTTAAATTCGTGCATTCGTGACAAAAAAAATCAGGGCATCACCAGTTTATTAACCAAATTCCTGTCCCCAAAAGCATTATCCACGCGAGCAACATCAACCCAGAATTTGTTATCGCGAATCCATTCCAAAGGGAAAGCCGCCTTGCTTCTCGGATAGGCGTGTTTCCAGCCGTCGGCGCAAACTTCATACTGGGGGTGCGGCGCGTTGGCCAGTACATTGTCCGTTTTGTCCGCTTTTCCGGCGGCGATTTCTTCGATTTCCGCCCGAATTGTCAGCATGACTTCTACGAAACGGTCTAATTCACCGAAACTTTCACTTTCGGTCGGTTCAATCATCAGCGTTCCATGAACCGGAAAAGACAGGGTAGGGGCGTGGAATCCGAAGTCTATCAAACGTTTGGCAATATCCGTCTCGGTTACTCCCGCATAATCTTTGATGTGCCGGCAATCCAGAATCAATTCGTGTCCGACTTTGCCTTTTTCGCCTTTATAAACGATGCCATAGGCTTTTCCCAGTTTTGCGACTAAGTAATTGGCGTTCAAAATGGCTGTTTCGGTGGCTTTGGTCAGTCCTTCGGCGCCCATCATGCGGATGTATCCGTAAGTAACGGGCAGGATGCCCGCGCTTCCGAAAGGCGAAGCGGCAACGGTGTTCCGAAAAGAACCGTCTGCAACCGGATGGGAGGGAAGGAAAGGAATCAAATGCCGGGCTACGCAGATAGGGCCTTCACCGGGGCCGCCCCCGCCGTGAGGACTTGCGAATGTTTTATGCAGATTCAGATGGCAGACGTCGGCGCCGATAAATCCGGGATTGGTCAGTCCGACCTGGGCGTTCATGTTTGCGCCGTCCATGTAAACCTGTCCGCCGTTGGCATGAACGATTTCACACATTTCTACGATATTTGCCTCGAAAATCCCGTGTGTGGAAGGATAGGTTATCATCAGTGCAGCCAGCGAATCTTTGTTTTCTTCGGCTTTTGCCCGCAAATCTTCGATGTCGGTATTCCCCAGCCCGTCGGTTTTGATATTAACGGGAACAAAACCTGCCTGAACGGCGCTTGCCGGATTGGTTCCGTGGGCGGAAGCGGGTATCAAAACAATGTTTCGCTGCGCCTGTCCATTGTATTCGTGGAATTTGCGGACAGTTACCAGGCCTGCATATTCACCCGCCGCTCCCGAATTGGGCTGGAAACTGACGCCCGGCAAACCGGTAATGGCAGCCAGATAATCCGACAGATTTTCAATCAGTTCCCGGTAGCCTTCCGTCTGTTCTTCGGGTGCATACGGGTGTATATTGGCCAGACCGGGCAGGTGAAGCGGTAACATTTCCGCCGCCGCATTCAGTTTCATGGTGCATGAACCTAAGGAAATCATCGAATGAGCCAGGGAGATGTCCTTACGTTCCAATCGTTTGATATACCGCATCAATTCGGTTTCCGTATGGTAGGAATTAAATACCGGATGTGTCAGGAAAGCGCTTGTACGCAAAAAATGACTATCGAAGTAAATTTTATCGGGAATTTCCTTATCCAAAGTCTTTTCCGACCGGACAGCGCTTGCAAAAATATAGAGAAGAACGCCGATGTCTTCCGGTTGAGTCGTTTCGTCAATGCTGATGCCGACATATTGTTCATCGTTGTAATAGCGGAGATTCACCTTACATTCAATTGCCGTTTCCCGCAAGACGTCCAAAGATGCTTTTTCGGGCAGACGGATTTTTAAGGTGTCGAAGAAATTTTTATTTTCCTGAATATAACCCAAATTAACAAGTTCTTCTGCCAGAAATCCGGCATTGGCATGTACTTTTCCCGCAATTTCCTTCAGTCCGTCCGGCCCGTGGTAAACGGCATAAAATGAAGCCATGATGGCCGGCAAAGCCTGAGCGGTACAGATATTGGAAGTCGCCTTTTCGCGTTTAATGTGTTGTTCGCGGGTTTGTAAAGCCATGCGGTAAGCCGTTTTTCCATACGCGTCTTTGGAAATGCCGATAATTCTTCCGGGAATAATCCGTTTGTACCCGTCTTTGGCGGCCATGTAAGCGGCCGAAGGTCCTCCGTAAAACATGGGGATTCCGAAACGTTGCGAACTGCCGAAGACAACGTCGGCGCCCCATTCGCCGGGAGGCGTCAAAATGCAGAGGCTTAACAGGTCGGCGGCGACAGCCGTTTTGACTCCGGCGGCAACGGCGCGCGCCGTAAATTCCGCGTAATCTTCTATTGAGCCGTCCGAATTGGGATATTGCACGATAGCGCCGAAGACCTTATCGGTAAAAGCGTATGTTCTGTAATCGCCTTTATGCAGTTCGATTCCGTGAGAAACTGTCCGTGTTTGTATTACGGCAAATGTGGAGTCGAAGATTTTTTCATCGACGAACAGAACGTTGGCATTTCTCGCGATTTGTTCGCGGCTTCTGGCGCCGAAAAGCATGTGAGCGGCTTCGGCGGCGGCGGTTGCTTCGTCGAGCAGGGAGCAGTTTGCCAGCGGCAAAGCGGTTAAATCGCAAATCATGGTTTGGAAATTGAGCAGGGCTTCCAGCCGTCCCTGGGAAATTTCGGCCTGGTAAGGCGTGTAGGACGTGTACCAGACAGGATTTTCAAATACATTGCGGATAATCGCGGCAGGCGTGGCCGTGTCATACCAGCCCATGCCGATGTAAGAAGTAAAAACTTCGTTTTTGGATACAATTTCGGAGATGTGTTCGGAATATTCGCGTTCGGTCATGGCTTCGGGGAGTTCCGGCGGCTGTTTCAGCCGGATGTTTTGAGGAATTGTTTCGTTAATGAGCTGTTCGATACTTGAAACGCCTATGGCTGCCAGCATTTGTTCTTCTTCTTTTTTGTTGATACCGATGTGGCGAGATGCAAAATTGTTTGTCATAAATACAAATTATTAAGTAGGGTTGTTTTTTTAGTTATGAGTAAACGAGTTGACAAGTAAACGAGTTGACGAGTAAATGATAAACAAGAGTATTGTTAACTCGTCAACTCGTTTACTTGTAACTCGTAACTATTCAAAAATACGGATTATGCTTTTTTTCTTCGCCGACAGTTGAAGTTTCCTCGTGTCCGGGGTAAACGACCGTATTGTCGGGGAGAGTAAGCAGTTTTGTTTTAATGGAATGTATCAGTTTTTCGTAATTGCCTTCCCACAAATCCGTCCGTCCGATACCGAACCGGAAAAGGGCGTCGCCGGTGAAGACACAGGCGTCTTTTTCGGAATAAAACGAAAGGCTTCCGGGTGAATGTCCTGGCGTTGCCAAGGCTTCCATGCGGGTGTTTCCGAAAGAGATAATTTCTTTATCTTCAATATAATGTTCGGCAAAAACGGTATCGTATTCGAAAGTAGAGACTCCGAATTTCACGACACCTTCTTTAAAACCGGGCATTGCCTCGTCTGCCTGATTATATTCGGGTTTCAAACCGTAAGTTTCGTAAAGAAATTTGTTTCCCAAAATATGGTCGAAATGCAGATGCGTATTCAAAACATGTTTCAGTGCAAGTTCTTTTTCACGGATAAAATCCGACAGTTGCTCCTTTTCGTCGCCGATGCAGGCGCCGCAATCAATGATAACCGCTTCTTTTGTTTCGTCATACAAAAGGTAAGTATTTTCCCGGACCGGATTGACGGCAAAAATTTTTATTTGTAACATAATTAGTTGTTTTACAATGGTTTTTTCAACAAAAAATTAAATTTGTTTGAGGTTGCAAAGTTAGCATTAAATTTGTCAATATACACACAGCATAACACATTTTACCTGAAAAAACAACAAAACCTTTTGTTATTCCAATCCTATTTAGTACTTTTGCAACCCAAATTACAAATCTTAAAACAGAAATAAAATGAAACAGGGAATTCATCCGGCTAATTATCGTCCGGTCGTATTTAAAGACATGTCTAACGATGATACGTTTATCACCCGTTCGACAATCAACGCGAAAGAAACTGTCGAAATAGACGGCGTATCTTATCCTTTGGTTAAGATAGAAATTTCAAATACTTCGCATCCGTTTTATACCGGCAAACAAAAGCTGGTAGATACCGCCGGTCGTGTGGATAAATTTATGAGCCGTTATGGCAACAGGAAGAAGAGCAGTTAAAAGTTAAGAGTTAAGAATTTAGAACGAGGGAAAGGCGCAGGGCGTTTTTCCCTTTTTTTATTCCCGAAATTTCAATGAAATGACGGGTTTAGTTTTCCTGAATATCAAACGGTTGTGTAATTTATAACTGGCACACAAAAGAGATAAAATCGCGCAAAGAGTTTCACAAAATCAAACTTTGTGCGACTTTATCGCCTTTGCGGTAAAAATGCCGTTTCCTGTCCGTAATATTGTCGCTTCGTCACTGGTAACTGCGAAGCAGTGAAGCAATCCAGAATTGTCAATTACAAACTCATGTTACGCAGAATTAAAATTTTTGATAGCCTCAAGTGCTGTTCGATACTGCCCTGCGTAACATCAGTTACGAATTACGAATTATGACTTACAGGTAACTCGTAATTCGTAATTGATTTTTATTTGGGAATAAATATAATAACCGGTTTATCCAGAGAATCCTTAAATATCAGTTCATTATTTGAAATATTGAATTTTGCGGTATTCCGTAAATTGTTTTTGAAAGCGAGCCCCCAGTCATCTTCTACACTTCCGGTTCCGCCATAGTCTTTGAAGTTAATCTGTTCATTACCTTTTATTTCAAAAGCAACCCAAATATAATTGCGAAAAGTATTACAGGTAATATCTCCTTTTACTGTATCCGGTATTTGTATTGAAATATCCGGATACAGTGCATTTTCAGGAGGAAAAATAATATTTGCCAGTTTCCCTGACAGATTCAGTGATTTGACTTTCCAGTCAGCGGTTTTATTGCTATTTAATGACGGGATGTTTACATTATTTGCGGTATTGCCGTTTTGGGATAATTTGCCGTTACCGGAACATCCATAAGTAAAAAACAGGATAAGACCTGCCATGAATAAAATTTTTGTTTTCATAAATATTTATATTGAATGTTGGTAAATGAAGCGGAAGCAAATAGCCCCGCTTCCGCGTAAAGCATTATTGGATTTTTATGGTTTCTAATTCAGCGCCCGGTTGTACTTCAAAACCGCTGGTCATATTCACTTTGCCTGCCGCTTTGAGTGTTAGCTTGCCACTGTTGACGGTAACGTTTCGGACGTTGATGTCGCCGCAGGAAGTAACCGTTTTATTAAAAGTAACGGTTTGATTCATAAAATTATTAGTACATGAAAGTCCCGTCAGACAGGCAGCATTTGTTAATATATCTCGTCGGATGCCATTTGGGGTGTCAAATAAAGGTAACATACGATTTACCTGTCCCGCTATAAATATATTCATACAGTCATCAAACGAAAATCCATATAATTCATAAACATAATTCCCGGATTTACTGTTGTACAGTCATCTGTGTGAGGAAAAGAAAGACATCCGTTAGTTGGATTTTGCTGATTGGGCGTATCGGCAACATAGTCTGTTCCGGAACAACTGGGTGTATCTCCATTTGTTTGTTGCAAGGTATCAAGATTCAACTCCGATAAAAGTACCGTCTTCCTTAAATGTTACCGTATAGCACTGTTCACAGTCTTTCCCGCTGACAGTGTAAGATTTAAGCGCTTTTAATTCGCCTGTTTTTACATCCACAATTCCGAGCAGTTTCCATTTGACACCGGTTAATGACGGGACGGTTACATTATCTGCGGTATTGCCGCCTCCGGCATATAACCCCATGCTCAAAGCCATGAACATTATAAAAATAAAAATTTGTTTCATCATTCACCTCCTGTATAACAGATTCATCCGCAGTAAAATCCGGTAATTTTTCACCCTCAACTATTGTCCGGTAAATAGTATATTTCCCCGTAAGTGAAGGCATTGCCCGAAATTTATTTACAAAAACTCCCTGCTTTGTTAATCTGTTTTTTAAAGCAAGCGTATCATCAAGAAAGGTAATACTGAAAAATTGATATTCACACATTTTTCTAAAAAAAAGAGTAAGTATCTATAAATTACCGGAATTAAATAAGGTAATAAGGTTGGTTAGGGATGGAACAATTCTCTGCTACTGAGGTTGTTTTGTTGTTAAATAAGGTTGGAAATAAGGTTTTTTCCTGCCGTCTGTTTAAACCTTTCTTGCCGTCGGTTTTAACTGGCGGTAAGGGTATAAACCCTCGCATTCTATGCTAAATTCCAAATATATTTAGTTAAAAATAATTAAAACTTATGCAGCAAATTTTCTTGTATTAACGTATGGAGTTTCGCGGTTCATGACGGCAAACACACGAGCCAAT
>JAIRNV010000022.1 GCA_031257875.1 Dysgonamonadaceae bacterium
TTGGCTCGTGTGTTTGCCGTCATGAACCGCGAAACTCCATACGTTAATACAAGAAAATTTGCTGCATAAGTTTTAATTATTTTTAACTAAATATATTTGGAATTTAGCATAGAATGCAAGTATAATGATTAATGACGCAGTGAGATTGAATTAATCATTGATCATTGATACCGCAATAGAAAATAGTGTTCCCTGCCTTCACCGACATCTCGCAGAAATGCAAAGCTCGGTAGAAAATAACGTTCCCCACCTTCACCGGCATCCCGTAGAAATGCGGCATTTGTCCGCATAACTGACGTCATGCGGGGCGCTGTGTAATCAAACATTTCTACCGAGCTTCAATCCCTGACGGGATTATTATCCGTATCCTGCCTGTAATGCACAAAACCATACCGGTAAACCGACATCTCGCAGAAATACAAAGTTCGGTAGAAAATAGCGTTCCCCACCTTCATCTGCATCTCGTAGAGATGCGGCATTTGTCCGCATAACTGACGTCATGCGGGGCGCTGTGCGATCAAACGTTTCTACCGAGCTTCAATCCCTGACGGGATTATTATCCGTATCCAGCCCGCAATGCACAAAACCATACCGGTGAACCGGCATCTCGTAGAGATGCAAAGCTCGGTAGAAAATAGCGTTCCCCCACCCCCACCCTCACCGGCATCTCGCAGAGATGCGGCATTTGTCCGCATAACTGACGTTATGCGGGGCTCTGTGTAATCAAACATTTCTACCGAGCTGTAATCCCTGACGGGATTATTATCCGTATCCTGCCTGTAATGCACAAAACCATACCGCGTGAAGTATAACTCGTTTACTCGTCTACTTGTTAACTCGTTTACTATTTTTTTTTACAGACAGAAGTACATTTCGATTTAAATCATTGATTTAAATGAGAATTGAGAGTTGATTCCGATTTAAATCATTGATTTAAATGAGAATTGGGAGTTGATTCCGATTTAAATCATTGATTTAAATAAGTTTAATGAGGAGTAGACTCCGATTTAAATCATTGATTTAAATAAGAATGAGGAGTAGACTCCGATTTAAATCATTGATTTAAATGAGAATCGGGAGTTGATATGGTTTTTTCGCATTTGAAATCCGGATACAAACCTTATTTTAACCTTATTTTTTCCAACAAAACAACCTGAGTAGCAGAGAATTGTTCCATCCGTAATCAACCTTATTACCTCATTATATCTTATTATACTTCACGCGGTTTTATTTTGTGCATTGTTTTTCCGGATTGCTTCACTGCTTCGCAGTTCGCTGGTGACGCGGTGAGGTTGAAATATCGCAGCCGTCACCAGCGAAGGCGAAGCCTGAAGCAATCCAGAGTTGTTTTAATTGAGAATTGAGAATTGAGAATTGAGAATTATTTTCTTTATTCTCAATTATCAATTCTCAATTTCCGATACCGTATCCGCTTCGGTTCCACATATCCCAAACGTTGTTTTTTGTTTTCTTCGTATTCGGAATAAGAACCTTCAAAGAAAAACACTTCCGAATCTCCTTCAAAAGCGAGGATATGCGTACAAATCCGGTCTAAAAACCAGCGGTCGTGGGAAATGACTGCCGCACAGCCGGCAAAATTTTCCAGACCTTCTTCCAGTGCGCGTAAGGTATTGATGTCTATATCGTTGGTCGGTTCGTCAAGCAGGAGGACATTGGCTTCCGATTTCAAAGTGAGCGCCAGATGCAAGCGGTTTCTTTCACCGCCGGAAAGCACGCCGCATTTCTTTTCCTGATCGGCTCCGCTGAAATTGAAACGTCCCAGATAGGCGCGTGAATTAACTTCTTTTCCGCCGACACGAATCAATTCCGTTCCGCCGGATACTACTTGAAAAACCGTTTTTTCGGGATCAATATCCGTGTGACTTTGATCGACATAGCCGGTTTTAACCGTTTGCCCGACTTCAAAACTGCCTTTATCGGGTTTTTCCAAGCCCATAATTAGCCGGAAAAGCGTTGTTTTTCCGGCGCCGTTAGGGCCGATGATTCCGACAATTCCGTTGGGAGGGAGCACAAAATTCAAATCGGCATAAAGCAATTTATCGCCGTAAGATTTGGAAACATGTATTGATTCGATGACTTTGTTTCCCAGCCGGGGGCCGTTGGGGATGAAGATTTCCAGTTTTTCTTCCCGTTCTTTAACGTCTTCGTTCAAAAGCCGTTCGTAAGCGTTTAGCCGGGCTTTCCCTTTGGCTTGACGCGCTTTGGGCGCCATTCTTGACCATTCGAGTTCCCGTTCCAGCGTTTTGCGGCGTTTGCCGGCCTGCTTTTCTTCCTGCGCCATCCGGGTTGTTTTTTGTTCCAGCCACGAAGTGTAATTACCCTTCCAGGGGATTCCTTCCCCGCGGTCCAGTTCAAGAATCCATCCCGCAACATGATCCAGGAAATAGCGGTCGTGGGTAATGCAAATCACCGTTCCGGCATATTGCCGCAGATGCTGTTCCAGCCAGTCGATGGATTCTGCGTCTAAGTGGTTGGTCGGTTCGTCCAGGAGAAGGATGTCGGGTTGCTGCAATAGCAGGCGGCAGAGGGCAACGCGGCGGCGCTCGCCTCCGGAAAGCGTTCCCACCGGCTGATCTTCGGGCGGACAGCGTAAAGCATCCATTGCCCGTTCCAGCTTGCTGTCGATGTTCCATGCGTCGGTAGCGTCGATTTTATCCTGCAATTCGGCCTGTCGGGCAAGAAGTTTATCCATCTTTTCCGCGTCTTCATAAAATTCCGGCAAGCCGAATTTTTCGTTCACCGCTTCGTATTCCTTCAGAATATCCATAATTTCCCGTACGCCTTCCTGCACCGTTTCTTTTACGGTTTTGCCGTTATCCAGTTTCGGATCCTGTTCCAGATAACCCACAGAATATCCGGGAGAGAAAACAACTTCGCCTTGATAATCCTTTTCGATTCCGGCGATGATTTTCAACAAAGTTGATTTCCCGGAGCCGTTCAAACCGATGATTCCGATTTTAGCGCCGCAGTAAAACGACAGGTATATGTTTTTAAGTACCTGTTTGTGAGGTGGGAATACTTTGTTTACTCCTACCATGGAGAAAATGATTTTTTTGTCGTCAGCCATATCAATGATGTATTAGTGAGCAGTTTTACCGTATTTTCATTCCCAGGTTGTACATGATAAAAGCGTAAATATCCGCAGTTTCCTCAATTTGCTTGGCGAGCGGTTTCCCGCTTCCGTGTCCCGCTTTGGTTTCGATACGGATCAGTTTGGGAGCGCCGCCCGTATCGGAAGCCTGTAAAGTAGCAGTGTATTTGAACGAATGGGCAGGCACCACGCGGTCGTCATGGTCGGCAGTCGTTACCAGAATAGCCGGATAAGCCGTTCCGTCGTTTTTAATATTATGGAGCGGGGAATAAGCGTAGAGATAGCGGAACATTTCCTCGCTGTCGGCGCTGGTTCCGTAGTCGCTTGCCCAGTTCCAGCCGATGGTAAAGATGTGATAACGCAGCATGTCCATCACGCCGACTTCGGGAACGGCCACCTTAAACAAATCGGGACGCCGGTTGACGACAGCGCCTACCAGCAAACCGCCGTTAGAGCCGCCGACAATCGAAAGTTTTTCCGGACGGGTATATTTTTCCCGAATCAGGTATTCGGCGGCAGCGATAAAATCGTCAAATACGTTTTGCTTGTTCATCTTGACGCCTGCCTGATGCCAGTCTTCGCCGTATTCGCCGCCGCCGCGCAAATTGGTTTGAACATAAATGCCGCCGTTTTCGAGAAACGGCAAACGGTTGGTTGAAAAGCCGGGATTCAGGCTGATATTGAAACCGCCGTATCCGTAAAGGAAAACCGGATTGTTCCCGTCTTTTTTCAATCCTTTTTTATAAGTGAGAAACATGGGTATTTTCGTTCCGTCACTGCTGGGGTAAAACACCTGTTCCGTCGTATAGTCTTCGGGAGTGAACGCGACTTTGGGAGCCAGATACAGTTCCGATACATTCGCGTCGATATCATATTTGAAAATGGTGGCCGGATAAGTGAATGAAGTGAAACTGTAAAACGTTTCCCTGTCGTCTTTGTCGCCGCTGAAACCAACCGAACCCAAAGCCGGCAAAGCGATTTCATGCAGTTGCTTCCCGTCTAACCCGAATACGTAAGCGTGATTTGAAGCATCCTTATCGTAAGTTAAAATCAGGCGACCGCCGATAATTTGGGCGTTGCTCAATACGGATTCATTTTCAGGAACCAGCTCTTTCCATTCGTTCAGTTTCGGCTTGGCCACGTCGGCCGTCATAATCCGGTACTTCGGCGATTGGTAATTGGTAAAAATGTAAATTTTATCCCCGATTACTTCGACAGGCTCGTAGGTATATTCCATATTGTCCGTTAAAGCGACAACAAGAGCGTTTGCTTTTGTCAAATCCCGGATAAAAAGGTTGTTTCCGCTTCCGGCGCCCGATTCGATAATGAACAGTATCCGCTCGTCTTCACTTGTATGGGCGGTATAAAACCGCTTGGGTTCCTGCGGATTTTGAAAAGTCAGCACATCTTTTGATTGCGGCTCGCCCAGTTTGTGATAATAGATTTTAATATTTTCGTTTATATTGGAAAATTCCTTGCCGGCTGCCGGAGCATCGTAAGCGCTGTAATAGAAACCGTCGCCTTTCCAGCTTGCTCCCGAGAATTTCGACCACAAAATATGGTCGTCGAGCAATTTGCGGGTAGCGAGATCGATGACGCAGATTTCCCGCCAGTCCGACCCGTTGCGCGAAATAGCATAAGCCATATACTTTCCGTCATTGGAAAAAGAAATGCCCGACAACGCCACAGTGCCGTCGTCCGACAACGCATTGGGATCTAACAGGACGGACGCTTCCCCGTTCAAAGAATCCTTTACATACAAAACGCTCTGGTTTTGCAAACCGTTGTTTTTGAAAAAATAATATTTTCCGTGTTTTTTTTGAGGCAAGCCGATACGTTCGTAATTCACCAAATCGGTCAACCGCTGTTTCAGCTGTTCGCGGAAAGGAATTTTTGCCAGATACCCGCCGGTTACCTGATTCTCCGCTTCTACCCAGGCGGCAGTTGCCTGAGAAGTGTCGTTTTCGAGCCAGCGATAGGGATCGGGCACTTCCGTTCCGAAATAGTTATCTACTGTGTTGTCTTTTTCCGCTACGGGACAGGCTAATTTTGTTTCCTGCCGGCAGGCGCCTAAAATCATTAAACTGCTCATTAAAATTGCTTTGATTTTCATTTGTTTGTTTGTTTTTTATTAATTTTTTGCAAATATACGGAATTTTATTCACGACAGCGCTGTCTGTTATGATGTTTCGCGTGCTGTAACCGTCCGCAAGCTAAAGCATACGGTTAATAAAGTGTCGTCCCTGCGGGACTTGGGTTTGCACAACTTTATGGTATTGCAGGGCTTGTCCCGCAGGGATTGAAGTTCGGTAGAAACGTTTGATTGCACAACGCCCCGCATGACGTCAGTTATGCGGACAAATGTCGCATCTCTACGGGATGCCGGGGAAGGCGGGGAACGCTATTTTCTACCGAACTTTGCATCTCTGCGAGATGCCGGTTCACCGTTCACCATTCACCGTTCACCACAAATCATTAATTTTTAATAAATCCGGATGTACAAAACCATACCGCGTAAAGTATAATAGCCTTTTTTATTTGTTTCCTGTAATCTTTTTTATTTTTTTTCAAAAAACCGTTTAATAAAATAATATGCGATTGCTTCACTTTCAGGTATCATGCTACAAATGTAATTAATCACAACAAAACAATTCCATCATTTAAATGCACCCGATAAAATTAAAAGATTTGTTTTCTATCCTAAAATACGCGCTACATCATTTGTCATATTTTTGTCACATTTTCTTAAAATCATTGTCAAATGACACCCTTACCTTTGCGCTGTAAAAAAATTAAATGTTATGACAAAAAAAATTACAGTTTTCTTATTTGCACTGTTCATCGCCAACATGGCGTTTGCACAGTCCGTTAAATTTTCGGGATACATTCAGTCCCAGTATCAATACGGTGAAAAAGACGCCGCATTGAAAGTAGGGACTTCCAACGAAAATCCCGAAGAGTCTTTCAACCGTCTCGGCATCCGCCGGGGTCGCTTCAAACTGACCGCTACCGACGGCAAGCTTGCTTCCGGTGTTTTTCAGGTGGACGTGACCGAAAAGGGCGTGGGCTTCAAAGATGCTTACCTGAATCTGAAAGACCCCTGGTTTAATACGATTCAACTGCGCGCCGGCATTTTCGACCGTCCTTTCGGTAACGAAATCAGCTATTCTTCTTCCCGGCGCGAATCGCCGGAGCGTTCCACGCTTTTCCAGACGCTTTTCCCCGAAGAACGGGATTTGGGCGCCATGCTTGTCCTCCAGCCGGCCAAGACTTCCGTCTGGAATATCCTGAAATTGGAGGCCGGCCTTTTTGCCGGTAACGGTATCAAACAGGAAACGGACAGCCGCAAGGATTTTATCGGGCATCTTTCGCTGGCAAAAACCGTGGGCAATGCTTTTTCCTACGGACTTGGCGCTTCCTATTATAATGGTGGCGTGTATCAGGGTTCGGAAAAGGTTTACACGCTAAACGACAAGAAGTTTGTATTGGATGAAAACGAAACCAACAAAGGCGGGTTCGCCAAACGGGAATACGTGGGGTTCGACTTTCAAGTGGCAATCGCAAGTTCTTTGGGAATCACGCAGCTGCGGGCGGAATATCTGTTCGGACAGCAACCGGGACTTTCCGGCAGCAGCAAAAGCCCGAATGCGGCTGCTTTGCCGGCCGCCGATACTTACATCCGCAATTTCAGCGGGGCGTATGCCGTCTTTGTGCAGGACCTTGGCGCCCTGCCTCTCTCGGCTGTCGTGAAATATGATTTTTACGACCCTAACTCGGAAGTTTCGGGCGACGAAATCGGGAAAGAAGGGACTTCTAAAACCGACTTGAGTTTCAATACACTCGGACTTGGCGTTTTATGGAAAATCAGCAATGCTTTCCGTTTGCAGGCTTTCTATGAAATCAACAAAAACGAAACGTCGGCCCATGTCGCGGGCAGGAATGAGGATTTGAAGGACAATGTCTTTACGCTGCGGTTGCAGTATAAGTTTTAACCTCCCCTGGCCATTCGAATTATTTAATGAAAAAAGAGGCGGTTAAAAAATTATTATTGATTATTGCAGGAGCAATAATCGCTTCCAGTATAAGTACAATTATTTATTTCTATTTTATTCCGGTTTGTAATTGGGTTCTTTATGGGATTATTTTATTTTTATTTAATCTGATAAACATGTATTTTGTTATTGTGATTATCAATAAATCAGCAAGTAAATCTAAAAAAAACAGACCCGCAAGTGGTTTTCAAGTCTGATTCTTAAAAATGGGAAGCCCGGAAGCAGTTTTCAAGTCCGGTTTTTAAAATAAACAGAGGATATCATTAATCATTAATCATTAATCATTATTTTTTATTAATTTATTATTTTTTTTATTTATGAAAAAGTTATTTTTTATCGCAGCTATTCTTGTATCAAGTTTAACTGCCGTGCAAGCACAGAAAATCAAAGGTTCGGACACTACTTTGCCTTTATCGCAAAAGGAAGCCGAAGACTACATGAACGCCCATCCCTCGGCAACGGTGACCGTAACCGGCGGCGGCAGCGGAGTAGGTATTTCCGCCCTCATAGAAGGGACTACGGACATTGCCCAGTCTTCGCGCAGGATTAAATTTGAAGAAAAGCAAAAAATTCAGGAAGCCGGAAACGCCCTGAAAGAAGTGGTTATCGCTTATGATGCGCTGGCTATTGTGGTTCATCCCGACAACAAGGTAACGAACCTGACAAGGGAACAGCTGGAAGGAATCTTCAGCGGCAAAATCACCAACTGGAAAGAAGTGGGCGGCGCCGACCTGAAAATCGTTCCCTACTCGCGGGAAACGTCTTCGGGAACGTATGAGTTTTTCAAGGAAAGTGTGTTGAAAAACAAAAACTACCTGAGCGGAATCATGAGTATGCCGGCCACCGGGGCGATTGTGCAATCGGTCGGACAGACAAAGGGCGCTATCGGTTACATCGGTCTGGCCTATCTCAGCAAAGATGTGAAAGCCGTCCACGTGTCTTACGACAGGGGGAAAACGTTCACCGCGCCTTCCGTAAAGGCTGCCAAGGACGGTACTTACCCTATTGTCAGGCCGCTGTATTACTACTACGTGGCGAAAAACGAAAAGCAGGTCAAGCCGTTTATCGACTATGTGCTTTCTACGAAGGGACAGAAGACGGTGAGTGAAATCGGGTTTATTCCCAGCTTGTAAAGGGTGAAGGGTGAAGGGGTGAGTGATGAACAGTGAAGTGCATCGCCTCCTCTCCCCACCCGTAACTCGTAACCTGTAACTCGTAACTCAAAAAAGAGATAATTTAGAGTAACCATTTAAACAAGAAAAAATGAACAGTAACCGTTATTGATATGGCGAAAATGCGGAACTATATCACGGCTGCTTTTGAAACAATTGACAGCGAATATGGAGGGATAGATAATTTCCTGGTTAAGAATTTAGAGGTTGATTTGGTGAAAATGAAAACCTTATATACCGAATAGTTAATATTTTCATTTGTCAACTGTCAATTTTAAAAAAATGAAACGAATAATAGAAAAAGTAATTGAATCTTTATTGACAATCAGCGGGGCGACAACCGGCATTGTTATCCTGTTGATTGTGGTTTTCCTTTTCCGGGAAGGCGTGGGTTTTTTCAGCCATTCCGACATCGAAAGCGGGTATGTGCTATGCGTAAACGGAAAAAATCCGGTCGACCGGCTAACGCCCGAACAGATAAAGCGGATTTTCGATTACGAAATAGATAACTGGAGCCTTGCCGGAGGCAATGACGAAGCCATCGAGCCTTTCCGCATGAACGATCTTTCCGATTACTATTCGGATGAAGAGTTAGGTGAAAATTACGAGTTCGTGCCGGAAAAACTGGGTGAAATCATTGGCGGAACGCCGGGCATCATCGCTTTTATACCGGAGCAGTATGTGCCGGGCAAAAGCGAAGAAGTGAAAGTATTGTCGGGCAACAAGCTGAAACCGGCCGATTTCTTCGGGGGAGAAAACTGGATGCCGACCGCTACGCCCGCCCCGCAGTTCGGACTGCTTCCGCTTTTGACGGGAACGCTGTGGGTTGGCCTTTGCGCCATCCTGATTGCTTTGCCGCTGGGTCTGGGCGTCGCTATTTATCTCGGCGAGCTTGCCAATGAAAAGATTCGCAACCTCTTGAAGCCGACCATCGAACTCCTGGCGGGTATCCCGTCGGTTGTTTACGGTTTCTTCGGGCTGGTTGTTTTAGTCCCTTTCATTCAGAAAGCGTTTAATTTGCCGGTAGGCGAAACGGCTTTTGCCGGCAGTCTGGTGCTTGCGATTATGGCTTTGCCGACCATTATCACCGTAGCGGAAGATGCGATACGCAACACGCCCCAGACAATGCGCGAAGCCAGTCTCGGACTGGGCGCCAATCACTGGCAAACGATTTACCGCGTGGTCATTCCCTATTCCATATCGGGAATTTCGGCGGCTGTCGTGCTGGGAATCGGACGCGCCATCGGCGAAACCATGGCCGTCTTGATGGTTACCGGAAATGCGGCCGTTATACCGCGCTCTCTGTTTGAGCCGGTGCGGACAATTCCCGCAACCATTGCGGCCGAACTTGGCGAAGCGCCTCATGGCGGTGCGCATTACAGCGCCCTGTTTGTGCTCGGTTGCATCCTGTTTCTCATTACGGTGATTATCAGTATCAGCGCGGAGCTTATTTCCAAAAAACAGCATCAGGCTCAATGACCTCCCCTTGTTGCGACAAGGTTCTACCTTGTTGCAACTATCCCGACAGGTTCAACCTGTCAGGATAGAGGGCGCGAGGCTAAGCCTCGCACCAACGGGACCTCCCCCCAACCCCCTCCGAAGGAGGGGGAGTGGCCGTTCCTTGGTTTGGAAAAGGTAGTGAGAAATGGAAAGCCACTCCCCCTCCTTTGGAGGGGGTTGGGGGGAGGTCAGAGACCTCTCCAAGTCATTCAGAGAACTCTCCGAGTCGTTCAGAGAACTCTCCAAGCCGTTCAGAGACCTCTCCAAGTCATTCAGAGACCTCTCTGAGTCGTTCAAAGAACTCTCTGAGTCATTCAGAGACCTCTCCAAGCCGTTAGAGAACTCTCTGAGTCGTTCAGAGAACTCTCTGAGTAACTTAGAGACCTCTCCGAGCCGTTCGGAAACCTCTTATTTTAATTAATAAGATAATTTACAATTATATGAATACTCATTTATTAAAACAAAACATCGCCTTCGTCATTTTCAGAATACTCAGCCTGATAGTGGTAGGTATCCTGTTCTGGATATTAGGCTTCATTATCTACCAGGGCGCCGGCGTCATCAGCTGGGAATTTCTGACCGGGGCGCCTGCAAACGGGATGACTTCCGGCGGTATTTTCCCCGCGATTGTCGGTACGCTTTGCCTGATTGCAGGAAGTTCGATTATCGCTTTCCCTGTCGGGATTTTATCGGCGATATACACTTCCGAATACGCAGGCAACGGAAATATTGTGAAGTTCATCCGGGTGATGACCAACAACCTGGCCGGTATTCCATCAATAGTTTTCGGATTATTCGGAATGTCGCTGTTTGTCAATACCCTGGGCTTTGGCGATTCCATCATTGCCGGCTCGCTCACGCTGGGGTTGCTCGCTTTGCCGCTGGTAATCAGGACTACCGAAGAAGCGCTGAAAGCCATTCCCGATTCGTTCCGCACCGGAAGCCTGGCTCTGGGGGCGACCAGGTTGCAGACCGTCCACCGGGTTACGCTGCCCATGGCATTTCCCAATATCATCACAGGGCTGATTCTTTCGATAGGCCGGATTTCGGGCGAAACGGCGCCGATTCTTTTCACGGTCGCCGCCTATTTCCTGCCCCAGCTGCCCCATTCGATATACGACCAGGTGATGGCTCTCCCGTATCACCTGTATGTGATTGCCGTGAGCGGAACCGACCTGGAAGCCACCCGCCCGATGGCCTACGGAACGGCTTTGGTATTGATAGTCATCGTGCTTGTCATTAATGTATCGGCCTCCTATTTACGAAAAAAATTACAAAAACGTCATGCTTGAAACAAAAAACATTGATTTTTACTACGGCAGTTTTCATGCTTTGAAAAATATTGCCATGAAAATTGAAGACCATACGGTCACAGCGTTTATCGGCCCTTCGGGCTGCGGGAAATCGACTTTTTTACGGTTGTTCAACCGGATGAACGATTTGATTCCCTCGATGCGCCTGACCGGCGAATGTTTGATCGACGGGGAAGATATTTACCACAAATCCGTCGATGTGGCGAAACTGAGGAAACGGGTCGGAATGGTTTTCCAGAAACCGAACCCTTTCCCGAAAACCATTTTTGAAAACGTGGCCTACGGGCTTCGGGTAGACGGCGTCAACGACGGCCGGTTTATCGCCCGGCGGGTGGAAGAATCCCTGCAAAGCGCCGCCCTCTGGGAGGAAGTGAAGGACAAACTGAAAAAATCGGCTTTCGAGCTTTCGGGCGGGCAGCAGCAGCGCCTGTGCATTGCCCGCGCCCTGGCCATTGCGCCGTCCATCATCCTGATGGACGAACCGGCTTCGGCGCTCGACCCGATTTCGACTTCCAAAATCGAAGACCTGATTCATATATTGAAAAAGGATTACACGATTGTGATTGTTACGCACAACATGCAACAGGCCGCCCGCGTAAGCGACAAAACCGGCTTTTTCATGCTGGGTGAACTGATTGAATATGATGATACGAAAAAAATATTCATGAATCCCGAAAAGGAGGAAACGCAGAATTACATCACCGGAAGGTTCGGGTAAATCAAGAATTGAGAGTTGAGAATTGAGAATGAGGAATTTTCAATTTTCAACCCCTCATTCTCAATTATCAATTATCAATTATCAATTATCAATTATTATGAAGCATACAGAAAAAGAACTAATTACATTAAAAGAAGAAGTAAGCGAAATGTGGCGTTTAGTCCTTTCGCAATTAGAAAAAGTGAAACAGGCTTTTTTGAACAACGACATCGAACTGGCGCGGGAAGTCGCCAGCCGCGAGAAACGGGTCAATTCCTTCGAGTTGAAAATCGACAGCGACTGCGAGAATTACATCGCTTTATACAATCCGGTAGCAATTGACCTGCGTCTGGTGCTATCGCTGATTAAAATCAGCATCACACTGGAACGCATCGCCGATTTTGCCGACGGGATAGCAAAAAACATCATCGACAGGGGCGCCGACCCCGACGGCGACTTGAAAGAAGATTTGCAGATAGAAATCATGTTCGACGCGGTCATTGAGATGCTTTCCGACAGTTATGTCGCCCTGGATTCGGAAAACACCCGCCTTTCGGGTAAGATTCTGGCGAAAGACGAAACGGTAGACGAGATTTACCGCAACGCAATTAAGATATTGTCGGACGCCATCCGGGACAAGAAAATCGACGCCGAAAACGGCTTGAAAACCATGCTGGTCATGCGCAAAATCGAACGCATCGGCGATCATTGCAGCAACATCGTTGAAGAAATCGTATTTTATATTGACGCCAAGGTTTTGAAACACAGCCGAAATAAGACTTCCCCAACTCTTCCGAAGGAGGGGCTATAATCAAACCCGTTGCAGGGTTAAACCACCGGGACGGTGCGAGGCTATGCCTCGCACCGTCTGTTTTGTTCGTTGGGCATATTTCTAATCCGGCAGGGTGTAAGTCCCGGCACACGCCGGTTAGGCATCCCAACGGAATAATCCCAAAATGGACATTTTGGGATTATGCAGCCTCACATTTTTTTTGATCAAACCAATGCACAAAACCATGCCGCGTGAAGTATAATTACTCTTTTGAGTCAATAAGCACACAGATAAAACGGATAAAACGAATTTCCACTGATTATTATATTTCTTTTTGTAGAAAAACGTAATTATCGACCGGTCAAAAATATAAAAACCTGTGTTTATCCGTATCATCCGTTTTATCTGTGTTCATATTGTCTCAAAAGAGTATGGTTTTGTGCATTGCAGGCAAGATACGGATAATAATCCCGTCACCTTATACCTTATATAACAATAAGACAACCTGAGTAGCGATGATTGACATAAGAACACAGATAAAACTGCGGGCGAATTGACATACAACCTGCCGTTTGCGGTATAGACATGTACGGCGGCAGGCGCGCCGGCTTCATCAAAACCTGTAGTAACAGGAGGAGCCTCGCGTGTTATCCTGACCCGGTAAACCTTATAGTATTTTTTATTTTTAGAAAAAATACTGATTCCAAATACATTCTCACCGGTATTTAACTGTGTCGCCGACAGATAGCGGATGCGATTCCGCGTACCGGAAGTTACAGTAGCCGAAGAATGACTTGTTTCCCCATTTGCGGTGAGACTGGATATGGAATACGGGACAGAAAGCGTATAACTGAAAGTAGCAGGATTAAATTCAAATGGAATAGCGGATAATTCCCCGTACCTGTTACGGTAGCGAACGGGTTACGCGATACGGCCGCGACTGAAATACCTGATACGGCATTTGAAACGGTGTCGCTATAGTTAAGAATATCTTTATTGAACGGGGGTGAAAGAGTGAGATTGTTTACGGTGAGTGATCTCAGGGATGCGTCTGCATTTGAGGTAATTATGTCGAAATCTTTCCATACGGGAGCGGATGCATAAGCGCTAACGGAACCGGGAGGTACTATGGCCGTAATATTGCTTGTATCAGCATCTTGAAACGCCGCAGCCTCTATTACCGGAGGTGTTTGCCTGTTACAGATAACCGTTCGTAAATTGCCGGCAGAGTAGAAAGCAAGTTCATTTATATAACCCAAAGTTGAGGGAAGAGTTATGGATACTAACCCTTCCAAATCCGCAAACGCATGTCTTCCAAGTGATGTTACTCCTTCTTCAACTATAACAGAGTAAATTAAGTTCTTGTAAGCACGTCATGGTGTAACAATAGTATCAGTATCATCACCGTACTCGTCAAGAGGAAAAGCATAAGTTGCCCCTGTCCTGCTAATTGTCATTACATTGTCCCGGAGCGTTGCATAAACGCTTTTTTAACGGGTGTAAAAGTTACTGTCTTTGTTTTTTGATTGTCTTACAAATTTTCCGTAAATTTTTTAATATACTGTGCACGGTGCAATTTTGTGCATTGATTTTTTTCCGGATTGCTTCGCTTCGCCCGCAATGACGGCTGCGGTGATTTCAATCTCAGTTCGGCGTAGCGTCCACTTTGAATTAGGAACATTCCTGTTTGAATTAGGAATATTCCTGTTTGAATTAGGAACATTCTTTTTTAAATAAAGAACATTCTTTTTTAAATAAAGAACATTCTTTTTTAAATAAAGAACATTCTTTTTTGAATAAAGAACATTCTTTTTTAAATAAAGAACATTCTTTTTTTAGTAACGTAAAATAAAAAAGATATAGCAATTTTAAGCTTCCCCTCCGTGTCCTTCCGTGAAACTTCCTCCGTGCAACTCCGTGTTATAAAAATTATTAAACACAGAGTTTCACGGAGTAGATTTCACGGAGTAGATTTCACGGAGGAACACGGAGTGGATTGTTACAGGTTATTTATTTTTTATTCCTTAATAAGGTTGTTTTGCTATTAAATAAGGTTGGGAATAAGGTTGTTTCGCATTTGAAATTCCCGGTATAAATCTTATTTCAACCTTATTTTTTCCAACAAAACAACCTGAGTAGCAAAAAAGAATTTGTCTTAACTTGATGACATTAACGTCCACGCTACGCTAAGCCGGAGGGCGATTACTATGTTATTCAATAACAACTGCGGGAATAGTTTTTTCAAACTTGTCTTTTCTTGTAGTATATTGATATGTGCCTGTTTGTCTTGTGCACTTATTAGCAGGAATTTTGATTTTCTGATTATCATAATAAGTTTTTTATTTTCAATTATTTATTGGTAAAAAGTTGCATTTACTAATTGAACTTACCGTTACAAATCACGGATTGGTACGAACTTAAATTTTTAAATCGTTGAATCGTTCCTGTGCCTGCCAACCTTAAACCTTAAACTTTAAACCCATATAGAATCTTAAATCTTTGAATTTTCAAATCTTTAAATTGGCGCAAGCTTTTCGTTTTCCTGTTCCACAAATAACCGTCCCTGTCTTGTATCCCGCTCTTCGAGGCGTTTTTCGAGCATGCGCAGCATTTCCACATTGCGCAGTAATCCCCAGACGGTATGGTTTACAAAGCGCGGCGGTACTTCGCCGATAAAACGTTCTATCATGATGCGGGGCGTTAACCGTTCGAGAAAATCAATGAAAAAATCAATGTATTCCGGCAGTGTGAACGTAACAAAACGTCCGGGATGTTGCGCAAATTCCCGCTCCATGGCAGTGCCTTTGATAATCTGCAACTGGTGGAACTTTGCCGAATGCAAGGGCAGGGCAGAAATGACGGCTGCCGATGCCAGCATCTCGTCACGCGTTTCACCCGGAAGTCCGAAAATAAAATGCGCACCGGTATGAATACCCCGAGCGGCGGTCTGTACTATGGCTGCCTGCGCCTGCGCAAAGGTATGTCCGCGATGGATGTGTTGCAAGGTGCGGTCGCGGCACGATTCCACGCCATATTCGATTTGAACGAACTTTCCCTGTTCTACCAGCGTAGCGAAGTAATCCAATTTTTCGTTGTCTACGCAGTCGGGGCGCGTGCCGATAACGAGACCGGTAATTTTCGGATGTTCCAGTGCCTGCTGGTAGATTTTCCGGAGTTGCGCCAAAGGGGCGTAAGTATTGGAGTAGGCCTGGAAATAAGCCAGAAATTTTTCAGCGCGGCGGTAGCGCACGGCATGGAATGTAATGCCTTCTTCAATTTGCTGCGCCACCGGCTTGTGAGGCTGGCAGTATGAAGGATTGAATGCCTCGTTCAGGCAATAAGTACAACCGCCGGTATCCAGCGTGCCGTCACGATTGGGGCAGGTGAAGCCGGCGTTAATCGTTACTTTTTGCACCCGTTCGCCAAATGTTTTTTTGAACCAGCCGGTAGCGGCATTATAGCGCATTTTTTGAATTAAAAGTTAAAGACTAAAAGTTAAAAACGCGCTGCAAAACGCAGCCGTTTAGGATAGCGAAGATACACATTTTGCCGGGTTCAATAAAAAATATTACCTTTGAACGTCATTTTAAACTGCAGTATTCACCTTAAATTTAATTTTTATGGCAAGCATCAGACGTATAAAAAGAGATATTGATTACTTGACAAACGAAGTGTTATCGGATTGCTACCTGTTCATGTATTTATTTCCCGAAAAGCAACACGAGGCAGCCGTAGCCATTATACAGGACACGGCGATATTGCGCAAGAATTTGAAAGAACGTGCGCATAATGTAGAAGGCAAAGCCAAAGCGCACTTCCGCGCTATTTTTGAAGACCTGCTGCAAGGCGTGGACGACCTCTTCCGCCGCATCAGCGAATTGACAAAATAGTTTTTTTCGATACTGTGGCGGTAACCGGATAAATATCGTCCGGAGTAACGTCATTACCCCGCCCGGAGTTCTGCCCGCCTCTTGTAGGCTGCGTTGTTATTTCACGGCCGCTATTGGGCAGGCGTGAGTTCAGTACGCCCTACCGGGGCGGACATGAATGGTCTGTCGGGTATTATTTCACCCGTAAATTACAAGACCGCTTTAACAGGATATTGCGGTATAAGAAATATACTGCCAACGAGATTTGCTATTGCCCATAGCGTGTTGCGCCATGCAGCATTATTGCGCCGGTGTTTCTTCTTCGGGCGTTGAGGTCGGTTGTACGGGAATCGCCGGAAGATTGGAGAAATCGGGCTGTCCCGGCTGTACACGTTGCAATTCTTCCGGTACCGTTGAACGGGTACTTATTTCTCCTCTGGGGATAAACATAGTGGCGGACAACGATAATACAAGAATGGCAATAGCCAGCGTCCACGTGGCTTTTTCGAGGAAGTCCGCTGTTTGGCGTACGCCGAAAGTCTGGTTGCCGGCGGCAAAATTAGCCGCCAAACCGCCGCCTTTGGAGTTCTGCACCAATACTACCAACGTGAGGAAAATACTTACAATAATAAGCAATATTACTATAACGGTGTACATAATCTATTATTTAATTTTTTTTATCTCTTGAATTTGGGTTGCAAAGTAAGCACTTTTTTCCGGAATTTGCAAAATTAATTTTTCATACGTCTCTATAGCCAGCGTATGCAATTGCTGGTTTTGATAAATTTGCGCCAAGGTTTCGGTTACATAATCCATTATGGCAGGGGGTTCATAGCTTCCCGTATCTTGCCGGTCAATAGCATTCAGCGGGGACGTGTGCGGATTAATTTTCGGCTGTGTGATAATGAAACGCGATAACGGGTCGTCATCGGTAGCTGTTACAACGCCTGAATCCGCCGGACTGAAATAATCGCCGCCCGCGATGATGTATGGTTTTTCAGTTGTTTCCGGTTCGGCTACTGTTTCCGGCTCGGCTACCGGTGGCGGCGGCGTTTTGGATTCATTGAACAGGTCTATTTCTTCGTTTGTTTCATCGGCCGCAGTCGGCTGCTGCAACCGCCAATAGAAATGATTGCGACTGGCGGCATACGCGGCCGCTATAGCCGCATATTCATTGCGTTCTTCTTCATTCCGGCGATGTGTCGTTTCCATCAATAGCTGATGTGCCAATGAAAACCAAGGATACTGAGCAATCAATGATTTTAATTCGGACGCGGTTTTTCCTCCGGCACATGTCGGGACAGTAAGCAATGTATAGAATTTTTCCGTGTTCATTTACCAGTTGGCCACCGCCGCATTAAATATATTTTCCACTAATATGTCCACTATTTCGACAGCCAGGCGGTCTTGCACCTCGTCCAATGACTGTGTAGCGGAATAGTCGGCTTCCGCCGAAAATGACTGGTCGTAGCTTTGCTTCTCGTCAAATATATTGGTGAACCTTACTTTTACCGTTATCCTCAATGTGTTTAATGCCGCCATTTCATTTGCCTGTACGGCTTTCGACACCACATCGTACCCCGTGATTTCTCCTTCAAAATAAAGGTCGCCGCCGTCATTCACAAATTCCAGTTTCGTCTGCCGGCGGAATTTGGTAACCAATGCTTCGGTAAAGGTATTGCTTAGAGTGGGCATCACAGTCGGTGCCATGTTCTGGAAATAATCAATACGAATGGTTTTCACATCCGGCGAAATGGACGTACCCGTAAAAGAATAACCGCCGCGACAAGCAGGGAACAATGCCATTGCGGCAAACAGCCATACCAATAATCGAATGTGTACTTTTTTTGAATTGTTCATTTCAAGACATGCTATAACATCAATTTTCCGTATCAATCTTCCAACCCGTACTCTTTTATTTTGCGGTACAGTGTGCGTTCCGAGATACCCAAGTCCTGTGCGGCGTATTTGCGTTTGCCGTTGTGGCGTTCCAGCGCTTTCCGTATGAGCGCTTCTTCTTTCTCCTGTATCGAAAGCGTTTCTTCTATTTCTTCGGGAACGATTTTTTCCTGTGACGCATAACCTTCCTGCGCCGGTATAATATAATTGTCCGGCACTACGGTCATGCCTTGCACCGCAGGCGCAGTATGGGTGATTGCGCCATGCATCACCCGTTTCAAATCATTTATGTCCTGCCGCATGTCGAACAAAATTTTGTATAATATCTCGCGCTCCGAAGCAAAATCCGTTGCTGCAGACTTGCCTTGATAAAGAATAGGCAACTGGGTTATTTCCTGTTCCGGCAAATAACGGCGCAAGACTTCGGCTGAAATGGTACGGCTATTTTCAATGACTGATAGCTGCTCTACTACATTTTTCAACTGGCGCACATTGCCCGGCCAGTAATAAGCAAGCAACACCTGCTGCGCTTCGCTTGCAAGCGCTACGGCAGGCATACGGTAACGCTCGGCAAAATCGGCGGCGAATTTGCGGAACAATAAATAAATATCTTCCTTGCGTTCGCGCAACGCCGGTACATGAATTGGCACCGTATTTAACCGGTAGTATAAATCTTCGCGAAAACGCCCCGACTGCACGGCTTGCATCACATTCACGTTGGTAGCGGCGACCACACGGACGTCCGTTTTTTGCACTTTGGAAGAACCGACTTTTAGAAATTCGCCCGATTCCAGTACGCGCAACAAACGCACCTGCGTAGTCAGGGGCAATTCCGCCACTTCATCCAAAAAGATAGTGCCTTTATTCGCTTCTTCAAAATAACCTTTGCGCGTATCGTGCGCGCCGGTGAACGAGCCTTTTTCATGGCCGAACAATTCCGAATCAATAGTGCCTTCGGGAATTGCGCCGCAATTTACCGCAATGTAAGAACCATGTTTGCGGCTACTGTATTGGTGGATAATCTGCGAAAACACTTCCTTGCCTGCGCCGCTTTCGCCGGTAATCAATACCGACAAATCAGTGGGCGCTACTTGCCGCGCAATATCCAACGCACGGTTCAGTTCAGGAGCATTTCCGATAATATCAAATCGCTGTTTGATTGCTTGTACATTCATAATGTACAAAGGTACGAAATTTTGTTATTTTTCAAAAATTTAATTGACGAATGAAAAAGTGACAGGAGAAACCCGGCCTCGCCCAAGTCAAGGCAGCGCCTCGAATGAGCGGGAAATAGAATATTTTTTAATGAATTTCTATACCTGTTCGTCGAATTTCGTCAAGGAGGCCGGCATAGTCGGTGTCGCGGGCAATCACGTGTGGCTCGATGCGCACATCAACCTGCTCGGTAAGCCGCCAGATCGGGGGGATTACTTTAAAAAAGTCGCCCTCAAACCGACTAACCACAAATGCTACGTCAATATCACTATCTTTGCGGGGCGTACCTTTGGCGTAGGAACCGAAAAGATATACTTTCTCTATTTTCATCGGGAAAGCATTTTTCACCAAGTCCCTGTAGGCTCTTACCCGGTTGATAATATCTTCTCTTTTATCCATTGCTGCAATGTGTTTGTTTGTTCAAAAAGTTCGAGGCATTTCCGGCGGCTCAACAGTTTTGACATACTACTTTTGTATTCCGGATAACGTGCTTCAATATTAAGCGGCTCAATTTCGCTTATTATTATTTTTTGTTCTTCACTCAACGAGTTGTAAAATCCGCTTTGTTGCGCCAGAAAAATCAATTTATGCGTGTAAGGTGGCGTTTCTTCTTTCAGCTTTGTATAGCAAGCCTTAAAAATTTTTTCAAGTGATTGATGACACATAAAGCCAACATACAAGTAATGTCCTCCGCTAAACAATGTTCTTCCTGCGTTCAGGTCTTCATCCGAAAGCGCTATCCAATACCGTACTTTTTCCTCATTTGTCATATTATATTGTTTTCTTTGACAAATATACATGAAAATTTTTAATATCCACACAGACGGATAAAAATCTTCGATAAAATTTATAAGGGAAAGGTACGAAATTTTGTTATTTTTCAAAAATTTAATGGAATTACCATTGATAAAAAATGCCGGTTAATATACATCAGAATAAAAGCGCTATCGGAATACAGCCACCCACAACAGATGCAGCCATAGCGCAAAATTTTCATTCGCTGTTGCATGCAGTAAAAACAGTCGGATTTGTAAACATTGTAATTTTATTTTCATCGTATTTTATTTTTTTGTACTTTTGCACTTAATCACGTTAAAAATACAGGTGCAGTCACACCGTGAGGTATAAAACGCCTCTGTCTTTGGTGTGACTGCACCTTAGCCGTTCAGTAGCGACGTGATTATTTATCTACTTTACGGGGACAGAGGTGTTTTTTTCCTCTGTCCTATATTTCGAGAACATTTTATTTTTTCATACTTGCACGGTGAAAGCCTTATGGGGCGCAAGGCGCAACAAAGACAAGAAGCAATATTTTTTGTTTCGTCAGATTAAAGTATTTTCACAAAAATTACAGTTGGCGGAAACAACGTAATGGAGCACGTGTGTCACTGTCTTTATTCGCCAGATAGTTCAGATCATTTTTATGCCACGCACCTCCATTTCCGCCGCTGGGTTCAAGCGCGCAACTTTCCGCAGCAGCACCCTGCTTCCGGTCGCAGCCGAATCCCCACCCCATGCCGCGATGCGTGTTCTCTGTCCGTGATTGGTATACTGGTGTGGGTCCCATTTGGAACGTTAAGGTTGTATTATACCAACCAACTGTCCATACTGAGCCACCTACGGCATAAACGCCGGTCGGGGCTATGGAAATACCGTAATAATCCGTACCGACGCCGGAGTAATATTCGGTACCTGCCCATCCGGTAGAGGTTTTGATATCGGCATAATTGGTTCCGCCGTAGGCGGTAACCATGTCTTCCCAATCTGTTGGAGAGGGAAAAGCCCACTTGGACGGGCAGCCGGCAGTAGTATCTGCATAATACAACACGCCGGTATTGCTATTAGTCGAGTATGTGCCTGCAGCTCGCGCCAGCGGCTGCGCCATCCACCAATGGTCATCCGGCATTTGCACGATGCGATATATTTTGCTGTCGCGCGAGTCTTTTATCCACGCTTCCCAATTCTGCGCGCCGCTGGTGCGTTGCTGGCAAAGATGCGTACCGTCAATATATAAATCACTACCGGAATAAATACAGAAAACACCCGGACAGCCTGTTTGGTCGGTTAATGTTACCGGCGTAACGGTTACGGCGGAGGTGGCAATGGTTGTGGCAGCCACTGTTTGTGTCGTGGTGCCGTTTGCAGCTGTCAGGATAAACGGCGGCGAGCCGTACAAAGTATAGGTACCACCGGCTGCCGTTACATTCGGCGGGGCGTCGCTGCCGTACACGCACCAGTTAAATTTACTGGCGGCGTTACTCAATGTAGCGGATACCGTCGAGGGGTTGGTCGTAACATAAAAGCCGCGCGTGTTGCCGGAAACAGTGGTAATGCTGCCTGCGGTGGCCGTAGCCCCGCTGATTTTAGCTTTTTCAAATGTACCCGGCGAAGTACCGGTAATGGGCGATAAATCTATCCATACCCACACGCGGTCGACGCCAGCATCGCCCGGCCATGACACGCTAAAGGTTACTTTTT
>JAIRNV010000009.1 GCA_031257875.1 Dysgonamonadaceae bacterium
TCGGACTTCGTTTGTTTTCTGTTTATGGAACATTCGGGCGACCGGATATGGCATATCGGTGCGTTCCGAAGAAATGGGAACAACATATGCTGATGTTTCAAAACTTTATAAAACAATAAAATACAAGCCGCAAACAAGCATTGATAAAATGCATAAAATCATACCGGGCAAAGTATAATAAAATCCGTTCATTTAATATTTGCGTCAAGTGGTGCAAGTCTCTCGCAGGCTGCAGGAGACTTGCATCGAGTGGTGCAAGTCTCTCGCAGGCTGCAGGAGACTTGCATCGAGTGGTGCAAGTCCCTCGCAGGGCTGCAGGAGACTTGCATCGAGTGGTGCAAGTCCCTCGCACGGCTGCAGGAGACTTGCGTCGAGTGGTGCAAGTCCCTCTACGGTGGAAATGTCTGGCAACATAACGGATTATGCAATGATGATACCCATAATCGAAATGTGCAGTAATCCGGTACAAGAGGTGGCATAAAACATTTGAACGACATAAACACATCAGCATTTCAAAAGCAATTTTCAAAATTTTGTTACTTGTGCGGCAATTACAAAGATTACGATGTAAATCGTGGTAATTTTGCTGCGCAGGCAGGGATTATGTATTCAACACCATAAATCCCGATGCTTTCATTCATAGTAATATCACATTTATGCCGTTGCATGTAATCCGAAAATTTAATACTATCTTTGCACCTCCATTTTAAATATATTTAAATAATGAAACGAGACGATTTAACATTCAGTATTATCAACAAAGAACTCCACCGGCAAACTTCCGGCCTGGAGTTGATTGCTTCCGAAAATTTTGTGAGCGAACAGGTCATGGCTGCCGCAGGTTCCGTCCTGACCAACAAATATGCCGAGGGCTATCCGGGACACCGCTATTACGGCGGATGCCGGTTCATCGACGAGGTGGAACAGTTGGCCATCGACCGGCTGAAACAGATTTTCTCCGCAACCTGGGCAAACGTTCAACCGCATTCGGGCGCTCAGGCCAATATGGCTGTTTTCATGGCTTGCCTCCATCCGGGCGATAAATTTCTGGGATTAAATCTCTCGCACGGCGGTCATTTGAGTCACGGTTCGCCCGTCAATTTTTCGGGGCTTATGTTTACAGCTCTGGAATATAATGTACGGGAATCGGACGGAAGGGTTGACTATGACCAGCTTGAAAAGGTTGCTTTGGCCGAAAAACCGAAACTGATTGTCGGCGGCGCGTCGGCTTATTCCCGCGAATGGGATTATGCCCGGATTCGCCGGATTGCCGACCAAATCGGAGCGATTTTTGTTGTCGATATGGCGCATCCCGCCGGTCTGATTGCCGCCGGACTGCTGGACAACCCCGTACTCCACGCGCATATCGTTACCTCCACAACGCACAAAACTTTGCGCGGGCCGCGCGGAGGCGTGATTATGATGGGCAAAGATTTTGAAAACCCGTGGGGAAAAAAGACGCCCAAAGGGGAAATCAAAATGATGTCGGCTTTGTTGGATTCGGCTATTTTCCCCGGTATACAGGGAGGTCCGCTGGAACACATCATCGCCGCCAAAAGTGTCGCTTTCCACGAGGCACTGCAACCGGAATACATCACTTACCAAACGCAGGTGAAGAAAAATGCGGCGGCTATGGCGCAGGCATTGATGGATAAAGGGTATAAAATCATTTCCGGAGGAACGGACAATCATTTGATGTTAGTCGATTTGCGTTCAAAATTCCCCAACCTGACCGGGAAACAGGCCGAACAGGCTCTGGTCGGCGCAGACATCACGGCAAACAAAAACATGGTGCCTTTCGACAGCCGGTCGCCGTTCCAGACTTCGGGTTTGCGTTTCGGTACGCCTGCGCTCACAACGCGCGGACTTAAAGAGTCGGCGATGAACGACATCGTGGAATTGATAGACACTGTGCTTGCCAATGTGGAAAACGAAGCAACAATCAAATCCGTTGCCGCCAGGGTAAATGCAATGATGAAAGATTATCCCCTGTTTGCTCATTTTAATTGATAATTGATAATGAAGAAAATAATTATCAATTGTCAATTATCAATTATCAATTCTTGCGTGTTATGCCTGTTAATTCCAATATATTATTCGCTTTTTTCCTGACCGCCATTGCCGGTTTATCCACCGGAATCGGTAGCGGGATTGCTTTACTGGCAAAAAAAACCAATAAAAATTTCCTCAGTCTGTCTTTGGGATTTTCCGCAGGTATCATGATTTACGTATCTTTTATGGAAATGATGCCTGCCGCTTTGTCCGGATTATCGGAAACTTTCGGGGAAAAATGGGGAACGCTGTACTTAATCTCGGCCTTTTTCGGGGGTATTTTCCTGATTAATGTTATTGATTTTGCCATTCCCAAACAGGTGAATCCGCACGAAGCCCACGGCGTAGAGGAAATGCAGAGCGAAGCAAGTTTGAAACGAACCGGAATGATGGTCGCGCTATCCATCGGTATTCACAACTTTCCGGAAGGCGTTGCAACTTTTACTTCGGCTTTGACATCTTTGGATGTTGCAATTCCGATTACGGTGGCGATTGCAATCCACAACATTCCCGAAGGGATTGCTGTTGCCGTGCCGATTTACCACGCTTCGGGCAGCCGCAAAAAGGCTTTCTGGTATTCCTTTTTATCCGGGATGTCCGAACCGCTTGGCGCGCTTTTGGCTTTCCTTTTCCTTTTCCGGTTTTGGACACCGATGCTTAACGGCGTCATTCTGGCGATTGTTTCGGGTATCATGGTTTTCATTTCCTTAGACGAGCTGTTGCCTGCTGCCGGGAAGTACGGGAAACATCATCTTTCCATCGCGGGCGTTGTGGCCGGAATGCTGTTGATGGCATTAAGTCTGTTTTTATTTGCGTAATATTTAATTGTTTAACTTTTTAATACTTTTTATATATGAAAATGCAACATACGGTACTGTTTATGTTATTTATTTTTCTTCCGCTTGCGAATGTAAGCGCGCAGGCGCAAACACCACGTTCAGAGAATCCCGATTATTTTATCGAAGGCGGACTGCGCTACGGCACGGCGCTGTATCACCCCGAAAGTTTCGACTATCTGAAAGATTTCCGGTTTAACTCCTACGAAATGCGTTTCGGGATACAGACACACGGAAAAAATGCCTGGGAACGCCCGCTGGGAAATCCTGTGTTGGGCATTGCGCTGCGTTATACCGACTACGTCGATTTTTCGGATCCGCCCCTTTTGCGCCGTCAGCAGCGCGACACGCTCGGCAAAAACATCGCTGTTTTCGGCTACATGCAGGCGCCGATTGTGCGGTGGGGATGCTTTACATGGCACTATCAGCTCGGTTTGGGCGCCGCTTGTTTTACAAAGAAAAACGAACTTATCTCCGTACACGTCAATCCATACGTCAGTCTTCAGTCGGGGTTTGATTTCCGGCTCAGCCGCCGCATAGACCTTACTGTAAACGCCAATTTTGTTCATGCGTCAAACGCTTCGCTTAACTTTCCGAACTGGGGAATCAATGAAATCCAGGGTATTGCCGGCGTGCGTTACCATTTCAACAACAGCGAAAATCCGGGAATAAAAAGGAGGGAATTGTTTGAAAAATTCAAACCGCACAATGCGCTCTTTGTTACGGTCGATCCGGGCTGGCTGTGGTCGCGTTACAACAATTGGTATTATTTCAAAACGGGCATTAGCGCGGGTTATGAACGGCAACTGATTCCATTTTTGAAAGCCGGAGCAGCGCTGGAATTTCACATAACCAACCGTTTGACGCAAACGCGCGAATACCAACCCGTTTATGAAGACGGAACATCTTATGAAGCGCCGAAAACACTCTTTTCATCGGCAGCGCTTGCCTTTGGCGACCTCACCTTCGGACGGTTTGCGTTTTCGATAGGCGTCGGCGCATACCTCTTTCGCAGTCCTGCTGATTTTGACCTCGCGCAGGCAGGCGCATACAGCGGCACGCTCTCCGAAATGCCCTGGTTTTACGAAAAAATAGGATTAAAAGTATCGCTGGGGGAAAAACAGAATCACTATGTCGGCGCATCCATTCGCGCTCATTTTCCCGTTGCCGACTATCTGGCATTCACTTATGGGTACAGGTTTTGGAAATTCTAAAAGCGGCGAATCACCGTTTGCCGAAAGGCGAATGGACAGTCTCTTTTAAGAATGAAAAAGGCGGCAAGGGGGATACGATTTATTTTGAGCTATACGACCGGAAGAGTATGGTTAAGGTTATTAAGAATAACAAGGATACGCTTGATAATAAGGGAGCGACGGTGACGGCGGGAAAAGGGTACGAGGTTCGGTATGATTTTACAGGCTCTGAAATTTACCGCGTGAAAATTGAAGCCGGCATAACGGTAACCGGGGAATATTCCACAGGTATCCTGCTGCCGGAAGCTTCGTCCATACAGGTATATGTTAGCGGTCAGTCGCTGCATGTAAGCACGTCTGTAGCCAAACGGGTCAGTGTTTATACTGCCGGCGGGCAACTGCTTTACAGTCTGGACAAGCCGGCGGGCAAAGCATCCGTTTCGGGGCTCCCGAAAGGTATCCTTATCGTAAAGGGTAGTTCCGGCTGGGTGGAAAAAGCGGTGGTACGCTGATTCTTTTGGAATCTGTTCGGATTTCATATTCGAACATGTTTTAATTTGATGGAAAACGCCGCTACGTGAGTCGCGGCATTTTTGTTTTTTCTTAAATTACGGCTAAATCTTTCCTGATTGGTTGGAGGCGGGAGACAGGTTATTCGTGATTCGTTATTCGTAATTAAAAAAAAAGTCCTACTTTTGTACGCGCAAAAATGCAGTGGCGCGATGTTCTTTATTTATTTATCGAAAATCGGAGTTGTTTCCGGCAGAATCATTGATTCTATTAAGAATCGGAGTCATTTCCGAACAGACAGGCAGATACAAAGTTTTAGAACTACAAAAAAAACAAAAAATATGAAATTCAATTTTAGATCCATTCAAATTGCAGATATACAGATACCTTCGGGTAGCGCCTGTACTGCAGAACAGGAAAACTGGCTTACTCCCGAACAGATTCCCGTAAAACCGGTTTATACCAAAGAAGATTTGGAAGAAATGGAACACTTGGAATATGCTTCCGGTATTCCTCCTTTCCTGAGAGGCCCCTATTCGGGGATGTATGCGATGCGTCCCTGGACGATTCGCCAGTATGCAGGTTTTTCCACAGCCGAAGAATCCAACGCTTTTTACCGTAGAAACCTGGCTTCCGGCCAAAAAGGGCTTTCCGTCGCTTTCGACCTGGCAACGCACCGCGGTTACGACGCCGACCATTCGCGCGTAGTGGGCGACGTCGGCAAAGCCGGCGTTTCCATCTGTTCGATTGAAGACATGAAAGTGCTTTTCGACGGAATCCCACTGAAA
This sequence comes from Dysgonamonadaceae bacterium, assembly GCA_031257875.1. GTDB lineage: Bacteria > Bacteroidota > Bacteroidia > Bacteroidales > Azobacteroidaceae > Azobacteroides. The sequence continues at coordinate 5,380 of JAIRNV010000009.1, forward strand.
GACATGTCCGTTTCGATGACCATGAACGGTGCGGTTTTGCCAGTCCTTGCTTTTTACATCAACGCCGGACTGGAACAGGGCGCCAGGTTGGAAGAGCTTCAAGGAACGATTCAAAACGACATCCTGAAAGAATTTATGGTGCGGAATACCTATATCTATCCGCCCGAATTTTCGATGCGTATCATTGCCGATATTTTTGAATATACTTCCCAAAAAATGCCGAAATTCAATTCGATTTCCATTTCGGGTTATCACATGCAGGAAGCCGGCGCGACGGCCGACATCGAACTGGCTTATACCCTGGCCGACGGCATGGAATATCTGGAAGCCGGTATTAAGGCCGGTATTGATGTGGATGCTTTTGCGCCTCGCCTGTCTTTTTTCTGGGGTATCGGCATGAATCATTTCATGGAAATTGCCAAGATGCGTGCCGCACGTTTGCTTTGGGCGAAAATTGTAAAAAGTTTCGGGGCTAAGAACCCGAAATCGCTGGCTTTGCGGACGCACTGCCAGACTTCGGGCTGGTCGCTGACCGAACAAGACCCGTTCAACAACGTGGGACGTACCTGCATCGAAGCGATGGCTGCCGCTTTGGGACATACCCAGTCCCTGCACACCAATGCTTTGGACGAAGCGATTGCACTCCCGACCGATTTCTCGGCGCGGATTGCCCGCAACACGCAGATTTACATCCAGGAAGAAACGCAAATCTGCAAGGAAATCGACCCCTGGGCAGGCTCGTATTACGTGGAAAGTTTGACAAAAGAACTGGCCGAAAAAGCTTGGGCTTTGATTCGAGAAGTCCGGGAATTGGGAGGAATGGCCAAAGCCATCGAAACCGGTATTCCGAAAATGCGTATTGAGGAAGCGGCCGCACGCACGCAAGCCCGCATCGACTCAGGCGCCCAGACGATTGTCGGCCTCAACAGATACCGGTTGGAAAAAGAAGACCCGATAGATATTCTCGAAGTTGATAATACGGCTGTACGCAAACAGCAGATAGAACGCTTGAACGACTTGAAAGCCCGGCGCGACAGCGCCGCCGTAGAAAAAGCCCTGACTGCTATTACGAAATGTGCGGAAACCAAAGAAGGCAACCTGCTGGAATTAGCCGTTGAGGCTGCCCGTGTCCGTGCGACTTTAGGAGAAATTTCCGATGCCTGTGAAAAAGTGAGCGGAAGATATAAAGCAATTATTAGAACTATATCAGGCGTGTATTCATCAGAAACAAAAGGCCACGAAGCGTTCGGGAAAGCGAGCGAACTGGCCGAAAAATTTGCAAAAAAAGAAGGCCGTCAGCCGCGTATCATGGTGGCGAAAATGGGACAGGACGGTCACGACCGAGGTGCGAAAGTGGTAGCGACGGGTTATGCCGATTGCGGATTCGACGTGGACATGGGTCCCCTGTTCCAAACGCCGGAAGAAGCAGCCCGCCAGGCGGTTGAAAACGACGTTCACGTGTTGGGCGTATCATCGTTGGCGGCGGGGCACAAGACTCTGGTTCCGCAGGTGATTGAAGAATTGAAGAAACTGGGACGGGAAGACATCCTGGTGATTGCCGGCGGCGTGATTCCTCCTCAGGATTACGACTTCCTGTACAAGTCGGGGGTTGCGGCTATTTTTGGGCCGGGGACTTCTGTAGCCCGGGCGGCGGTTGCTATTTTGGATATATTGCTGGCGGAGTAAAAAATTATCAGGTCCATGAGGTATCGCATTCTATGCTAAATTCCAAATATATTTAGTTAAAAATAATTAAAACTTATGCAGCAAATTTTCTTGTATTAACGTACGGAGATTCGCGGTGAATGACAGCAAACACACGGGCCAATAACTTGCATCGAATATTGTTTATTACGGGCATTTCAGGTTTACCTTCAGCGAGTTTTCGCGCGCAGTAAGCCTTCAGTTCCGCATCGTGCCGCACGGCCACAATGGCGCACATATTAAGCAAACTTTTGAGTTTGAGGTCGGCAAGCGGACTGACTTTTGTTTTGCCTCTGACAGACGTTCCCGAAGTGTGTTCAAAGGGCGCAACGCCGGCATAACAGGCCATTTGCCGCCAGTTTTCAAATTTTTCAAAACCATTCGTACAGACAATCAAATACATGGCGGTAAATTTGCCGATACCTTTT
>JAIRNV010000080.1 GCA_031257875.1 Dysgonamonadaceae bacterium
TTTATAACCGGTTGCAAAGATACGGAATTTCAGGGCCTTTCCCAAATGGAATATTGCTGTAAGCAGTTAATAATAATATAGTTATATGCTTATTTTCTGGTTTTTGTCATGTACTGAAAAATATCCCAAAAAGGTAAGCATCAAAAAAGTATTAACCGGCAATACTGTTTTTGTAAGTCTTTGCCGGATACTTATCCGGAACTTGATGTCGGCGGTATGTTTGGTGATTTTTTCATTTGTCGGAATACCTGTAATAACGTAATTGTCCCGGTACATTCCGAAACTTGGTTGTCTGTCTAACAAGTTCATAATTCCTTACTCGTCGATTTGCAGATATACCGGTTTTGTGAAATTAACTTTATTGACAGTATCCAGCTGATGTATCCACATGTCCTCAACTTCTTTGAACTGGGCGGACAAATTGCCTGTGCAACCCGTCAAAATTATAATCAGAAAAGTGATGATAGAGGTTTTCATAATACATAATTTATTGATTTTCAAAATGAATAGCCTAATCCTGCTCTGCTTTCAATGATTTTGTTTTTCCTGTCGGGGAAAAACCTGTAATCGCTGTTACACAGGTAATATGAAGTTCTAATGGAAAAAGTATAATGTTTTCGGAATCGGCAGTTGAAATTCAGGTTTAAGACAACAAAATTGGTAATGCCTTCATCGCCATGAACATTCAGATTAGCCAATTCTTCCGGCGTCAGTTGCGCAAGGTTTAAATCCGGGTCATACCCTTCCCACGAAAAAAGACGGTATTCTTCCACGTCGGCGTTCAGTTCCAGAGCCGTTCCCATTATAAGCCGCATGTTTGATTTGGCGCTGAACCCGCTTCCGATATTATAATCCCTGTTTGCCGCCCTGTAATAATCTGTGATACTGCCTCGAGTTCATAATAAAGGCGTCGTATGGTTTTTCGTTATCTTCGGAAAAGACGTTGCTGTAAAACAATTTCAAATTAATGTACATTCCGTTATCGAAATGAATATCCCGACTTTCCGCTAAACTTCTGTAGCCGCTTGTAACATAAAACCGTACGGACGGCGTTTTTTCCGCGTGTCCGCCTGTATGTCCGATTTTCCATACTTCGCCCGAAATAATACGGTTAAACCCCCTGACAGGCGAAATCAGCGTTGCAAGAAATTCACTGCCAAACCACTCGAATCCGGAAGTTCGATTATCAATCAGCAAATCGGAAAGCCGGAATGTGATTTCACCCAAACAAACGCCGCCAATCGGAGTTGTAATAAAATCATTTATGGAAGGTTTTTCATTTTCCATCAGATATTCCCACATTAAATGCCACCAACCGAATAGAGCGCTGCCGTGCGCAGTGGCATCCCGTTTGAGCGGGCGGCATGGATGCCCGTATAAATTTGTTGCAAACCGGTCATTGTCCCAGACAAAACCACTTTTAATGTTGTGTTTTATACTGTTCAACCCGATATGTGCGTAATCTGCTTTTAATGCATAGCGGTCGAAAGCCCAAATGCCGATATTCAATCCGACAACTTCGACTGCCACTTTCACTGGTTTTTTGGAGAAAATAGAGATTGAATCGGGATATTGAGCCGATGCCCCCTGTGAGAAAAGGGAGATGATTAGAAAGACAAGCACTGCCGTTATTTTCGTGTTTTTTTCCATAACCGATTTAATTTGATACTTTTTCCTTTACTGTCTTAAATACCCAAAACCGCTGTAAGACATAATTATAGAATAGCGAGACGCACATATCCGTAATAATCCGGCTGATTTTGTAGTCAATGCCGGAAAGTGATGTAAAAAGATGAGTCCCTGTCATTTTCAGCAAAATACTGCTGCCTGTCACAAAGATGAAACGCGCTCAGGGATATGATAATACGCACTTCGGCAGACCCCAACAGACCGGAATCAATGGTATAACTGTTCGTGATTTTATAGCGCAGCAATGCCATCATCATTGACCAGCCGTAAAGGACAACGAAACCGAATCCCCATAACTCGCTGAAACCGGAGGTATAAATAATATAGCCCGTTCCAATGCAGACAACGGACAGCCAGTCAACGCAGCAGTCCAGTGAAAACCCGTACCATTTCCGCGATTTGTTGTGGAAACAGGCAAGCCGTCCGTCCAACGAATCGCCAAACCAGTTAACGGCAAAACCGGCAATTTCCATCAGCAGGAAATCCCTGTCATGGAATTTTGCCATAATGAAACTCGCCGTAACAATAAGGCTGCCTGCCAAACCTACGGCTGTAAGTCCGTCTGAAGTCATCCACGAGGGGATATGCTGAACAAAAAAACGCCAATGCTTTCTGTTCCTGTTTTTTCAACAGATTTGTCCGCTCACGGTCTGTTGTGATTCTAATTAAAATATCCGTTTTCAACAGGCTGTTTTTTATAAACTTTTTAACTCAACAAATACCTCTCCGTTCTCCTTTTCAAAGAAGCGGATTTTGTCTTCACACACCAGCATCCAAGGGCAAGAATGACGAATATCGTCTTAAAATCAGTATGTTTTTTTAAGGTCTGTGACACTCATTGCACCTCTGTCAGCAAGCAAACGCCATATATCGTCTGCAATTGTTTTTATTCCATCTCTATTCATAAGATATTAATTTTATATTATTTAATTACTTTTCTTATAACTGATCACCGCCCAACCATCGAAAACCGCCGCAAAACCGCACAGGGCGAAGAATTGCGGCATCAGTTCCGACATACTGCTTCCTTTGAGATAGACTGCCCGCATCACTTCCATAAAATGCCGCAAAGGATTGAACAGCGTGGCAACCTGTGCGCCGTGCGGCATACTGTTTACCGGAAAAAACAGCCCGCTCATCAGGATTAAAATCACGATGAAAAACGCGATAACAAACTGTGCCTGCTGCATCGTGTTGGAGTAATTGGATATAACCAGCCCCAACCCTGATACAATAAGGACATAAATGGTTGCATAAAGGTAAATTGTCAGTAAACTGCCCCCGGCATAAGTCCATAGACAAGCGCGGCAAGCGGGAAGAAAGCCGCAAAGCATCGTGAGCAGCATAACCATCAGTGCGGGAACAATGAAAACCTTGTAATCCAAATGCGGATTGAAGCGGTTGTACTGCACGATATTTGCCTGCATCACTGTCGCTTTCCCGGCAATCATTCCGCTCTCTGTAAGCAAATCCTGCGCATAATCGCGGACAATGGTTGTCAGGTATTGCGAACCTGAACCGCCTTTTGCGCCATTAACCGAATTAACCGAAATCATCACACGGGCAACGCCCGTCTTCATCAAATCGTGTTCAAATTAAGGAATACGCACAAATCGGCGATTGCAAGCGCGAAATAGGGCGTAACTTTTGACAGGATAATGTAAATCGGCTTCACCGGCGAGGCGAGCAGCACCTCCATTATGCCGTGTTCCTTTTCGCGCACAATGGAAATGGAAGTCATCATTGCGCAAATCAGCATCAGAATTAAGCCTATAACGCCCGGTACAAAATTGTATGCGCCTTTCATTTGCGGGTTGTAAAGCATGCGCACTTCGGGCAGGATTTGCACGGGACTGTTCAGATACTCGACAAGCGTAAAGTACTGATTGGCGTCCAACTCACGGATAATCCTTTCTGTTGAAATATCTTTTGACGGGTCATACACCGCCATTTCGGTATTTTTGACCTCTGTGGCAAGACAAAACCCAAACAGCAACATCTGCATTATGGGCATCATAAACAGAATCATAACCGTCCGTCAAGGAATACGATTTTCGGCTCGTGGAAGATGGATACCGAAAATGCAAGTTTCTGTTTCCAGCCAAGCGGGAGTTCGCGCACCATCGTTTCCTTTTCAGTTGTAAAGCCGAGCGAAGCAAGCATTTCATCTGTTTTTCGGGCAATGTCGGGCGTTTTCAATCCGTAAATCCCTGCAAAAAGGCGAATGTTTTCCCATACTCTCAGGTCTTCGTAAAGCGAAAACTTCCGGCTCATGTAGCCTATGTTTTTCTTCACCGCTTCCGATTGCCGTGCAATGTCGAAACCGGCGACAGTTCCTTTGCCCGAAGTGGGTTTGCCCAATCCGCACAGCATACGCATTGCAGTTGTCTTGCCTGCCGCGTTTTGAACGGCTCTATCTGTTTGTAGATGTCCTCAATCAGATTTCAGTACATGACAAAACCCAGAAAACAAGCATATAACTATATTATTATTAACTGTTTACAGCAATATTCCATTTGGGAAAGGCCCTGAAATTCCGTATCTTTGCAACCGGTTATAAAATATGCTGTAATGAAAACGAAAAATCTCAAGGCCAGGTGCAAAAGCAGTCAATTAATTTCAAATATTACAAAGAACGGTGGCAGATAGAAACGGCTTTCAGGGCATTAAAGTCAGGCGGGTTCAATATTGAAGACACGCATTTAACGGATTTAAAGCGTATTGAGAAACTGTTTTCTACCGTTACGGTAGCGTTTGCGTGGGCGTATGCCGTGGGGATTTTTGTCATGTACTTAAGTAATTTATAATCAATGATTACAAATTTTAATGCGTTGGGCCTGCGGATATAGCATTAAACAATGAGAGTGGTTTATCTTTTGAAGATTTCAAAAATCAAAACGGCATGACTTACTGGTGGGTTTCAAACTTAATGTGTATGCTGGGATAGAAGGATATAAAATCATTTCAGAAAGTATTGGACCGCACGACTAAGGCTTTCGTGTCACTCAATATCCCGCACTATGAAAACATAATCCCAAAATGTCCGTTTTAGCATTAATTCATAAAAAAAAATGTTGATTTTTGCCGGATTAATGCGCAATATTTTGCTTATTATAAACAAATTACAGATACAATTTTCTAATGGTGTCCATTAGAAATCTAAAAATAATATAGATTCATTATCAATCGGTTATATTCTAATGGAAAAAATTTGAAATATACTCATGCTTATATTTGGAATGTGAACAGGTATCCGGAACGGCATCCGGCATTTAGCGCCGGTTATGCCTGTTTGAGTTTCCCCATGTTTGTTTTTGTATTTCGGTCAGTTGCTTTTTTAATTCTTCGATTGTTTTGTCTTTTTCTTCAATATCCTTTCTCTGTTGAGCTATAAATCGCTCCTTGTCCTGAAGCTCTTTCAATATATCGTCTTCCATTTCCATCTCTATCTGAATGTCTTCACTTTCGCAAGCCATGCGTAGACGGCGAATGATTGAACGGTACCGTTCCGGAAAATCATCTTCATTCACATTCAGGATATGATGGTTTTTGGTTCGGTTTTCCTGGTCAAAGATGCTTAGCAGTTTTTCCAGGTCGCT
>JAIRNV010000101.1 GCA_031257875.1 Dysgonamonadaceae bacterium
TTGACCACTACAAAAATAAAGTTCTCATTGCCGACGGTGCAAAATGGATATGGAACCGGGCGGATGACTTTCAAAGTGATGCGGTCCAAATACCGGATTTTTTTCATGCGGTGAAGAAACTCTCCATGTATGCCTCCCTCGAATATGAAGACAATACGAAAAAAAAGCAATGGCTTGACAGGCAAAAACAGCGATTGAAAAACAACGGAGTAACGGATATAATAAATGAGTTGAGCGAACGGGAGGCAAAAAATGGCAAGTCGGCCAAAGCCCTTACGGATGTGATTGGTTATTACCGGAATAACAGTGGCAGGATGCAGTATAAAACTTATTGTGAGAAAGGCTGTCTGATGGGTTCGGGAGTTATAGAATCAGCTAACCGGAATGTTATTCAACAGCGAATGAAATTATCGGGTTAAAGATGGTCTATTGACGGACTGCCAAGAATTGCCAATCTAAGAGCATGCAAAAAAGGAAATCAATGGAATACGCTGATGAACTGCATCAAAAACGCTGCATGATGCAATTTGTCATACACCCGAGGCACATCAAATAATGATTTATACCGCTATTTTTTGTAATTTTGCAGCGCAAAATTCTGTTATAATGGATATTTGGAGTAAAGAAAAACGGTCGGAATGTATGTCTAAAATTCGGTCAAAGAATACAAAACCGGAATTGGCATTACGCAAAGCCCTTTTTGCAAGGGGCTTTCGGTATCGTGTGAACGATATTAAACTGCCCGGAAAGCCCGATATTGTTTTACCGAAATACAAAACGATTATTTTCCTGCACGGCTGTTTCTGGCACAGACACGAGGGTTGCAAGTATGCCTACACACCAAAAACAAACACAAAATTCTGGGTTGATAAAATTACTTCCAATGCCGAAAGAGACAAAGTAAATGCCGAAAAACTTACGGCACTGGGTTGGAATGTATTAACGGTTTGGGAGTGTGAAATACGGCACGACTATAAACACAACCTTACACCGTTGATTGATAGAATCGAAGCATCTTTGCTCGAACAAATTTCCCCCAAAAAGACTGTGAAATTTTATGAGGAACACGAGAATAAAATTTTAATGGTTGCCGAAGAAGTTGTTGAGTATCAGCGGACATCACAAAATACGCACAATTATTAGATGCTTTCGCCAAATCTATTTGTTTTCAAATATTTTTCAAAAATATAATCTATTGTTATATCTTTTTCAAATTCTTGCCGTAACATTCGGACTCTTTCATTGTAAGGAATACCTTCAATATTAGTCCATCCTCTTGGGAAACCTAATTCTTCTTCAATGTCTTCTAATGATTTTCCACCTTCTGTTATGCTATATTCAAAATATTGTACTGGATCTATGGTATTTCTGAAATTTTTAAAACATTCGCAAATAAATTCCAACAACAAGATAAAGTATTTGTTACAAGCCGTTACCACATCTTCTCTGGGAATTGGGCTTTTAATTTCATCTTCTAAAAAATGGTCGAAAAAATACCTTACTTGTCTTTGATTGTTTTCATCACGAAACATATGCCCGCTTGTTAGTGGATAATACCCAACCTTTTGACATAAATTTCTGATTTCCAAAAAATATCTCGCTAAATCATTTTGTTTTAATTTGTTTTGGTGCTGTTCATACCATTCTTCAAAATCAGGTATATCTTTCATTGCTGCCTGTAACGCAAATGTTATACTTCGAGCGGCACTTGAAAAAGCACTTAAATAGTACCGAGTTCCCCAAAACAATTCTTTACCACAAGTTGTTTCCCTAATTTTTTCGAGGAAAAAATCAGTTTCCCTAATTTTATTTTCAACTATTTGAAAACTTCTCATATTCGTTTATTCTGTAAATCCGTGCTTTTTCAGTTTTTCCAAATTCAGAAAAAATGTGTATTTCTTGCGGTCGTCCAATGGTTTCTTGCCCTGCAAAACATCGTCCATTACTTTCCATTTCCAATCTTCCAAAACACGCTTTCGTCTGTCCCAATCTACCATTTTTTGAATCAGTTCCAAAGTGATTTCATTTGAAGTTGGATTGCTGTTTGCCTGCTGTGTCGTTTTTGTTGCGGCTTTTTCCTGTATTGCCAATTCATCTGCCTCTTCCAACAATTCAATGTTGTGCTGACAAACGGTTTCAAAAATTGATATTGCCTTGCTGCAGTCGGTATCGTTTAATTTTCTGTTGTTTTTGATTTTATATGCAATATCGCTTGCTGCGGACTGATAATGAATTGAGAAGTAGCCCGAATCACGTCCCCACACTTCAATTTTTTTCCATAAGGCAAAAGGAATTGAACGGATTATATTTTCTTCGTGTTTTCGGGTTTCTTCGGTATTTTCGTTTTCGGCTACGATATTACGTTTTGGCGGGTTGTTTTCGTCTATAAGGTCGGCTTTTATTTCATTGATATTGAAACTCCACGAATGATTTTTGACCTGTTCCCAACATTCCTCTTTCTTTGCCCATTCAATATAGTGTGTGACAGGCGAATTTGCCAAAATAAACTGATTTACCTGTTTCATCAAATCATAAATGCAGTCGGAAAGTGGCTGCGAAATTTGCTGATTTTCCCATATCTTAAACAGGTCTAATTTGTTTTCAGTCAGAATATTTATTAAAGACAAAGTATAGGGTACGACTACCTGCCTCAACTCGCCAATATTATAATCGTTCTGCTTTGTTCCGTAACGCTTTTCAGCTGTTTTGAAAAGAATACACTTTGCAATCGCATCTTCAAAATATACATTGTTGATTTTCTTAATGTTATCTGGCAGGTTGTCGTTGATAAACTTTGCATAGTTCTTTTCGTTACCGCGCACAACAATATTCGGGCTGATAACCAATTTTCTACCGTCCCAAACTTCCTGATATGCGTTGATATACTTTGCCAACTCAACTTTTGTGAACATCTGACTTTTTGGATATTTGCGGTCAAATGCACTCTGGCGGGATTTGGTAAAGCCCTCACGCCCTCGTAAAGTTTTGTACTGTCCTCTCGCTCTCTCGAAAAACCAGCAGGTCTGCATATTGTTTTGAGCCGTTACCGGCGACAAAATATAACGCGACAACTTCTCAAAGGCAATCAAGGCGGGGTTATTTGCCGAAAAATCGGCATCATTGACTTTGTTTTGCGTATTTGCGTAACGCGAAATGCGGGACACGATTTCGCTGTATTGCTCCGGCTTTTCAATTATTGAAAATTTGACCTGCACAAAGATATTTGAAATGTCGGCTTTGTCTTTCTTTGCCGTATTGTAAATTGAGGCGGTTGTCTGTCCTCCGTTTACTATTTGCAAGTTGCTGATTTTACGAACGTAACGGTTTGTTTTGTCAAGCTCCAAATGGTCGGCTGTGGCCGCAATTCCATTGTTGAACGCAAGAAACATATGCGGCTCGGTTTTAATCGTATCGCGTATTCCCTTGTTTATCTTGCCTGTGAATTGCAAAAACGACCTTACGTTTTGTTCAAGCAGACGCGCACCGTATCTTTCATAAAGTTTTGCCAAACAGGTACCCGGAATGATAGCAATATATGCCTTGTAATCGGGGTTGTCTGTTGTTGCTGACAAACAGGGAATCTCAAACTGCTCGCCTTCAAAATTTTCAAAGTCAAGTTCTATTGGAACGCGGGACTGTTCGGAAATTTTATACAGATAATTAATGTCGATTACCCGATAAAATACATTGTATCCGCAAATTGTTGCACTTGGCGGAAAATCGCCTTTGTACTCGCCGTTTGTCAATATCATCGCATTAACTCGCACAAGATTTTCTTTGAGTTCAGGGAAATTTGCCAATGTGTTGGCAAATTCAAAAATCGGCGAAGATTCGGCAACTTCATTTACATAATCGTTGTAAACGGCTTTGCGAAAAAAGTTTGTAATTCGCTTTGTAGCTGTTTCAATGTCGGCTTTTGCAATGGTTTTTATTTCTTCGGAATTGTCAAAAATGGAAATAAACAAATCTACGGTTTCGTAATTGTCCGATATTGCGTAAGCATTGATTTTGTGCTGTTTTTTTGTTCCTAATGCCTTTTCATCGTATGCAATGGCGGCATTTTCGGTTTCCCCTGCCTCTGCAAGCATATCAACGGCAATGCGTGTAAATGTCTGTTCCTGCGTGTCGCCTTCCTCGTTGCCTGCCTGCAATGCAACTATATCCTGCAATAATGATTGATAGAATTTATTTATCTCATTCATAACGATTTAATTGAATTAAACAGTTGATTTTCTGAAACCAAATATTCATCGCACATTGCAAGAATGATTGAGTATTTTACATCGCCCACGCCGCTGCGAAGTTCGTTTTCCTTAATTCTCGGAAAATCGTTTTCGATTTTGTAGTAATTTTCGTTGCGTACCTGATAAAATCTGTCCTGATACAACGTCGCGTGTTTGTCTAAATAACCAGCTTCAAACAGTTTAGCGTTGAACAGCGACAGCGCGGGCGTGTCGTTTTCGAGCGTTTCACGGATTGCCGAAATTTTCTGGCAAAGTGTCTGACCGTTGCCATTAGATACCTCTACCGAAAAATGAAACAGAAACAGACTTTCAAGCAATGTTTCGTCCAACTGCCTTTCGCCGTTAATGATTGCTTTCTGAGGGTTGTTCGTTGAGGTGGTTTTTACCTCGACCGCCCAACTGCTGCCCTGAAAATCGCGCAACGCTTTATCAACTCCAACCCATGTATGCAAAACATCGCAAGGGTTGGTATCGGGCTTGGCGAGAAACTTTTGCAAAAAGTGCAATTCGCCGAAAAGTCCCTGCTGCTCGGCAGATGTTAGTCCTGTCGAGTTGTTTTTCTCAAAAAGCGTCTTCCACTTTTCTAACTGATTGACAACGGTGCGGCTGATTTTTTGTTCGGTATTCAGACGAATGACCGACTGTATCAGATTTTCGCAAAGCGTGGCGAAAATATCGCGGCTGTTTGGGTGCAAGAGTTGGATTATCAGCAAGCGGGAATTTACAAAAGTGGTATCAGCCAACAACATAACTTTCAACTCCCGCAGGTTGTCGAATGAGGAAATATCAATGCGTATGTCGTTACTGAAAGTGAACGCTACGCCGTAATACCTTTCGGGGTATTGAAAAGTGCCGTAAATATGAAACGGCACATCGCTTGAATACAGGCGTTTAACCAATCCAACGCTTTTTTCTTCTTCTAACGCTTCCCAAAGTTCCAATATGTGATTATTGTTCGTCATATACATTGTCATTTTCGCTATCAAACAAATCTTCTGTTTCCTTAAACTCTGCAATTTGATTTGTTGTGTAAGAAATTGCATACTGTTTTTCACTGCCCGGAAACGAAATAACAAAACCAATAAACGGCTCGTCCGTTTTTCGATATGTAACTGTTCCTGCAACAATGTTGCCCTGTTTATCTTTAACATTGGCACATTCTGGATTGAGCGGATAAATCAGCAAAAGCGGATTTGTTCGTGGTCGGAACTCCTGACGGACAATTTCAGGGGCGGGATAGTTTTTTTCTTCCCAATTCTTTTTTACCTGCCTTGTGCGCTCCAATGCGGTTCCCAGCAATTCATTATCCAAATCAATGAACTCGTCTTTTGGATTACCGACAATGTGATTTTTACGAATGTAGTATGTAGTCCAATTCGTATCATCGGCACGGTTACGATCAAAACAACCAACTTTCAAACCGTTTGAAAAAGTATGCGTTGCCTCTGCACTGTCTTTTTTGTTCATCAAAACCACACGCCACGAGGTTAATTCGCCCTCATGCACAAGGTCTTGTATGTAGGTGCTAATCATATCCAAATCAACCTTTTTCAAATTGTCGGCAACTTTGAATTTTGAAAAATAATCGCAAATATCATCGGGCGAAACATTGCGCCACAAATAGTTAGTGCCTTTTTGCTCCGGTGTTCCAAATGCAGAAATAAAACTGTCGGTTGCTATCAGATTCTTTTTCTTTATACCTTTATCCATTGGCAGTTGGTATGTTTCTATCAAACGCCCCGCCCACGAAACTTCTATCTGTTTGGTATAACGCATTTTTGAAATTGAGGTGATCTGTAATTGTCCGGGGCTGTTACGAACTTTCAAAGCGTAATCTTCCGGTGTTCCGTTTATACTTGCAAGATAATCAAAATCAGAGCGTAATTCTTCGCTTGCAATGGTTATGTGCCTAAACCATTCATTAAGTTCTTCGCTTGTGAACAGGCGGCATAAATCTACATAACCCGGTCGATAGCCAAACCAACGCCCCATTTGCATAAGTGTATCGTACATTTTTGAGGCACGCAAAAAGTAACTTACTGATAATCCTTCCAAAGTCAAGCCCCGCGAAAGTTTATCGCCGCCGATTGCAATTACTGAAATGCCTGTTTTTTCGTTTTCATAGTAGGTCAAACAGTCGCCAGAAGTACCGTTAATTGATTTTATTTCAAACTTTTGCACTGCCTTAAAAAGCAATGGTCTGATTTCTTCCCACGAATGAACGGTTAAATATTTGTCAATATCGCCAAATTTTGATTGTTTGATTTCAGTTGTAACGGTTTTATATGATTTGTAATTTGCCGTGTCGTCTTCTAAAATTTTACGAAACTCCTCGAAAATAGCGGGGTCGCTTGCTTCAATTTCGTGCTTGTAGTAGTTAAAAAGTTGTTCGACTAACTCTTTAATGTGGTTTTGCCACACTTGAAAACGCGAAATGTGAATGAGCATTGAGTTATGTTTTGTTTCCTGACCTCGCGCAATGCGGACGGCACAAGTAACAATGAAACATTTTATGGCGGTTTTCAGTGATTCGGGAATATCGCTGAAAGTTGGTTTGTCATCATCTTTTTTGTGTCCCTGCGGCACAAAGAAATCATAATCTTTTATAGGACAAACGATAGGCAGTAAATCGTTATTTGTATCATCGGGAATTATGGAAGTTCCAAAAACCTTTTCGGGACCAATATAATTTGTCGGTGCGGGAATGTTAATGATAAAATCACGCGGAAACAAATCGTCTTCATTTTGCGGAATAAAGATATTGGCAAACGGCGTAGCCGTGTAACCAACATAAGCGGAGCGATTGAAAAGTGAAATGATACCACAAATATTTCTGTTTATAGTTGTTGGGTCTAATTCTTTTCTGTTAGTATTGATTGAGGCATTATCCGCCTCATCGTCAATAATCAAAAGAGATTTATTTGATATTTTTTCATTTCTTGTCTGCGTATGTGTATGTAACCAATTATACAAGCGTTTCAAAACAGAGGCGTTTTTTTTCACAACTAACAAAATGGGCTGCGGTGCATTGAAATTGAAACCTGCCGTGTTGGTCGCTCTTCTTGTGAAATCGCCCTTTTCCAAACTTGTTGTATATGAGTTTGCAATGGCGCTTTCAAATCCCGGAATAAGCCCTACACCGATTTTTGTAGTTTTATTCATTGTGTAGGCTCTTTCGTACTGCGTATCAAACCCCAAAAATCCCTCGTCTATGCGGTTTTGCGTTTGGCTGCGCAAGTTGTTGTGAATACCTGCCAAAACGACAATCAGGTTAAAGCCCGCATCTGCGGCTTTGCAAATCAGCCCTGTGTAATTGGCTGTTTTTCCTGACTGTACCTGCCCGACAACAAGCCCTTTTTTAGAAATCTGTATTTCGCTGCGTTGCGGATTGAAAAGTTTATCAAGCACTTTGTCGGTCAGTTCGTCCAACTGCAAAATAACGCTTGGGGCAAACTTCTTTTGCTTTTCCAGATATTCTGCATAGCGCGTCCAAAACTCCCACTTTGATTTTTGGTTTGCCCGAAAATCTTTCAGCCACGGCTCGCGGCGTTCCCTGCCTTCCAAAATTTGAAATGTGTCAATCTTAACACTGTACATTGAAAGCAAATCGTTTTTCAACTTTACAGCATCAACATCTGAATATAGCATTTTTGCCTTGACAATGGCTTCGTTTATTTCGCTGTCGGCTACGCTTGCTTTCCTGCCGATAATGCTTTGGCAAATCTCTATTGCTACTTGGTAATTATCACTCATTATATAGTTGTTCAATTAAGTCCTCGTAATTATTAAACGGCTCTATTGTTTTCAAATATGCCTTTGCCTGTTCGGGCGTTTTGCCCTGCTTAATTTGGCTTTCAAACATCAACGAAAGCGTTGATTTTACAATATCGCTGTACTCGTCCGAAAAATGCGTTTTCTCTTTCTCGTCATTTTCGGCAATTTTTATGTAAATGGCTTTTGTTGGCAGGTTTTCTTCAACAATATGTAAAAGATTACTGATTGCCTGCTCTGGCTGTGTTTTTGCCAATTCTTTCAAATTTTCAATAATCGTGTTTTTTCTGTTTATTACAAAAAACCACTTGCCGTCTTTTGCCTTTTCTTCCCAAAGTGGTTGGAAATTCTGTCCGGCTCGCTGTTTCAAAATCTTGCCTCTGTGCCGGTAAACTTCGCTGCCAATAGTACGAACTGATTTTGCATAAGATTCTAACTGCTCGCGACAAACTGCGGGCGGGTATGCTTTTGACTTCTTAATATCAATCTGCCATTCAGTATCTAACTTGTTAGGCAAGTCAATCTGTATGCGTACCAACTTGTAATGTTCCTCTTTGCGGAACAATCCTAACCAATCGCCAGCCAAAAGCAGGCGTTTGCCGCGATACACATAAAATCCCTGCTGTGCGGGGTAACCGTTCATTCCCTCTGCTTTTTTGTATGCCAATTCTGACGAAAAATTGTTTTTGTGTGGTAAAACATAACCTTTCATTTTCACACTGCCGTTAATACTTTCGGTGGGTTGTTCCTGCGTTTTACTCTCGTTGGGGCAAAACGGATTCCACGCCGTTATTTCGTGTTCGCCCCAAAAGATTCTTATTGATTTGTCCTCAATAAATCTGTGAAAAGTCATAGCAATATGATTTTTCACTTTGTCTAAAGCATCAGAAAATTTACGCTTTGCACTATCGTCTGTTTCTGCCGTCTGCAGCGGTAAAACTCTGTCCAAATCAGACCAGATAACGAGCGTACCCGATTGCAAACTGTCTAATTCATCTGTAAATTCTTTCGGTATCCATTGCAACAGTTCCCATTTATCGCTTTCAGTGACATAATCCAAATCCCACGACCAAAACGCAGAGCTTTCATCCTTGCGTTTGCTTAATACAGAAAGTTTGCGGCACTGCGAAAAAGAGGCGGTTTTTAATCCTAACCCGAAACGCCCTAAATCAGTTTCGGAACGGTCGGACAAAGGATTTTGCGCACCCGGTCGCATTGCTTGGATTATTTCGTTGCTGTTCATACCCTCACCATCGTCTTTTATAGTAATGACAGATTGACCGCCTCGCCAAATACGGTTTATGTAAATGTTTTTAGCGCTTGCAGAAATGGAATTGTCGATAATATCAGCAATAGCAGTTTCCAAACTGTAACCGATTGCCCGAAATGTTTCTATCATTGAGGCGGCTTCGGGGATTGCTTCTGCTTTTTTATATTCACTGTAATTCATCGGCAAACTGTTCTTTTAATTCTTCTGCAATTTTATGAGCCAAAACCACAGGAACAGCGTTACCTATCTGCTTAAATGCTGCGCTTCTGCTGCCCTCGAAATAATAATCATCTGGAAAAGATTGTATTCGTGCTGCTTCGCGAATGGTAATTGAGCGTACATTTTCTACTGTCGGGTTAAGAGTTGGATAAATGTAATAATGTCCGTCCATTGCAATGTGAGCAACTACGGTATGAGCCGCTGGACTATATGGGTCAACAACCTGGAAACGATTAAGAAATGTTTCCCTGTTCTTATGATGTTGCAAATGAGAAGGTATTTTCGAGTAGTTAATTCTCGTCCTGTCTTTCAACCACATATCAAGCGCCATTTTGTAAATAGTACGGTCGTTTTCGTTGTTCGGGCGAACAATATGTTGGGTAGTAAAATCAAAATCGCTGCTGCGGATTTTTGACTTTTTCAGATATTTCATTTCCGAAAGCGGCTTTGTATATTTGACTGGAGCACATAACTGACCTTCGCCGTGTTTTCTTTCGGGCAAGTCAATAAACAAATCTTTCAAAACTTCGTGCCTGTTCTCTTCTTTTGCCAATTCGGGATAGTGAAATGTGGTGCCTTTTTTC
>JAIRNV010000168.1 GCA_031257875.1 Dysgonamonadaceae bacterium
TCAGCTGTTCGTATTCTGAACGCGGTATGGTGATCATCTCTTCCATTGCTGCAAAGTTAGCTATTTATTTTGATTTTTTGCGATTTTGACCATTTTTAAGCTACCTGAGTAGTTACAAATTATTAAACACAGAGTCTCACGGAGTGGATTTCACGGAGGAACACGGAGTTGATTGCTACAGGTTATTTATTTTTTATTCCTTATTTGGTATTTTCAATACAAGGTTGTACTTTTGCAGCGCAATGAAAAAAACAGATAACAAACATTATTTATGGGTTGCCGTTGCCTGTGTTTTGGCGATTATTACAGCCGGTGCGGCTTATTATATTTTTTATCAGGACAAACGGATGAACGAATACCGGTTGCAGTCGGAATTGATTAAAGAGGAATTAACCGACGAATACAACGATTTGTCCAATCAGTATGAAGGGTTTAAAATGACTGTCAGCAACGATTCCCTGATTGCCAAACTCGAATCGGAACAAATGAAAGTGCAGCGCCTGCAGGAGGAACTCCGAACGGTGAAGTCGACCAACGCCAAACGTATCAATGAATTAATGAAGGAATTGAAAACTTTGCGAACTATTATGCAAGGCTACATCCAGCAGATTGATTCCCTGAACCGCCTCACTGAACTGCTGACCGCCGAAAACCGTACCGTCACAGCCAAGTACAATCAGGCTACGCAGACTGTTTCCCAACTTTCACAGGAAAAAGCAAAACTTGCCGAAACTGTTCAAATGGCGTCCCTGTTGGATGCAGGCAATATTTCCGTCATTTGTTTGAACAAAAAAAACAAGACTACGGACAAAATCGACAAGACGGAGAAAATTGAAGTCCGGTTTATAATTAATAAAAATATTACGGCTCTCCCCGGCGAAAAAACCGTTTACATCCGTATCCAAAAGCCTGACGACGATGTGCTTGTGAAAAGCCGTGCCAACGTTTTTACCTACGAAAACAAAGAAATCAATTATTCCGCCAAACGTATCATCGAATATACCGGCGAGGAATATCCGATGAGCATTTACTGGCAGGTGGAAGAGTATCTCATGCCCGGTACTTACCGTGTCGATATTTTTGCGGACGGTAACCGGATCGGGCAGAAAGCTTTCAGGCTGGGTAAAGGGTAAAAGGTGAAGGGTAAAGGGTGTGAAGTCCGGTACCTTTCACCTTTTACCTTTTACCTTTTACCCTTTACCTTTTACCCTTTTACCTTTTACCAAAATATCAACTGCACCAGAATATATATCGGAAGCAGCACAATCAACGAAAATTTCAACATGTAGGCAAAGAATCCGGGCATTTTCACGCCGTTTTCTTCAGCGATTGCTTTCACCATAAAGTTAGGCCCGTTGCCGATGTAGGTCATCGCGCCGAAAAATACCGCGCCGACGGATATGGCTTTGAGCAAAACTTCGGGAATCCCCGCTACCAGGGGTGGAACGGCCGGTAATCCCTGTGCAACGCTGTAAAACGCCAAAGCGGTCGGCGCATTATCCAGAAACGAACTCAATACGCCGGTGGCGTAATAAAAATGCCAGGGGGCATGTAAGCCCATACTTGCGGCGTTCTGGTTGAGGAAAATCAAAGCCGGCGTCATGGTTACGAAAATACCCAGAAAAACCGCCGCCACTTCGAGGATGGGCGCCCAGGTGAATTTGTTTGAACGGCGCACTTTCTTTTTTGTAAAAATCAAAGAAGCCGCAACCATCGCCAGCAGGACTGTTTCACGCAGGAATTTAATCCAGACCGGCGCATGTTCGTCGCCCATTGCCGGAATATAAGTAGAATTGATGAACGCTACCGACAGCACAATGCCGAGCAGAAAAATAAAATTCACATTTCCCGAAAGGCGCAAAGGAATCTGTTCGCGCATGTCGGCGGAAATGTTTTGCCATGCTTCCTTCCTGAAAAAATAGCTTTCCACCGCATAATAAACGCCCAGTAAAATTACGCCGGTCAACAGCCATTCGGGCAATAAATTCATAAACCAGGTGAAATCCGCACCGCGCAGGTAAAGCAGAAACAGCGGCGGATCGCCCAGCGGAGTGAGTAATCCGCCGCAATTGGCAACGGCAGCAATGAAAAACAACACGGTGTGCATCTTAAATTCCCGTTGACTGTTGGTTTTGAGCACGGGACGGATAAGCAGCATCGCGGCGCCCGTCGTACCCATTATCGAAGCCAGGACATAGCCTATGGCCAGGAAAAGCGTATTCACGCCCGGCCGCGCCTTAATGTCACCCCTGAGATGAATGCCGCCGGTAACGACAAAGAGCGCCCCCAAAAGGATGATAAACGGCAAATAATCAAACAGCATCTGATGTTCGAGGTTCTCCATGAGCCCGTTGTGAAACATGAAGATAACAATCGGGACGCTAAGCGCCAGCGAAACAATCAGTTTGTTGCGGTTGTTTTCCCACCGGCGCTCCGCAAAAAGCGGCGCCAGGGCAATAACAAGCAACTGCACGGCAAACGGAATTAAAATCCAGACAGGAATGGGTTCAATGTTTTGCATTTTTTACGTTTTTTAATAAGGAATAAAAAAATAAATAACATGTAACAATCCACTCCGTGAAACTCCGTAGTTATAAAAATTATTAAACACGGAGTTTCACGGAGTGGATTTCACGGAGGGACACGGAGTTGTTTGTTATTTGTTATTTATTTTGTATTCCTAATGGAAAACGGGAAAAAACAAATAGCCATTCTCGGCTCAACCGGCTCAATCGGGACTCAGGCTTTGGATGTTATCCGCGAGCGCCGGGATTTGTTTGACGTTTATGCACTTGCGGCCAATAATCATGTTGAATTACTGATTCGGCAGGCGCGGGAATTTCTGCCCGACCGGACTTCACCCTTCACCGTGCGGTATGATTTTGTACAACAGCCCTCCCAGTGCAGGGGGGATAGCTCCCCTAATGCAGGGGGTTGCTCATACTGCAGCAGGGCGGGCAAGCCCCCCAATACAGAAAAGCCGGCCTCCTAATAGCAGGAGAGCCGGCTTTCCCTGTGCCGTTTTGTATATTACGCGGTTACTGTGCTATAACAGAAAAGTCCGATTTCATTTCCCTGATATCTTTTAGCAGATGACCGTTGCTTTTTGCTGATGATTGCGTGCATACGACAACATAATACTGCTGTCCCGCAGTGATTGTTGCCGGTGCAATGGCACGGATTTCATGCGGCATGTTGAGGTCGATGTTTACGGCGTCGATTTTGGTGCGCACACCGGTAGTTGCGTCTTTAAGGAACAGGCCGGCCTGGTCGGTATGAAGGTCGTCGGATTCAATCTTCAGTCCCGTAACGCGCACGTAAAAGATGGCGCCGGCATTAATGGTGAGGTCGATTTCGCCGGTTACGTGGTTTACGATTTCGGCTATCATGCCGTTGATTTCCTCAATACCGTCGAATTGAACTTCGATATGTTCGGCGGGGTAGTAATGTTGTACATTTCCGCCTTGGAGGCGATGCCGTGAATGTCAATCTCGGGCTGGTAATTTGTTTGAAATATTTGCGCGCAAAGGGATGTAAATATTTTTATATTTCCAAGACCTGTATCCGTAATCCATACGGATGCATTAAGTAATGCGAAATAAACACGGAGTGGATTGTTACTTGTTATTTATTTTGTATTCCTTAAATATAAAATAGAATTTACCCCGTTGTTTCCGTCAATTTTGAAAAGGGCAAATTTTATCGTAAGCACATAAATATGAATGGATAGCAAAATTATAAATTCAATGAATAATTAACAGAAAAATAAAATTCTTCCTTATTCCTGCTTTCCATTCATACAAATCAAACGGTATAAGTTTTTGCACTTTTGCATGAAATGATTGATGTATCTTCAATGATTTACTATTGAATACAAGGTTATTCTCTTGAAAATATGGCTATGGAGTTAAATATTTCAGATTCCGCATACAGAAAAATTGAAAACAATCAAACCAAACTTTCTTTGGAGAAATTTCTCCAAATAGCAAAGATACTTGATGTTTCTATCAATAACTTAGTTGGAGAAAAATCACACAGAGAATATTATCAGTACAATCAATTATCGGATAAACATATAGAGTTTATGTTATCACAGCCTGCTGTCTGATTTCCTTTGTCATTGAAAATGGCTTTTGTACTTCCGAACATCGGCTTTGTACTTTGGAGACTCAGATTCGTACTTCTGAAGTACAAACTTGATCCTTTGTGCATCAAAACAGGAGTTTCAATATTCAGGCGATTGATATATCCCAACAGCGCTTATGACCGGACAGGCCAGGGCCTCAAATTCAATCCTTATTTTTTGCGCCGTTACGGCCGGGAAGCGTAATATGCGCTTGTATCCGATGGTTGTGGCGCTGACCGCTTCCATCCATTCCCGGGTTTTCTCATCCCGATATTTTACGCTAAATGACGACACCCGTTGACCTAAAGGTATATATTCCTGTAAAAGCAGGCGGTTGAAAGTCCCGGTCTTCTTCAAATTGATTTCTATATACGGAGTCGGTTTGTTGTCATCGGTAGTCCAGTAGGTATCGAAATCCGCATCAGTTACATTACAGGGCTTGTATTCCGGTGAATTTCCCCTTGTATTGCTTGCTTTTACCGTAGCGCCGGCAATCAGATTTTCGGCAAAAGCTTCTTCTCTGGCTTTCCGAAACTCAAGCAGCCTCGTCGAATCGTTTGGATGGATACGGCCAGTCGTGTTCGGAAGAAAAAAAAGAATTTAATTGTTCCGCGCTGGATTTTTAACATTTTTTAAATACTAAAAAATCTGTCAAGTCGTTATGATATTAATATTATAAAACATGAAAAA
>JAIRNV010000093.1 GCA_031257875.1 Dysgonamonadaceae bacterium
TGTTTTTCAAAAAATGAACAGATACACGATAATGTGATTGGGATGTACATTGAGAAGTATTATTACAAAACTGGAACATATGGAAATAATTCATCCTGATAATTTAAGACACTACCAAAAAAACAAACCCGCCCAAAAACTGTTTCTTCGGGCGGGTTTGTTTTTAAACACTGTTCAATTTTTCAATTACTCATACCCCGGATTTTGTCCGTTGATACCTAAATTTTGACCGTTCTCACTCAAAGGAATAGGGAAACGGTAGTAATGTCCGTCGATATTCGCTGTTTTTGCGTGCAAGTGTTTGTAAATTCTTGTATAGAAATCAAATCTGCCTGGATCTGCACCCGGAAGCGCTTCAAACTGTGCTCTGTCGTTGTATGCCGGTTTGTAATATTCGTAGGTCGGCACTTTGTCGAGTACGGATTTAATCAGCGTTCTCCAGCGTACCAGGTTTATCCAGTGTTTTTGTTCAAAAGCAAATTCATAGCCCCATTCTTTTTGTATATCGTCTTCGGTGACAGTCTCCAGTGAATCTACGCCTGCTCTTGTGCGAAGTGCGTTGATGGCATCCAAACCTTTGTCGCCACTGTTGGCATAAAACTGGGCTTCCGCTTTGATGAGATATACTTCAGCCAGGCGGAAGTCGATATGGTCGATGTCGTTCAGCTGAGTGCTCACTCCTTCTGCGTGGTTGATTCCATCCCATTTTCTGTGAACCCATTTACCCGGACGGACAACGCTGAGCGGCCAGGTCAGGGTATCAGCTTCCTGGTTGTCATACGTTACATGCGTGAGATAAGAGTATAACCTGCGGGCGTCGCTATACGGGATTGCATTTTCAAACGTGATGTCGGCATACTGGATGTGTGGATTTGCCCGTTCATCTGTCGGCCAAGTAAATCCGCAGTGTGTCTGGTGATTGCCCTGTGCATCGCCCTGACCGTCACCGTCGTGGTGGATAGAGTAAATTACTTCGGCATTGTTTTCGTTGGTCGCTCCCCATATTTTGTTGAAATCGGACAGCAAGCGGTATTTTCCGCTGTTGATTACTTCATCGGCATAGCCGATTGCCTGTTGCAGTTTGGCATTGTCTGCCGCCGGCTTTTGCGGGTCAACTTTTGCCGTTTTAATTGCGTCAACTTCGCTTTGCGAAAGCGGTTTTTGTCCCCAGGTGAGGTAAGCCTTGGCCAAAACGGTCTTTGCCGCCAGTTGCGAAGGATTTGACTTGTTGGCATCAGCCACCGGCAAGTGTGGAATAGCAGCCGTCAAGTCGCTCACGATTTGAGTGTAAACATCATCAATTGATTTGCGTGTTGAACTTTGTGTTGCAATCGTTGCAGGAACAGAACTTAAAATCAGCGGGACTTCTCCAAAGAGCTGGACGAGCTGGAAATAATCGTAGCCGCGTACAAATTTGGCGCGGGCTATCAACAAGTCTTTGCCGGCTTGATTCAATGTAGCAGACACGGGAAGTGCGGCGATTTGGTCTATAGCCAGATTGGCTGCGGCAATACTGCTGTACAAACGATTGAATACCTTGATTGCATACTTGTTATCCTCCTCAATATCCAGCTGACTCACCAGAGGGCCTTCGACGTTATCCGCGCCTTCAAAAGAAACCGTAGTTTCGGTTGCCGATTCAAGCAGGAAAGAGTACGAAGAACTCAGGGTTTGCAACGGACCGTAAACAGCATTGGCCAAAGCCCGGGCTTCTTCTGAGGCCACAGCGGTCGTGGGTTCTGTCAGAACCAGAAAGGTAATGCTGTCAATTTCCCCTACTGTTTTTGTAAACAGCACATGACCGTTGTTGCCGTACACAAATACATTCTCTGTCTGCGCATGGGCTTGTGTGCCTGCGACTAACAATAATGCAGCAATAGCCGCTTTGAATAAATTCTTTTTCATTGTTTGATAATTTTTCATTGTTTAATAATTTTTTGAGTACTGATAGCGTCTGCACGCTTTACCTGAATCACATAAATGCCTTTTGGCAAAAAGCCAAGCGACAATGTTGCCGACGATGACTGTACGTTGCTACGCAGCAGCACATTTCCCTGCAAGCCCCATACGGTAATTGACTCAATCCGGGAGTCGCCTGTCACAAACAGTTTGTCGCGCACAGGATTGGGATAGAGCCTGAGCGTGGAAACATCCGGCGCATCATTCTTTATTCCCGTCCCGCCCGAAGCAGCGAATGTCAGCCGCGAAATCGACGACAGATTGAAGAGTTCACTTGCGCCATCCCTGTACGACACGTTTGCCGCGCCGTCCGAAAAGGTGATTTTGTCAATGCTGCTCAACGCAATCGTTTGAGCAGCAGCGGCGCCACTGTGTACCAGCAAGTGCGTTCCCTGCGCTTGCACCGTACCTAAACACAGCATCAATGCTGCGGCAAATAAAAGTTTCTTTTTTGTAATCATTGTTTTTTTTAGAATTAAATTGTTTATACCAAGTATAAATCACTGAATAGTTTGTATTATTTTTAACTTAAAATTTCACACATACTTATTAAAAAAAAACCTGCGTACTGATACGACGGCGTCCTGACGGCTTTTTGGAGATTTCGTACTGCTACGCAAAACCCTTACTGTCTAAAACGTAATACCGGCGCCGGCCAAAAACGTCCGCGATGCGGGATAAACGCCCGTGTCTATGCCTCCCGCTATTTCGGGGTCGTAACCGGTATATTTTGTGAACGTATATACGTTTTGCGCCGACACAAAGGCGCGGAATTGCACCGGCGTTTTGCTTATTCTTACCGGCAGGTTATAGCCCAGTGTGATGTTTCGTATTTTCAGGAAAGAAGCATCTTCCACATAGCGGCTATACAGGGTGTTTGCGTTGGTATTGCCGGTAATATCGGCGCCAACCCGCGGTGTGTTTGACGGCTTTTCTTCGGTCCAGGCATTCAAAACATCCGCCGAGAGATTATATGTACTGTTGCCCTCGGAGAGATGACGGCGCAGCTTATTATATACCTCGTTGCCCTGCGAGCCTTGCAGGGATATAAACATATCCCAGCGGCGGCAGGTGAAGCTGGTAGAAAATCCGTAAGTGAAATCAGGCTGTATGCTGCCCAGTATGGTGCGGTCGCCCCTTGCGGTGATTTTGGGATTGTCGTCCAGATTACTCAATATAATATCGCCGGTTTCCGCATCCACGCCTTCATACGCGAAGCCGTAGAATGAACCCACCGCTTCGCCTTCCC
Source organism: Dysgonamonadaceae bacterium (assembly GCA_031257875.1). Classification (GTDB taxonomy): domain Bacteria; phylum Bacteroidota; class Bacteroidia; order Bacteroidales; family Azobacteroidaceae; genus Azobacteroides. Next base: position 3,209 of record JAIRNV010000093.1, read on the forward strand.
GGTATATTTTTTCCTGCTGGTCGCCCACCGTCATATTGTTGCTCTCGCCCAGCCCGGTTATTGTATTGATATTACGGGCAAAATTGGCGGAAGCAACCCATGTAAATCTTCGCCGCTCTATGAGCCGTGCATTCAATGCCAGTTCAAAACCCCGGTTGGTTACGTTTCCGAGATTTACGGTTTGCAATTCAGTGCTTACCGAGCCGAAAGGCGGCTCTACTTTTACCAGCAAATCATTGGTTTCCTTGTAATAAACATCGGCGACGAACTTCAACCGGTCACTTAAAAATCCCGCATCAATGCCGATATTGTATTCGCCGGTAGTTTCCCATGTCAGTTCGTCATTACCCGGATTGCCGGGGATATAGGCTGCCTCGCCGTTGTATCTGCCGCTTGAGTCGAAATAGGCCAGCGCTTCGCTGAATCCGATTTCCTGATTGCCGGTAGCGCCGTAAGTAGCACGCAGTTTCAGGAGGGACAAAACACTTTTTGCCCCTGCGAAAAACGACTCGTCACTCACATTCCACGAAACGCCAACCGAAGGAAAATATCCCCACTGGTGTTTTTCTGCAAAACGGGAAGATTTATCGGCGCGCCAGGTAGCTGTGAGATTATATTTTTCCAGCAGGGTGTAGTTAGCCCGTGCAAGTATGGAGTTCAGAGAAGCCTTCTCGGCTCTGTTAAAAAGTTTTTTCGTTCCGGTAGACATTGCCAAATCGTTGAAATCTTCCAAATGAGTCGTTTGGCTGAGTACAATATTTGTGTTGGTTTTTTGATTCGTATATCCTGCCAGGAGGTCGATATAATGGATGGGAGTCAGTTGTCGGGTGTAGGTGAGCAGGTATTCCGACTGGTTTACAGCCGTATTCCGGTTGCCCACAGCGCCTCTGCCCCGTATGTCCTGATTGATGCCGAGAACAGTATAAGGCGGTGCAAAAAAGTTTTGTGTAATGTAATTGACATTTGTTCCCGCACTGAATTTTACAGCCAATCCTTCTATGTACGGCAGATGGTATTTGGCGAAAAAATTACCCAGTAAGGATGTACTCAAGGTTTGTCCGATGCTGTTTTTCAAATCCGATACCGGGTTTGCCGCCTGGTCGTAGTAGCGCAATTCGGTCAATTCAAACGGATTGTAGTAGTTGTAATCGTTTTTAACGGCATCGCGCACCGGAATCACAGGCGGCATAAACAACGCATACACCAGTGAATTGGTAATACCCGATTTAAACGGATTGCTGCTGCCGGCATAATCACCGGCCGACAGGGTGGTGAGCGCATCCTGCGTACTTTTGTTGGCAGAAACCGTTACGCCAACCGTAAGATTAGAGAACAGCTCCCGGTCTAAATTGATACGTCCGCTGTAACGTTTGAATCCGGAATTGATTATAATCCCTTGCCGGTCGGTGTAGTTGCCCGACAGGAGGTAACGGGTTTTATCATCTCCGCCGCTGATAGACAATTCGTATGTTTGTGTTGAGCCGGTTTGCAATACGGCGTCCTGCCAGCTGGAATCTGTCGGTTTGCCGGTTGCTTCCAGCTGAGCCGCAGTAAACGCGTTGTAAGCAGGGTCGCCCCAGGGACTGTTATAGAAATAAGCCGGATGTTCCTGATGTATTTTCGTCCACTGTTCCGCGTTCAGCAAACCGAGTTTTTTCGCCGGTTTATCTATGCCGGTGGAATATTGATAATGAATGCTGTTCCCGCCTTTTTTGCCTTTTTTGGTAGTTACGAGTATCACGCCGTTTGCGCCGCGTGATCCGTAGATGGCTTTTGCCGATACATCTTTTAATATTTCTATGGATTCGATGTCCGAAGGATTGATGGAAGCCAGCGGATTGAGGCTGCTTTCGATACCGGTAACGCCCGCCTGCGTCGCCCCTTTTTCGCTGAAATAAATAAAGCCGTCAATCACATACAGCGGCTCGTTGCTGGCATAGATGGAGTTGCCTCCGCGGATACGGATTTCCGAACCGGCCCCCGGCTGTCCGGAAATTTGTGTTACATTGACCCCCGAAACGGCGCCGCCAAGCAAGTCATCAATTGAAACAGCCGACTGCTGTAAAGCTACTTTGTCGACCGAAGCAACAGAACCGGTTAACTCTTTGCGCTTTTGATTGCCGTAGCCCACCACCACTACTTCGCTTAGCACGTTTTGATTTTCATGCAACTCAATAATCAGCGGTTTCATGTATTCATACACATCTATTTCAAACGTTTTATAACCAATATAATTAACGGAAAATTTTACGGGAAGCGACTTGATATTAAGGATAAACTTTCCTTCCATATCGGATGCGGTTCCGGTTTTACCGTCCGCAATGGAAACAGTTGCTCCGATAAGTGGAGTATTGGTTTTTGCATCCAGGATTTGTCCGCATATAGACACACTGCCCCTGTCCTGTTGTGCGAAAACCGAACAGTGTACAGAAAAGAGGAATACACATACGGTGCATTGAAACAACTTTACTACCTTTGCCACAGCTTTATATCTTAAGCGCAGAGCGTTTCACCGAGTCAATTTGCAGTCGAACGGGTGAAGCGCTCTTTTTTTGATTCTACAAAGGTCGGTCGTATTTTTATTGTCCGCAATACCGTAAACAGGGTATTTTTGAACATCCCGTGCCTTAAGGTCAACAAACGGTTTTGATCGCGATCGACGGCGCCAAAAAGCCGTCAGGACGGTTTTGTCAGGTGACACAAACGCCAAAAAGCCGTCAGGACGGTTTTGTCAGATGACACAAACGCCGGGAAGCCGTCAGGACGGTTTTGTCAGCTGACGCAAACGCCAGGAAGTCGTCAGGACGGTTTTGTCAGTCGACACAAACGCCAAAAAGTCGTTAGGACGGTTTTGTCAGTCGACACAAACGCCAAAAAGTCGTCAGGACGGTTTTGTCAGTTGACACAAACGCAAAAAAGTCGTCAGGACGGTTTTGTCAGTCGACACAAACGTCAAAAAGTCGTCAGGGCGTTTGCGACGCACGCCGCAAACGCCAAAAAGTCGTCAGGACGTTTGCGACGCACGCCGCAAACGTCAAAAAGTCGTCAGGACGTTTTCGCCGCACTCCGCAAACGCCAAAAAGTCGTCGGGACGGTTTTGATCGCGATCGACGGCGCCAAAAAGCCGTCAGGACGTTTTCGTACTGGTACGAAAGTTCCAAAAAGTCGTCAGGACATTTTCGTACTGGTACGAAAGCGCTAAAAAGCCGTCAGGACGTTTTCGTACTGGAACGAAAGTTCCAAAAAGTCGTCAGGACATTTTCGTACCGGTACGAAAGCCCCAAAAAGTCGTCAGGACGTTTTCGTACTGGTACGAAAGTTCAAAAAAGTCGTCAGGACCTTTTCGTACCGCTACGAAATCCACAAAAAGTCGTCAGGACGTTTTCGTAGTGGTACGAAATTGCCAAAAAGTCGTCAGGACGTTTTCGTACTGGTACGAAAGTCCCCCAAAACGGGAGCGCAGTCAAACTGTCTACCCGTAACTCATATTTATAAGTAATGTGAAATAAACAAGATATAGCAATTTTAAGTTTCCCCTCCGTGTCCCTCCGTGAAATCCACTCCGTGAAACTCCGTGTTTAATAATTTTCACAACACGGAGTTTCACGGAGTGGATTTCACGGAGGGACACGGAGTTGATTGTTATATATTATTTATTTTTTATTCCTAAGTGGATGCTTTTGCTTTTGCTCCGGCTATTATGCACAGGATGTGAATGGATGAAATTTATTTATCCCTGAATTGCTGCCGATTTAGCCTTCGTATGCGACAATTTGGATTGTGCCGGAATTTGACTACCTTTGCAGCCTTTTAATTATTAAATTATATAACAATGAAGAAAAATCTATTTCTATTTGCGGTTGCCTTTTTAATGTGTAATAAGGTTTTAGCCGGAGGTTTGTTGACCAACACGAATCAAAATGTATCTTTTCTGAGAAATCCGGCGCGGGGCGCTTCCACCGAGATCGATGCGGCTTATACGAATCCGGCGGGTTTGGCTTTTCTAAAGCATGAGGGTTTCAGTTTTTCGATTAATAATCAAAGCGCTTTTCAGACGCGTTCTTTAACAACTACATTTGCGCCTTTCGCAGGCTTTGGGGGTAAAGAAACAAAATACTTTGAAGGAAAAGCCACCGCATGGGTGATTCCCTCTTTACAGGCGGCTTACAAGACAGGCGACTGGGTTTTCTCGGGCAATTTCAGTGTAGTCGGCGGCGGCGGAACGCTTGAATTTGCAAGTGGATTGCCTTTGTTTGAATCGCAAATTTCAATGATTCCTTTATCAGTCAACCAAAAGGCGGGCATTGATGATTTCACAGGATATTCCTTAGAAAGCAACTTGAAGGGTTCTTCAATAACCTTCGGCGGACAATTGGGCGTTACTTATTCTATTTTAGATAATTTTTCCGCTTACTTAGGCTTGCGTTTGAATTATGTGAATAACGGTTATGAAGGTTATCTTAAAGATATTCAGTTGCGTAGTGCAGCTGGAGTAGATGTGCCTGTGCAGGATGTAGTTCCTAATGTAGGCGACATGAATCTGGATTTAAAACAAACCGGCACGGGATTTGCGCCAATCATCGGCCTGGATTATAAATGGAATAATCTGAATGTCGGCGTCACCTACGAATTTAAGTCGGCGATTGAATTAACCAACGAAACGAAGGAAAATACGACCGGACAAGCGCCGTTCGACGATGCTTTCAAAACGCCTTACGATATTCCGGCCTTGTTGAGTATCGGCGCACAGTACGATATTCTCCCCGCCCTGACCGTATCGGCCGGTTATCATCACTTCTTTGATTCCGATGCCAAAATGCTGGACAACAAGCAAAAAAAGATCAACGACGGTACGAATGAATATCTGGCCGGCGTGGAATACCGTTTTAATCCGAAATTCTTAGTCAGTTGCGGCGCGCAGTTTACCCGCAGCGCTGTGACGGATGAATTTCAGAGCGATTTGAATTATTTCTTACATTCGGTATCGTTTGGCTTTGGCGGCGCATGGAATGTTACGGAAAATATACGGATTAATGCGGCTTATCTTTTCACGGATTATGAAGACTGGACGGCCGAAACGCCCGTTATTTCTACCGTAAAGAGTTCTACTGTTTTCGGAAGAACAAATAAATCTTTCGGTATCGGGGTTGATTTTAAGTTTTAACGATTTTCCCGCCCAAACATATTGAACGCCTGCGTCCGGACACTTTGGACGCAGGCGTTACCGTTTTAAACCCATTCCTTTATATTTCTTCCATTTCATACCTGTCTTTTCCGATAAAGATTACGGACAGGAATCTTACATCGGTGCGGCCGGCAAACAGATGCGACGAGCGGTATTTTTGGAGCTGCGCACGGGATTCTTCGCGTTTTGCCTTCAATACGGCGCTCTTCCTGCTTTTGGCATCACCCGCCTTGACATATTTAATCTCCCAGACCCATTCGCAGGGAATGTTGGGCAAACGGGAACTGCGCTGAAGGTAAATGTCCATATAACCGTGTTCCACTTCCATTTCCGTGACGGGCAGATACATGTTGCTGCGGAACAGTCCACACAGCAGGACTATTTTGATGTACTTTTCGTCGAAACGCTCCAAATCGCGGTTGGATAACCGGCTCAATATTTTTTGACTGACATAATCAAGATAAGGCCGCGGATTGTTCCGGAAGGCAAGCATCTTAACAGCTTCCCACTGCTGCTGGTAATTAATCGCCACCTCCCTGTTGCAGTCTTCGGTTATCCTTAATATATAATCCCAGTAGATGGTGCGTATGGAGTAGTTCGGTATTTTAAGATAGGGCGCTCCTTCCCTGTCCCTGTCCACAGTCAGCAGTCCGAGATAGAACAGCAGGGAAATGAAATACTCGTTGTCCTGCATTTTATCTATGGAAAATCTGTGGACAACATCCGCTCCTATACCGTTATCCTCTGCTATCCGTATTAACTGCGACCGGTTTGCCTCATGCTGCACCAATCGCTGCAGTCTTCCGTAATCTGTTTTCAGATTGTCGTCAATAATGTTTTCTATAGCTCCGTCGGCGGATATGCAGTCGAGTAAATAAAGCATCATCGCAGGGTTATATACCCTGTGTTCGCCGTCGGCATGGAAAAGATAACCGTTGTACAGCAATTCAATATTTACGGTAATCCTGCCCGGATCAACCCCTGTTTCCCGCATCAGCGTACCGACTTCTTCCTGTGTGAAGCCCAGCATTTCGTTGTATTTCTTTTTAAGCGACAGGTTATTTGCAATATTGAAGCCGCTGGTAACATCGTCGAGCATAATAGGGGTTATCCCTGTAAGGAAAATACGGTCTATTACGGTTTTGTTTCCTTCTTTTAAGGTTTCGTAAAAATCGCGGATTATTCCGTTTGCCCTTACTATATGCCTGTAAATATCGTCTCCCGTACGGGTGCCCTGCGCTATCAGGTCGTTGGCGAAATGATCGTATTCGTCTATGATGATCAGGATTTTTTTGTTGGCAGCTTCTGCTGCATTAAAGGCTTTCCGTAATGAACCAACGCCCGGTTGTTCAATATTTATTTCTTCCCTGTAAATATCTCCTTTCGGAAAAAGATATTCATATTTACGCAAAAAATTGCGAACGTTATCCTGTATCTTACCTGAAAGAGAAACCGCGAAAGCCTCTTCGCTTGCAGTGTTTAAACCTGAAAAATCCAGATTCAAAACCATGCAGGTATTATGTTTCGGGGTCGGGTGTTTACCGATGTACAGGTCGCCGAAGAGGCGGTCGAATTTGTCGGCCTGATTAATGTCATAATAGCTGGACAGCATTGAAAAAAACAGACTTTTCCCGAATTTGCGCGGACGGGTCAAAAACAGACTGTCATTGTTTTCCCGTTCCAGCAGTTCGATATACTGTGTCTTGTCTATGTAAACATAGTTTTCCGTTCTTATTTTTTCAAAGTTTGTATTGCCGTAAGGTATGCGTTTGGGTGTTTTTGCTTCCATCATGTATTGAGTTTAAAAAATGATGCCGCAAAGGTACGATTTTTAGTTGAATTCCTTTAAGCCGTCAACAAGCGACCAGTCGATTTCATATATCTGCGCCGGTTCATTCTCATTGGCGCCTTCCTGATAAATCAGCCGGTACAGGCCCGGATACTTTTCCTGAATATAAAAAGCATAACGTTCGACGGTACTGACTGTGTGTCCTGTTTTTTGTGCGGGATTGATACGCAGGTTGGCAGTCATGATGTGTGTAACCCCTCCCTTTTTCAGTTGATGAAGTAAAGTATCGGCATAAAATATTCCGAAATTATTGTTCACTTGTGCGCTTAATTCCTGCATTTGCGGCAGGGTCAGGGGCTGTATACCAATTTGATTGAGCGTATTGTTCAGACTTTCGGAACGGTTCAATATCCATAGCGCCTGTCTGTCCAGTTCTACACGGGCGCGGTAGAAATTCCGCAAAGCGCCGAATTGTCTGTAAGTCTGATCGGATATTTGGACGGCGACGTACCGGTCGGGAGTGCTTGTCCATTCGTGCATGAAAGCGGTGGCATTGCCCGTCGGAACGCTATAGATGCCGTAAAAAGGTTTACCTTTACCGTAAACAGTAGACATTGACGGTTTCCGGCAGGCGACCAGCTCTTTTTCATTCAGATTTTTGCCCACCCATTCGCTCGCTTTCAGGTAGTTGATCCAGTCGGGAGTAAGTCCGCTGTATTGGTTGGTCAATTTCAGGGCTTCGGGAATGGCTTTCATCGTGCCGTTTAATCCGAGAATAAATAATATTCCGATGAAAACCGGATACAGAAACTGAAACCTGCGGGCGCTGTTTTTCGACAGCAAATAATAAAGACAGGCGAAAATGCTCATCAAAATGAACGGATAAACCGGAATGATCAGGCGTTCCTGGTTCCAGAATACAGCTATTACAATAAATGTTACAAAGAGAAAAACGCCTGTAATGGTGATTACGGAAAACAAATGTTTGCTTCGTTTAAAAGATAAGCATAAACCGCCAAGCGCAACGGCATAAACAAGTATCGTACGGAGAAAACTGTTTTCCCCTATCTGATATTTGAAGCCCATTATCCGGAACAGTCCATTGGAGAGGTATTGTTCCGAATTTTGCCAAAACCGTACCAGAATACCCGCCCAATCTTCGGTTCCTTCTTCCGGTCTGTAAGGATTTTTACCCATGGAACTGCCTGCCCTGGCTATCAGTTGCATTCCGCCTTCGTCCCATATACAGCCTTTCAGCAAAGACCAGGCAAAGTACAAAGCAACAAAACTCAATAGGAAAAAGCCCAGATTTTTCCATTGCCTGTAAAATAAAAAATATCCTGTCGTCGCGACAATAACAGAAAATCCGGCGGGACGGGTCAGTGCAACACCCAGCGCCGATAATGCAACCAACGTAAAAATTTTGACATCTGTCTTCCATCCCGCATGTTCCGGTTTGTCTTTTATGATAAATAGGAAAAGTACATAAATAAAAAGCGATTGCATAAACATGTAAAACGCTTCGGAGTAGGTCTGGCTTGCATAGTAAAGCACATACGAATTGACGGATACAAGCGCCAAGACGGGTATGAGAATGGATGCGGGAATTTGATGGCGAAACGCTTTGAATGTAAAATACATAAATCCGAGCATCGACAGCAGGGAAAACATTTTCATCGGGAACAGGGCCGTGCCGAAAAAGTACGTTACAGGCGATAGTGCAACCATGTACAGCGCCGCTTGCGAACCCGGAAAGTGAAAATCTTTTATAAAACTGTTTGCACCCAGTATATATCCCGAATCGTCACCGGTGAGGCTTACCCTGGGATCATACAGCAACAGGGAAATGATGCCTGTTATGGCAAAAATGAACCAAAAACACACATTGGCGTTATTATCCAGCCAATGATCCATTTTATCAAGCAGCGTTTTTTCCGCTTTTTTACTCTTTACTTTCTTTTTCATTTTAAGAATACAAATTTTCTATTAAGTGTAAATCCCAATAAACCAACAGGGACAGTCATTAAAATGCCGGCTACTATTTCCTGTATTTTATTTTGATTTAAATAATCATGAAACATTTCATATAGTTCACATATTAAATTAGAAAAAAATGTATTTGATACAAATACGAAATTTTTAAACATGTAAATTCCCCCGATATTTACGGCACACATAATACCATATACGCAGGCAAAACGAAAAATATATATGTATCGCTTGTTCCCAAAAACGAATGTTCCATACGTGTTGAAATTAAAAATAATAGCCGTAATTACTCCTAAAACCGAAGCCAATGCATACCCAAGACCAATAAAAATAAACAAAGCATACACTAAGGTTCCAAAAGAAACGTTAATCCCGGCAACTAAAAAGAAACGCACAAGACGATTGGAAAGACACTTTTTAATATAACTCATAACTTCCTTTCAAATGCTGTCAGTAAACAGTGGACGCAAACAGTTTGTGGCGCGTATGTATAACCCTGTATTTAGGATTTGCCTGCTTAATAATTTGTTCCAAAACTTGCGGATCATCAGGCAAATGATATGTGCAAATCGCAAGTTTCGGTGCAAAAGTCCGCAAAACATTTGTTGCTCCGCGGAGCATGTCCCTTTCCGCTCCTTCAATATCCGCTTTGATAAAATCTACCCGTTCCAGATTATTTTCTTTCGCAAACCGGTCAATAGTGGTAAGCGTAATTTTTTCGGACGACTTGTGTGAACTGTCTGTAATAACCGTTGAATTTGCACCGCTGATTTTTGTATTGATTGTAATATCAACATTCTGTTCCATGCTGCTTAATCCTTTCCGGACAGGATAAATCCCCCCCCCCTTAATATTATTTAACATTTGAGTTTTGCATAGAAGTTGATAGGTGGATTTTACCGGTTCAAAAGCATAAACCGTTGCGCCTTTGTTTGCCGCGTAAGCGCTGAAATCGCCAATCCACGCACCCGCGTCAATCACTGCGTCACCTTTTTTAACCGTTACGTCAAACCGGCCATCAGTGTAGCCGTATGGGCCTTCTATCATAAATTTGTCCACCTGTTCCACAATCGCCCTGTCGTGATTGTCGTTGTAAAAATAGGGTACGTGAAAAGTATCTTCCAAAACGTACGCAAGCGAAGTTTTATAACCGGAGATATTCGTTACATCTGGCAATTTTGCGCCGTTAATATCAAAATATGGCTCTCCGTCATTTGTGTTTACCAACCATCGCTTTTTGCAAGTTTGCAATCGTCGAATGCCAAGATAACTGATAACAGCGGTTTTAATAAACGGGGGTACTTTCAATCTGCGTGCCATATTTTGCGAGAAGATAATTAAACGCGCCCATTTGTCGTTTTGTTTTGTTTGTAATGGATTCATGTTAATATAATTTATTAATAAACAGTTTGCAATGTCTATGAATGGTGTTGACGGCGAACGTCAACACAAATTTTATTCCATATCTTTTGGTTACATCATAGAGGATATTGGGATAGCAAATCTTTATGGAGGGATTGATGAAAAAGCGATCAAATCCCCGTTTATGTATTTCCCGATAAAAATAGAAATGTTCGGAACGGCATTCCACCTGTTCGTTTTCATTGGGAAAAATGCCATAACGACATTCCTCCATGGCAACTTTTCGGTGAATTGCCAGCCCGCCAAAAGCGGATGCGACAGGGAAAAGCGGCATACCCGCCTTCAAAAATGCAAAACGGCGTTGATTCTCAAATATACTTTGCATCGTTTGCGGTATTTTTTCTTTACCCAGTTCTACCAAAGCGTATGTATCAAAATAGCGTTTAACAGGGATGACGGGAAAGTTGGATATGCCGTTGGCAAAGATGACATCCCACTCACAGTCAAGAGAAAAACTCTCTATAATTCCCCTCAGTTTTATTTTTTTCAAATCCCAGTCCAGCACAATCACATAATCGCCGCTTATTTTTTCTTTCTCCAGGATATCCAGACAACTGTTACGATAGCTTGCCATTTTCGTTATGCGATATTTTGAATATCCGGGATGAATGGCGCCTGTATTTTCTGGAAATGTGGATGTACCGAAATCATTGCATGAAATGGAGAAATGAGGCGACGTTGCGTATTTCTTCAATATTTGCTTGCTATTGTCGGTGCTATCGTTTTCAAAAATGATAAAATGATAGTCTTTTGCCAGTTTGCAGAGTTTCAGCATTGTTTCCAGATTGCGTTCAAGATTTTTCGCACAGTTACGGACTAATCCGCAAATAATGAGTTTGGATTCGGATAATGGCTTCATATATCTTTTTCAAATAAATTTTATTTTCCGTGCCGCAAAAAAACTCATCCCGAACAGCAACAGACCATGTTTGAACCGGCTGATTTGCGTGCTTCCATATTCACGATCCCTGTAGCGGATAATGATTTCCGTTATTTTCAAATTCTGCTTGGCTGCACCGAACAGCAAATCGAAATCGCCGAAAGGATCGAAATCGCCGAAATAGCTACGGTTTGCCTTAATCGTTTCATAGTCTTTGCGAAACAGGACTTTTGTTCCGCAAAGCGTATCTTTCAGCGGCTGACTCAGAAGATAGGAGAAAAACCATCCGAAAAACTTGTTGCCGAGCATATTCAGGAAGCGCATGGCGTTTTTGTCCATCGGATAGACGAGACGGCAACCGTTGATAAATTCGCCTTTGTTGCGGCACAAAGCGTCGTAGAATTTGGGCAGTTCTTCGGGCGGGACGGTCAGGTCGGCATCGAGAATCATCAGTATGTCGCCCTTGGCGGCGTCGAAAGCTTCACGGACGGCATTGCCTTTTCCCTTGCCGGTTTGCCGCATCAGCTTGATATTTTTTTCGGGACAGGCGGCTTTCACACGCTCCATTTCTTCGTAGGTATTGTCGGACGAGTGGCCCTCGATGAAGATAAATTCCTGCGATGTTCCGAACGCCGGCGTCCGTTTGATGGCGTTTTCAATATTACCACATTCATTTCGGGCAGGTATAATGATGGAAACGCTTGCCCGGATGTTTTCTTTCGGCAACAGTCGCGCTACAATCAGGCTAACTAAGCAAAGGTTGTTCAGCAGGGGTAAATTACCGATAAAGCTGTTGAGAAATACACTCAGCAGCGGGATATTGAGCGGAAAAAGAATTTTTCCTTCTGTTTTAATTACCTGGAAATCTTCCAACTCTAACAGATTGGCAACGTCTCTGCCGGAAAACCAGTTGGCGTTGGGCTGCTTTTGCTTTAATCCCAGCCATTCCAGGATTTTGATCGCCGGTTCCCAAAGGAAGCTGTAGTGAGAGATGACAACCCGGGTCTGAGCATGGCACAGGCTGCGAATGTTCCGGATGACAGCCTGCGCATCCCAGAGGCATCCCAGCGTATCGCTTATAATAATGTAATCGAAAGTTTCTTCCAGCCGCATATCCTCAGCGTCGCATGTATGAAAATGACAGTAACCGTACTTTTGTTTCGCCATTTCGATCATTTCCGGTACAAAATCAATGCCTACTCCGTAAGCGGGCTTGACGGCATTTAACAGGTCGCCCGAACCGCAGCCTATTTCCAGCACCCGTTTGCCTTGTGGAATGATAAATGAAAAGTATTTTTCGAGCAGCCGGTGATAATATCTGTTCCGTTTATTCCACCGCTCCCGTTGGTGCGCCGTATGGCGGTAAAACGCGAGAATATCCTTTTTTGTCATTGTATAAATCGTATCTTTTTGATGTTCAATTTTATTTGTGGTTATGTTTCTTTTTTTTTGTCAACTTAACTTATCTAAATCCATATTTATACATCGTATTGTTAAGTTTATAAATAGCAACTTGAAATATATTTGTTAATTACTGCAAAGGAAAGTATTATTTTTGGAAAAAGCAAGGATATGCGGATATTACCAGCACTTCAGGGATAAATAACTTTCATCCATTCACATCCTGTGCATAATAGCAGGAGTAAAAGCAAAAGCATCCACTTAATTAATAAGCAGAAAAATTAGCAGCAGTAAAATGTTACAAAGTATCTGTTTCGTAAAAAATATTTTTAAGATTGTTTTAACTTAACTTCGGGAGTAAGTCTTCTCCGCCCCGGCTATCAGACCGTAATCCGTATTTTCATGAA
>JAIRNV010000126.1 GCA_031257875.1 Dysgonamonadaceae bacterium
ATAAAATATACAGACATATACGCTCTGATATCGGAAACAATAGAAACGATAAACACAATTGATAATCCGTCTCTGACCGATTATATTGAAACAGATAGAATATCAAGACAAAAGGCGAAGGAAATACTCGACGGATTAAGATAGTTACAACCTTGCTTACAAATGCAATAAGCATCTGGTAGTGAATCGGGAGCTATGGGACATTGGTAATTAAATTGTGCTTGAGGTATTCCTGTAGGTTTATTAGAAGGATCGTTCGGATCATTTCCGCCAAAGTCTTCCTTAAAAATTATTGTTCCTGTAGTGGCGCAGCCTGTGGGGTAGAGTGTTCAAAGTCCCCCCATCTTTTATCCTGCGGACAATAATTTTCGACGCATAACAGTTCTATTTTCAGAGAATGGCTTTGAACACTCTACCCTGCAGGATTTTCTGAACGCTACCACATCGGCGCGTCCCCATACAATGTAATTGTTAATTCGCATATTGTTATTTAATTTTATAACCTTTTGTTTTCCCCATATTTATAAAAGACAGGAAACTTCAATCAGTGATTTCCGTATTGCTTCCTGCTTCGTTCCTTGCAGTTATAATGACGCTTTTTGTAACTAACATATTATGAGGCAATTTTCTCCAAGTTATAACCGAGTTGTTTAGCTAATTTTTGCAATTTATATTCATCTTTGGCGATCTGTTTTTTCTTTTCGGTTTCAAAATATTCGTTAGAATATTCGGTTCCATTTTTAATGAGTGTATAAAACAGGATAGCTAATTTCCGAGCGACAGCTTTAATAGCAGTTTTATGACCTTTTCTGGCAAGTAATTTACGGTATAACTGCCCCAGAGGAGATTTACTGTTGTGTAAAGATTGCGCACACAAACGAAAAGCTTGAGTAGCCGGATTTTTTGTTCTACTGTAATCGTATCCGACTACTTTATTTGCGCTTTTTTTAGGTCTAGGCGACAAGCGCAACCATGACACAAATTGTTGAGCGCTTTTCCATTGACTCATGTCTATTCCCGTAACACTCAATATGCACAATAAGGTTTTATCATTAAAACCTTCCACTTTGGTCAAATCTATACCCAAAATACGGCAAAGGAATGTTGGTCCATCAAAACTGTATTCGTTTTTACGTGCTTTCTTTGCCTTTTTACCTGTTTTGGGATCTTTGTGCTTATCGTTTTTTTTTAATTCATTAGTACCTTTTGAGGCTATTGTTTCATTGACCATTCTTTTTTGTTCTTCCAATTTACTTATTTCTTCCAATATAGTTATTATATATTGTTCATATTTGCGCATTTGGGATACAAAAAAATCATACTCTGATAACTTTTCTTTCAGAACATTTACTAAACAAGTACGATAATTACCTCTCAAAGATTCTACCAAGTCTTCTTTAGTGGCTTTGAACAGGTTTAAATTCAAAAGACTGACAAGTTTTTCCGGATCTGTTTCCCCTCCACATATTGCTCTGATTATCTTCATTGCCCCGACGCCTTCTATATCACTTATTTCATGTTGTAGTTTAACATTCATCATTTCTAATTGTCGTTGCATTCGTGTTAAGGTTACTGCTTTTTGAACCATTATTACATCCCGTTCGTGGATGTATTCCCGTAAATCCCGCCAATGTTCCGGCGCAAAATGTGATTTCTTGAATAAATCTACTGAATGATACAGATGTATCCAGGAACTGTCATGTGAATCATCTTTAATATTCGGCTTCTTGTACATCCCTGGATTGATTACTGTTACATTGATGCCGGATACTTCCAACTTCTCCCGTAATGGACCTCCATAAACTCCGGTCGATTCCATCGCTACATCGGTAACCTTCTCTTTCTGAAAGATACAAACTATCTCATCCAAATCTTTAGTGAAACAGCCTGATTTAAACTGGCATATGTGCCCTTCAGGATCTGTGTAGGTTACCCACATTTCTCGACTGCCGACATCTATGCCCCCGGCATGATGATTTACTATCGGTAGTCCTGTCAACATTTCTTTAATTTCAAAATTATCCATTCTTTTTACATTTTTTATTAAGTGCGGACGGAACTTTACTGTTGCATCAAAAAGTGAAAAAATTTATAACGATGGTAGCTACGCTCCAAAAGCTTTTAGTCATCAAACAGTAATCCCAAATTCGCAATGGAACTCTTGGCTCAGCCGATAGTAGGGGATATGTTGTTCCGTTACACTTTGTTATTTCGAATGCAAAAGTAATACTTTTTTTGTAGAATGTATTATTATAGATTTTGTATTCTTTTTGCGAATGATAAATTATCGTTAAATGGGCTGATTATGACACTTTTTGTATTTGAAACTTGAAACATTATTAGGTAATTTTCGGCGATATGAAATAACGCCGACAGGCGTTCAATATGAAACTTTAGTTCGACGTAGTCAATAATCCCCAATGAAGCGGAGAGAGATTTGCGAACAAAAAAAATCCCCCGAACAAAAAATGTCTCGGAGGATTGGGGTATAACCCATGGAAAACTCTATGTATAAAAACTAAAAACTTTAAACTTTATATTTTTTTTAAAACTTTGCTTCATTATTGATGTGTTAAAATAACCCATCAATCTGTAATAATAATGCAAAGGTAGAAATATCTTTTAAACTCTCAAAATTTTTCACAAAATAATTTTATTTAAACCAATAAATCGTTGATTTTAAATGTATTTACTTTGCATAAAAATTATAAATAATGTGTGTTATATGTGTTAAAATTACACATCAATATGTCAAATAACCGGAATTTTATGTTCTTGTGAGACTTTTTTGTTGAAAGATTGGAAGCGTTATTTTTCAATTGACATATTCGTCGCAAAAGACGTACCTCAATCGGAAATATAAATGCAACGCCCAAGTTAGAATGAATAGCGTCAATCGGCTTATGACTTGGTAAACAGTCCACTAACCAGCACAAAATATTCGGGTAATTTTCCTTCTTTGCTCCATTTCAGTTCGATATTTAACAGTTGCGACGAGGTTTTACTGATGTCGAAACCGAATGATTCGAGCGATGGACGGATTTTGTCAGGAAATACACAGGGTTTGCCTTTGATGCGCATACATTTTTCCGAAGGACACAGATGACAGGCTCCGGCAAAGAAAGCGCGACTGTTACGATAGAATTTTTCCAAGTCTAATAACCTGTTATCCAAATCGCGACGCACCTCTTCGACAATCCGGTAAGTTGCGGCTGTACAGCGTTCCCAACCTGCGATTTCGTTTCTAAGCGCCTCGTCTAATGTGATTTTAGAGCCAATAATATACGCTCTTTGGTATTTATTCAACTCTTTGGTTGTGTCGAAATCGAAAGGAGGACATGCCCAGCAGGCATTGTAACGCTTACACTGTTTACAAAATTCGATAAATCTGCCGGAATCACGATATTGGCGGAGATATTCTTCCACTTCAATCGTTGCAACGACGTTTTTCAATCGATAATATATGCCTTCCGCCTCAAAATCAAATGAATTGTATAATTTCGAAAAGTCTGACATATCTATTTTTATCAATCGGAAATATAAATGCGTTTCACACGTTGCGAGATGCTTGTCAGTATCTCGTAAGGAATTGTGCCGATTGTGTTTGCAATTTCGGAAACAGAGGGAACTTCGCCCATGATAATCACTCTGTCGCCTTCTTTTGCATCTATACCGGTTATGTCTATCATGCAGGCGTCCATACAGATATTGCCTGTAATCGGAGCAGGTTTCCCGTTCACAACGAAATATCCTTTGCCGTTGCCGAGTTTACGGTTCAATCCGTCGGCGTAGCCTATTGGCACCGTGGCTATTGTTTTCGGAGTTGTCGCCACTCCATGCCTGCCGTAACCAATGGTTTCGCCTTCGTCAATCTGCTTCACCTGTACGATGGCACTGCTAAGAGTTCCGGCGGCGGCGAGATATTTGCTGTTTTCCTTAATACCAACGCCGTAAAGACCAATCCCTAACCGCGCCATATCGAATTGAGCTTCGGGAAAACGTTCTATTCCCGACGAATTTAAAATGTGTTTAATAAAAGAATATCCTGTCTCCTTTTCCAATGCTTTACAGAATCTTTTGAATTTATCGATTTGCAGGGCGGTAAAATCGTCATGCTTTTGTTCGTCGGAGGCGGCGAGATGCGAAAAGACAGATGCGACCTTAATTTCCCGTCTGTTTTTAAGGATATTGCAGAGTTCGGGCAAGTCATTTTCGACAAATCCGAGACGATGCATCCCTGTATCGACTTTTATATGTACCGGATAATTGCTCACTCCCATTCCGGAAGCAGTTTTCAGGAAGGTAATCAAGGAGTTGAGGCTATAAATTTCCGGTTCGAGCAGATACTCAATCATGATATCGAAATTGTCGGGTTCGGTGTTCAGCACGACGATGGGCATGGTGATTCCGGCTTCTCTGAGATTGACGCCTTCGTCGGCGTATGCCACCGCCAGGTAATCGACTCTGTGATACTGTAATAAGGCAGCTATTTCCGCAGAACCGTGTCCGTATGACGAGGCTTTCACCATAGCCATCAACTTAACCCCATCGTTCAGTTTCGACTTGAAATAGTTCAGATTATTTACGATTGCATTCATGTTGATTTCCAAAACAGTCTGATGCACTTGGATTTCCAGCAAACGCGATATTCTCTCGAAACGAAATTGTCGTCCGCCTTTCAAAAGAATGGCTTCGTTGTTGAAATTAGCTTTATTGCAGTGTAATAGAAATTTATCCGTATCGCGATAAAACCTGCAATCCGGAATGTTCGAGTTTGCGATAAAATATCCGGAATTTCGTTCCAGAGCTTCCCCAATTCCGATGAAACGGGAGATTCCTCTCGACTGCAACAAATTAGAGACTTGCAGATAGAGTTTTTTCTCGTCGGATTCGCTTTGCATAATATCGGACAAAATCAAAGTTTTTTTCCTGTGTTGCGTCAGTCCGTCCAAAAAATTCAGCGCAATAGTAAGCGAATTGACGTCCGAATTGTACGAATCGTTGATTATCGTGCATTTGTTGGCGCCTTCTTTCAACTCCAGACGCATGGCAACCGGGCTAATATTTGCTATATTTGCATTTAACAGATTGAGGTCAAGCCTTTCCGACAATGCAAAAGCGATACAGTGCATGGCATTTTCTATCGACGCCGAATCGGAAAACGGGATTTCAAATTCTGCTTCATTTCCGGTATTATTCCTTAATACACTGTTGTTTAATCTTAGTTTGACAATTGTTTTATTCCGGCTATTTGTTTTGCACAATATCTTCAAATCACATTCGTCGCCATATCCCCAGTTCAAAGTGGAATATTCGTGTTTCGACCTCGAAATTGCCTGATGTATGGCGCAATAATCGGAACAATATATCAGCAGTTTAGAGCGTTTGAACAATTGGAGTTTTTCTCCGATTTTCTGTTCGATATCCGTAAAATTTTCCTGATGGGCATCGCCAATGTTTGTAAATATCCCGACGTCAGGATGCAATATTTTTTCTAACCGTTCCATTTCTCCGGGTAACGAAATGCCGGCTTCGAATATTCCAAGCTCTGAAGCTTTGTCTGCCATCAATACAGACAAAGGCACGCCTGTCTGCGAATTATAGCTTTTGGGGCTGCGACTGACTGTTTTTATGTTCCGGAAAATTTGATATATCCATTCTTTGACCCAAGTTTTACCGTTGCTTCCGGTTATACCCAGCACAGGGAACGAAAAGGTATCTCTGTAATTTGCAGCTATATTCTGAATCGCTTTCAGGGTGTTTTCCACTGCAATAATATTTCCATCGACAATATTTTCTGCCGGATAATCCCTGTTCACAATGAAATTGCGAATGCCTTTCGCATAAAGTTCTTCGATATAATTGTGTCCATCGTGCCGTTCGCCTTTTATAGCAACAAAAAGCGCTGTATCGAGTTTATCAATCCGGTTACGGCTGTCAACGAAAATGTGATTGATAACTACATCGTGTCCAAAATATGCACATCCAAGAATGCCGGAAATTTCGGAGAGTTTATATTGCATCTAACAATTAATAATCAATGATTAACAATTAATAACCGACCGCTAAAACTGCGAATAGGGCAGGGGCGACAATAAACGGTTTTTATTATTGGTTGCCGTGTAGGCATATTCTTTCATCTCTTTGATACGCAACCAGTCAGGATGTTTGACAAATTCGCTCCAAACGGCGTTTCGCGTCGGTTCGTCCTTATACCATGTGAGATATATTATTGAGGGCATACGAATGCCGGCCAATACTTCGCCGTAACAGACCGAATTGATTCCCACTTTATCGAAAACAGCAATTTCGTCGGCGTTAAACATCTTGATTTTTCGCTGATTGGCTTCTTCGTTGGGACTTTTGTA
>JAIRNV010000202.1 GCA_031257875.1 Dysgonamonadaceae bacterium
TTACAAGGGAAGAAAATCCCCAAATAAAATGAATGGTGTTACTAAACATGTTTTTATCCTGCCACTTTTAGCCAATATTAAGAAAATGAAAAGAGTGGATTTTAAAATCAGCCTGGAAAAAACGATTCTGAAAGATTTAGACGACTGGAAAATCGCTCATCTCTCTGAAAATAGAACTGTTATGCGTCGAAAATTATTGTCCGCAGGATAAAAGATGGGGGGGGGGGGGATTTTGAACACCCTACCCGTCAGGCGGGGTGTAAAAAATGTACTAATTGCATAAAAATATTCTCGTTCTGTTTGGTGCCGTTATTGAGCTGGATTAAACGTATATTCTGCCAATACAGTATAGCGTCACGACACGCTGGAAGCGCGACCTATGAATAACCCCCAGATTTATCTGGGGGTTATTCATAGAATTCACCTTGTACAGTGACTATTATGTAAAAAAACATAAAATAAATAAAATCAGTTAATATATTAATTAACATTTTTTAATAATTAAACACGTTAAAAACCCTGTTTTTACCTGTTGCAAGTTAGAACTAACTTCGAACCAAGTTAGAGCCAACTTCGTTGTAAGTTCGTTCAAGGGCAAAATTTTAATAAATCTAAAAATATATATAAACCAAAATGCTAAAATGCAAAAAATGTTAAAAAAAACAAAAATCCCGATTTTTATTTCTTCATTCATTTTTTTTGTTTTGATACGGCTATCCCGACAGGCTCTACCTGTCATGCAGGTACAACCCGCATGGATAGGACGAACGAGGCTGTACCTAATGTCGTCAACTTATGGAATTTCAATCTGTTGCTTTTTATTTTTAATCGCAAAGGAACGCCAATTACTTTGCGAACTTTGTGTTTTCATCCCCTGTGTCCAATACACAAAATTATGCTGCACAAAGTATAAGTATACTTGAAACAATTTTGAGTGTACTAAAAGTAATTTCAAGTATACTAAAAAATGTCTTTTCGTATACTCAAAATAATTTCGGGGGAGGATTGGCTGCAAAGCCGCCAATCCTCTTCCCTGTTTTCCCCTCTATACGCCCGTCATAGCTTGCCCTGAACGAAGTCGAACGGGTCGAGCGAAGTGAGATGCCGAAAAAACGTACACTCTTATATTTCTTTTTCATAGCACCTCAAAAAAAGATTTAACCTGAAAAACACGTATTTTTGCCGTTTCAAATATTCTCTATAAATTTGTGTGCGAAAACAAAATATTTTAGATACGGATAAAAATAAACCGAATATGCAAACAAATCCCCAGTTAGAACTTGTTACCGATTATGTGCAATATACGGGGCAACACATTTTTCTCACGGGAAAAGCAGGTACGGGTAAAACCACGTTTCTTCACAATTTGCGGGAACATCCGTTAAAACGCATGGTCGTTGTTGCGCCTACGGGTGTTGCTGCTATTAATGCCCACGGCGTGACGATTCATTCCTTTTTTCAACTGCCGTTCGGTCCGTTAATCGGTTTCGACCGGTTGAAAATGGAGCAAATGAGGTTCAACAAAGAAAAGGTCAATATTATCCGCAGTCTTGATTTGCTGGTGATTGACGAAATCAGTATGGTGCGCGCCGATTTGCTGGATGCTGTTGACGCCGTATTGCGCCGTTTTCGCACACACAATAAACCTTTTGGAGGCGTACAGTTGCTGATGATCGGCGATTTGCAACAATTATCGCCTGTCGTGAAAGAGGATGAACGTGAGCTTTTACTCGACTGTTATGAAACGCCTTATTTTTTCAGCAGCAAGGCTTTACGTGAAACTTCTTTCGTGAGTATCGAACTGACCCGGGTCTTCCGGCAACAGGATAATCATTTTATCTCTATTCTCAACCAGGTTCGTGAAAACTGCCTCGACAAATCTTCCCTGGAACTGTTGAATCAACGTTATCTTCCTAATTTTCAACCGGATGAAAAGGAAGGCTACATCACCCTCTGCACTCACAATGCACAGGCAAAACGTATCAACGATAGCAAACTGCATTCACTGCCCGGCAAACAGTATCACTTTGAAGCCCAAATCAAAGGCTCTTTTCCCGAATATTCCTATCCTACCGAATTTGAACTCATTGTAAAGGAAGGCGCTCAGGTGATGTTTGTAAAAAACGATACCTCGCCGGAAAAACTGTTTTATAATGGGAAAATAGGGAAAATAATCCGCATTGAGGGCGAAATTATTTTTGTTCTTTGCCCCGGCGGTGAGAACGAAATTGCCGTTACCCTAATGGATTGGAAAAATGTAAAGTATTCGCTGAAAGCGGGTACCGACGAAATCGTAGAAGAAACGGAAGGCACATTCACCCAGTACCCGCTCCGGCTGGCATGGGCTATTACGATTCATAAAAGCCAGGGATTAACGTTTGAACGGGCTATTATCGACGCTCAGTCTTCCTTTGCCCACGGACAGGTGTATGTTGCCCTAAGCCGTTGCAAAACCCTTGAAGGAATGGTACTTAGCAAGCCTATTAGCTCTCGCAGCATCATCAATGACCACACCGTGATGGGTTTTACGGAACACATCGAACAAAATCAGCCCGACGAAACTCAGCTCTCTTCGGCGCGTATAGCCTATCAACATGAACTGTTAACAGAATTGTTCTGTTTTACACAGTTTCGCAGCCGTATTTCATATATTGAAAAAATAATCAATGAAAATACGGGAAGCATTCCCGCGCCTGTGCAAAATTTGTTCCGCCGGATGTTTCCGGTTTTGCACGCCGGGATTTGGGAAGTGGCCGATAAATTTCAAACACAAATCAAACAGATTCTGCCTCAACAGCCTGATGTAGAACAGAATGACGCCCTGCAAGTCCGTATCGGAAAAGCGGCCGGTTATTTCTCCGAAAAAATCAAAACGATTATCCTCGACGTCTTGCCTAAAGCCGATCTTGATATTGACAATAAAACCGTAAGAAAACAATTAATCGACGCCGTAAAACGTTTTGAAAATGATGCTCAAATCAAATACGAAAGTCTCATATCCTGTCTTAACGGTTTTTGTTTGAAAGATTTACTTCATGCGACAGCAACGGCGGCCATCGAAAAAGCCAAACCCAAAGAAACCGTTAAAAAGGGAACCGAAAACTCTGTGGTATTAGACAATGAAAATATTTCCCATCCGGTATTATTCAATCGGTTACGCTCATGGAGAATGGCGAGGGCTACGGAATTAAATGTACCCGCTTATGTCGTTTTTTCACAGAAAGCTTTGTACGAACTGGTTCATTATCTGCCTGTCGATAAAAAGTCATTGCTGCAAATCAACGGAATCGGGGAAAAGAAAATCGCCCAATTCGGACAGGAAATGATCGAAATCATTCGGGAGTATTGCGAGGAAAAAGGAATCAAATCTTTACTTTGATTCAGATAATGTAGAACAGCCTCCTCTCTGGAAATAAAATGGCTGCGGTAATTTATACTTTACGCGATTTTATTTTGTGCATAGTCTGGATTGCTTCACTGCTTCGCCGTTTGCAATGACGCAGTGGGGTTATACTCAAGGTAAGTTCAAATAGTAAATGCAACTAAAGTAAGAAAAAACTCCGTTCGGGGCGTGCCCCGAACGGAGTTTGGGAAAAAAGTCCTGTCTTAGTTGTAAAATGGAAAAAAATAAGAAACATTTAACCCGGGAACAAAGATACACAATTTCCCGGATGCTACAGGCAGGATTTACAAAAAAAGCGGTCTGTATAGCCACAGGCAAAGACAAATCCGTCATTAGCAGGGAATTGAAGCGAAACGCCTCCAAACGGGGTTATTC
>JAIRNV010000003.1 GCA_031257875.1 Dysgonamonadaceae bacterium
GTTTTCTCTAATTCCCGATATTCGGGTTTGGAAAGAGAAACACTGGAACAATCTGCTAACTGTCCGTATCCCAATTTATTATAGAAAAAATTTTCGCTCATTTTTTATTTTAAATTCTAATGTACAAAGATACTATTTTTGTCTGAATCATTTTCCTTTTCCTTTTTCTATTTCCTCCTCCACCATATCTTTAGCCTCTTCCAATAACCGTTTACTTTCGCCGCAAGGCAAAAACTTCTTTCGATCAATTCGGAAATTTGTTGTTGAATACCATAATCAACAATCGGCACAACCACTTAAAATTATAAATATTTTTCCGCCCGTCTTTCTGCTTTCGTGGCGCCACCAGGAACCAGCCGAAATGCTCATAAAAATAACCCGCCTAAAAATTAATCCACTTAACATAAGCAAAATCCATCCGGTGCGGCAAATCGCTGTTGTCCGGATAAATACGCACGCCGAATTTGAAAGTCCCTGCCTCCGAGGCCTTCAATTCGAGGGAGTAATAGACTTTACTGCCTTCTGTCCTGTCGAGATGCATTTTATAGGTTTTTACCGTCTCGCTTTCGGATGCAGGTTCGGAGTGAACCCGCACAACCTCAACGCCCAAATCGCCTTTGACGGCATGTTTATCCAAAACAATGGAAGCGCTCACCGTATCGCCGATTTCGATGCCTTTCAGAAGGCTGTCGTCGAATTGGTTGGATATGACTTCAATGGAATCCCAGTTTTCGGCAACATTTTCTTTCCATGCGGCGATTTCTTTTGCCCTGGCGAAACCGTTTGCCGACAACAGGCTCGAACGGCGGGCTAATTGGCTGTAAAAACGTTTGTCGTAATCTTCAAACATCCGCCGCGTCGTGTAATGAGGGGCGATTTGCGCTATCGAATTTTTTATGTGCTGAATCCATTCGGGCGAAAAGCCTTTGCTGTTTTTAGCATAATATAAAGGAATAATTTCGTTTTCGAGCATCGAATAAATGGTTGCGGCGTCCAGTTCGTCCTGGAACTGCTGGTTGTCGTAAGTCCGCTTTTCCGTCAATGCCCAGCCGGCTCCTTCGCGGTAGCCTTCGTACCACCAGCCGTCGAGGACGGAAAAATTCAGCACGCCGTTCATTTCCGCTTTTTCTCCCGAAGTTCCCGATGCTTCCAAAGGACGGGTGGGTGTGTTCAGCCAAATGTCCACACCTGAAATCAACCGTTTTGCCAGGCGCATATCGTAATTTTCAAGGAAAATGATTTTTCCGAGAAATTCCGGACGGCGTGATATTTCCACAATCTTTTTAATCAAGCCCTGCCCGCCGCCATCGGCCGGATGCGCTTTCCCCGTATAAATAATCTGCACGGGACGATCGGGATTATTGACAATCCCGGCCAGTCTTTCCGGGTCGGTAAACAGAAGATGGGCGCGCTTGTAGGTTGCGAAACGGCGTCCGAAACCTATCAGCAGGGCATTCGGATTGATTTTCTCAAGAATGGATACCACTTTGAACGGGTCGCCCTGATTTTTCAGCCAGTTGTCTTTGAACGATTCCCGGATGTATTTTACCAGCCGGTTTTTCAATGTTTTGCGTACGTCCCAGATTTCTTCGTCTTCGACCTGATATATTTTTTCCCAGACAGCGGGATTGGACTGGTCTTTATACAGGTTTTCACCTAAATGCTTTTCGTAAAATTTGCGCCATTCCGAAGCCGCCCAGGTCGGCATGTGAACGCCGTTGGTTACGTATCCCACGTGCATTTCGCCGGGGAAATAGCCTTTCCAGACCGGAGCGAACATTTTCTTTGAAACTTCCCCGTGCAGATAGCTCACGCCGTTGGCTTCCTGAGAAGTATTCAGGGCAAACACGCTCATCGAAAACTTCTCATTCGACCCCGGCTCGGCGCGTCCCATATCCATAAAGTCCTGCCACGAAATGCCCAGCTTGGCGGGGAACTGGCTCATATATTTGTTGAACAGCGGTTCTTCAAAATAATCGTGTCCCGCCGGAACAGGGGTATGGCAGGTGTACAGGGCGGAAGCCCTTACCATTTCCATCGCTTCATTGAAACTCAAATTTGCATTGCGGATATAATCAACCAGACGCTGTACGTTAATCAAGGCTGCATGGCCTTCGTTGCAATGGTAAATTTGTTTCCTGATACCCAAACGGTTCAAGAGCTGAATACCCCCGATTCCCAGCAGATATTCCTGTTTGAGGCGGTTTTCGTTGTCGCCCCCGTATAACCGGGCGGTAATGGCGCGGTCCCATTCGCTGTTTGCGTCCACGTCCGTATCCATGAGGTAGAGTTTGATCCGCCCGACATTCACGCACCAGATATTGCAGCAGACTTTGAAATGGTTGTACGGGACTTCGAGCAGCAACGGCAAACCGTTTTCATCCAGAACCTGCTGTAGCGGCAGATGCTCGAAACGCTGCGGTTCGTAGTCTGCCACCTGTTGCCCGTCAATAGACAGGGACTGGTGGAAATAACCGTAGCGGTACAAAAAACCGACAGCAGTCAAATCGACATTCATATCACTGGCTTCCTTGATGTAATCGCCGGCCAAAACGCCCAGACCCCCGGAATAGATTTTCAGGATATTTGCCAGCCCGTATTCCATGCTGAAATAGGCAACCGACGGAATATCCGTCCTTTTCGGTTCGTCCATATACGCGCGGAACTTTGCATAAACTTTGTGAATGTCTTCCATGAAAGCCCTGTCTTTGGTTATTTCCTCCAAACGTTTGTAAGGCAGACTTTTCAACAGCAGCACGGGATTTCCTTCCGTGCTTCTCCAGAGTTCACCGTCAATTTTGGAAAAAAGTTCCGCCGCTTCGTAGTTCCATACCCACCAAAGGTTGTGGGCAATTTCATCCAGGATTTTCAATTCCCCGGGCATTTTTGAGTGAATGTTGCTTTCTTTCCAGAAAGGCTCGTTTGCATAGTTTGCTTTAATTTTCATACGTTTATTTTTTAATAATTACGAGTTATGAATTAATGCTTTGCTGTACGCCTCATAATAATATTTTATGAAATGTGTCCAGGACGCTTTTTTTGATAAAGTTTGGGCAGATAATTTTGCCTTTGAAATTTCTTCACCGTCTAATTCGGAATAGTTTATAATGCTGTTTTTGATGCGTTCGGCCACTTCGGAATAATTGCCGTCGGTGCGGTGAATGACTTCGACGCCTTCGGTCAGCCGGTCGCCGGAAATACCCGCTTCTTTCGCCCATAACCCGAATCCCGCCAAACCGGTCGTAACGGTCGGCACGCCGAAAGCGATACTTTCAAGCGGCGTGTAACCCCAGGGTTCGTAGTACGAAGGGAATACGGTCAAATCCAGTCCAATCAGCAAATCGTAGTACGGGACATTGAAAATCCCGTCGTTTCCATTCAAATAAGAGGGTACAAATATGATTTTTGTCCTGTATTCCTTTTGATTGAGAAAATTCAGGAAACAGGCGGGGACAAATATCCAGGCAATAATCTGTCTTTCGGGATTGGCATTGCGTATGCGGTTCATGGCTTCTATAAAAACGTCAATCCCTTTGTTTTTGTATTCATACCGTCCGCTGATGGCCAGCAGCAGGGCATTTTCCGCAACCGTTTCCCCGCACAGGCGGGATGCGGCGCCAATCAGCAGGTTGCGGGCTTTGTCCCGTTTTTTATCAAATTCTTTTCCTTTGGGTACAAAATCAAATTCAAATCCGTTGGGTGTAACCACATCGGGATTTTTGCCCAGCAATTGCCGGCATTCCGCGGCTGTCAGCCGGCTGACGGTGGTAAAGCAACCGGCATGGAAAGCGGCCTGTTTTTCGAGCGAATGTTTGGCTTCCATGTTCAGTTCCCTTGCCATCTGGTCGCCGTCGTACCGTTCAAACATATCGTACAAAGGCTTGTTGTTCCCGCAAATAGACCGCCCGATGGATGTGGCGTGTGTGGTGAAAACAGTTCCTATCGCGGGGATTTTATCTTTTAAATACAGTACGGCCATTCCCAGCATCCACTCGTTCATGTGTGCGATTACTTTTTTGTCTTCCAGTTTCAAATAACGGTAGAGGCTTTCAATTACCAGTCCGGTAGCATAGGCAAACATGCACGATTCGTCGTAATCGCCATACGCCGGCAACGAATTGACTCCGAATTTTTCCCACATCCGGTAATATATTTCGTTTTTGATATTGAAATAATCCTGAAAATCGACTAAAACGGCAACCGGTTTTCCGGGAACATTCCATCGCCCGGTTCTTACTCTCAGACCTTCCTTTCCGGCGTGAGTCCGCCATCCTTTCAACAAAGTTTTGTGTTCCGTGAAATCGGGATTATCAGTATCTTTCCCTCTGTCGGGGCCTATAAAAACCAGGCGGTCGCCCCATTTCTCCCGAAGCGTTTTGGCGCGTGTAGATAAAACTGTGTAAATGCCTCCTACTTTATTGCAAACTTCCCAACTGGATTCGAAAATATAATCCGGCGTTACTGGCTCCATATATTATTGTCAAATTTTGCGTCCTTACAAATTCAGGCTGCAAATATACGGAATTTTTAACTGAAATATCTAAAAAATCATAATCCCGGCTGAATCTTGCCGTCAAAACCGGAAAAATGGTCGCTCTCCGTCATTCTACGGATTATCTCACGGGAACACTGTAAAATCAGGCAATAAAATTAAAATTTGAGTTTCCCGGAAAAATAGAGCCGCAGGGAAAAAACACCTTTGCGGCTCTTCAGGTACGTACCAATTTATACTTTTGCCACTATTCGGCAAGGCAACCCTGTTACATCTGCAGTAAATTTTTTACTTCTATCATTTGACAGAAGTGTTTTCAGATTACAAATATTTTCAATAACAATATTTCAACGCAACAATTTCCGGTTTTCCACATCCTGCAAGACGCTCATTTGCTGAATGTAGATAATCAATGTTTGTTGCGGGGTCGGTTCCGGCGGAATAAGGCGTTGTTTGATAGCGTCGGTGTGGATGTGGTAGTTATATACCTGTTCCCAAATACCTGTATATTCCAAAGTACTGCGGTTGCGTAACCAATCGGTAACGAAAAACTCGCCATCTTTGGCTTTAATCATATCGGTGATGCAGATATAATCCTCATTATTAATCCGGATTACGGTTACTTCCGCGTTTTTTACATTTAGGACATCCCCGGCACAAAGGCTATCTACGAAGATTTGAAAAAGCGTTTTCCCGGCCACAAGCACAGGAGTAACAGCGATACAGAACCGGAAAGCGAAGCGTAAATTCCGGCGGTTGATGTTCAAAGAGCCGCCCCCGATGTGTCGAGCATCGGGGGCGGCTCTTTCAGTAGAGAGGGTTGCTTTTACAAATTAAAAATAATGCCTACCTTTGTGGCGATAAATATCTTTTTAAATGAAGACAATAGAGTTCATATCATCATTAGACGAATACGGGTACAATCGCATTCGGGTACGACTGGTAACCGACAATGGAAATTTATCGGATATTATGTATCAGTATGAAACCTTGATTGACGAACAATGGGTTGCTATCGTGAGATATGATTGTGTGCACGGCTTTTTCCATCGAGATGTTTTGTTCCCCAATGGAGATAAGGAAAAACAATCCATCGAAATGGACTCTTTAAAAATAGCCTCCAAATACGCAGAACAAGACCTGAAAGACCGATGGGAATGGTATAGGGAACGATATATTAAAAAATTAAAAACAAAATAGATATGACACAAAAAGAAACAGTAACGCGGAATATCGGTTTAACGTTTGATTTTGTAAACTACTTGCTTGACAACGAAGCCGAGATAGAAAAACTTCCTGATAATTTCAAATTGGAGTTTAGCGAAAAAGATTTTCCGAAACGGGAGCGTAAACAAAATGCACATTCTGCTTCGCAGGGCATGGAAAAACGGTATGTCCGGGTAAAAAATACGTTTGAGGTGATATAATTACAAATTCAAGTTTCCCACCCTTTCTTTAGTCAACAACAGTGCGGGCGATATTTTGTATTCAACAGATAATCAAGTTTGTATCATGCGACATTTGACAAATTTTCACAATCCGTATTTAGT
>JAIRNV010000215.1 GCA_031257875.1 Dysgonamonadaceae bacterium
GGAATACAAAATAAATAACAAGTAACAATCAACTCCGTGTCCCTCCGTGAAATCCACTCCGTGAAACTCCGTGTTTGATTATTTTAACACGGAGTTTCACGGAGTTGTTTTCACGGAGGAGCACGGAGAGAAAAACTTACAACTGTTATATCTTGTTTATTTCGCATTATTAAACAGGAAAATAACTATACTTTGCGAGGTACCCTGCCGGCAATAATCCCTTCACCTTATTTAACAACAAAACAACCTGAGTAGCAGAAAATTGTTCCATCCGTAACCAATCTTATTACCTTATTGTATCTTTAAATTCCGATTAGAATCATTGATTCCGCTAAAAAATCAGTTTGAATTCCGATTAGCATCATTGATTCCGCCAGGAAATCAGTTTAAATTCCGATTAGAAACATTGATTCTGCCAGGAAATCAGTTTGAATTCCGAATAGAATCATTAATTCCGCCAGGAAATCAGTTTAAATTCCGATTAGAATCATTGATTCCGCTACGAAATCAATTTAAATTCCGAATAGAATCATTGATGCTATTAAGAAATTAGTTTAAATTCCGAATAGCATCATTTATTCTGTTGAGAAAATGAAATTAATTGAATACATTTACACCCAATATTCATTTTTATCCTGTATTAAACAAACAGTTTTAATCCATGCGCCTGCCATGCTGTCGGACTACCGGGCTAAACCGACGCGGGAAATGACGTTCTACAAATGGTCGCGGAGCAGCGGGTTTACCGCAAAGGCCAAAACCGACAGCGAACACGACAGGATATTAAAAGGAATAACCGACCTGCTTTATGCTTACGAAAAACATTGCGACCCTTCGCTTTGCAGCAGCCCCGGCATGTGCAGCGCCTGATCGACAACCGGCATTACCTGAAACGAATATGAAAAGGCTATTTGTAAACACGAAGAAGCAAAAGCGCAAAGACACAAAGTTTTTATATATACTTTGCACCTTTGCGCTTTCATGCCTTCGCGCCTTCGCACCTTCGCGCCTTCGCCCTTTCATGCCTTCGCGCCTTCGCCCCTTCGCCCCTTAAGGATTCTGATCCGCCTGAGTTATATTCGGATTACCTTCAATTTCCCTGATCGGTATCTGGAAAGTTCTCAGCGGGTCGTGCCAGGGCAGAGGCCGGTCGCCGCTATTGATATTGCCTGCCGGGTGATTGCTTCCTTCGTAGGTGCGGTCGATTGTTTTTTCCATCCGGTTAAATTCAAACAGTCCGTGTCCTTCGCCCCAGAGTTCGATTCGCTTTTGAACAAAAATTTGGTCAATCAGCGTGTTTTTATCAGACGACCATTGATAGGAGTGATTTCCTTCGATCGCCCTGGCGTTTGTGATGACATCCAGCGTAGCTTTCGCTTCGGCAGTCGTTTTGATGCGCGCTTCCGCTTCGGCCTTGATATACCAGGCTTCCGCCGAACGGAGGTATACGTAATCGCCCAGGAAACTTCCACTCGGGTCGACAAACTTTTTTTGCACATAAGGCACTCCCAGTTCGCCGCCGTCGGCTCCTTCAAAAACCGTTTTCCTGATGTCATTCGCGTCAATGCGGTCATACAGGCGGCGGTCGATACTCTTGTACTGTCCCAGCATACCTGCATATCCTTCGGTAAACGGGTCGACAATCGAAAAGAACGAGGCGTAAATGGTTGAGTTTTCGCTGTTGATATCCACTCCCCACAGCCATTCCACATCGCCTATATCGGCAAAACCTCTGGTATAGCTGTCAATGGAAGTCAACCGGGCTGTATCGGTCACCTGCGTTGCATATTCCAGCGCCTTATCATATCTTCCGGCATACAGACAAGCCCTTGCCGCCAGCAGTTTTGCGGCTACCTGCGTAATCCGGGTCGGGGCCGGCGGCGCAAAACCTTCCAGCAGGGGAATGGCCGCTTCATAATCACTCAAGATTTGGGTGTACACATCCTCGACCGTTCCGCGGGGTTTCCCCACCAGGGCATTGTCTGTATAGACCGGCACGCCGGGCAGCGATTTGATATTGTCCCAGCTGCCGCCCGTCTGATAAAAGTTTATCAGGAAAAAATAATGAAACGCCCTTAAAGCCAGCGCTTCCCCTTTCAGGTTTTTCTGAGCGTCGCTGAGCGAACCTTCATCGGGCAGGGCGTTGAGGATATTGTTCAAATCACTGATTTGCGCATAAGCGTATTTCCACTGCCGGGAAGGACTGTTAGCATTGGAAGCGACCCGGTCGTTGAACTGGTAAAATGTGATAAACCAGGAACTGGAAGTATGAACAACATCTTCCGAAGACAGGTCTACGGCCAAATCAATTGATTTCTGTCCAAAATCATCATGACGGCTGCTATAGAAAGCATATTGTATGGAGCGCGCATATACGCCCTGAATTAAGGCATCCGAATTTCTCTCCAGAATGTCGGCTAATTCATCGACGGTAACATAGCGGCTGTTTGCCGGCTCCAGGACGTCTTCGCAGGAAGAAAATACCAGTATTAACAGGAAAAGTGAGAATAAATTGAATAACTGTTTCATAATTATTGTTTTTATAATGTTACATTGATGCCAAACGACAGGGTACGTATTGGCGAATAATTAAATCCGGTCGAACCGTAATCATACTGGCGGGGATCCAGGCCCTGCCTTTTAGAGAAAAAAGCCAGGTTGTCGCCTGTGGCAAATACTCTTACCGTATTTATTTTCAGCGTTTTCAATACTGATTTGGGAAGGGTATAACCGATGGAAACATTGCGGATATTCAAGCAGGAAGCATCGGTTACATACAGGCTGGAAGCGCGGTTGGCGTCCGTATAACCGGATACGAAACGCGGGACGGTTGTATTCCGGTTTTCCGGAGTCCAGGCGTTCAGCAGGTCTTTGTGATAAGAGCGCCCGTATTCGGTCATCTGCAAAGACGACGCATAGACCGCATCGTAGACTTTCCCGCCCGACTGGTAGCTGAACAGGGCCGACACGTCAAAGCCTTTGTAAGTAATGCCTGTCGAAAAGCCCCCGGTAAGGTCGGGTATGGCCGAACCCTGATTCCGCCGGCTTACATCGGTATAAGCGTTGTTGTAAACCGTTGTCGTTTCTTTGAAACTGCCGTCTGCATTATAAACATTCCAGGTGTTTTTACCGTTTTCATCTACGCCGGCAAAATCGGGCAGGTAAAGATCATAAAGGCTTCCGCCTTCTACCAGTTTGGTATATCCGGTGGAAAAAATCCCGCTTTCCCTGTTTTCTTCGGGCAACGACAGGATTGTATTTTTCACCTGCGATAAATTAAGTCCTATGTTCCAGACAAAAGAAGGGGTTTTCACAATATCGGCGTCGATTTCAAATTCTATGCCCGCATTTCTTATTTTTCCCAGATTCGCAGGGATAGAACCGATTCCGGACGAAAGATGAATGGGCTTGTAGAATAATAAATCGAAAGTTGTCTTGCTAAAATATTCGAAGCCGAGATTGATGCGGTTCAGCAAACGGGCTTCAATGCCGGCATTGACATTCAGGTTCTTTTCCCAGGATATATCCCTGTTGCCCGCATAAGTCTGTTTCACCGATACGCTTCCGTTGTTGTTGGTTATTTCATACTGATCCAGATAAGGGATATAATTGATATTCCCGTTTTCATACAGCAGATTGTCATTTCCCTGCGAACCGATACTTCCCTTCAGTTTTAAATTATCGACAAATGTAACTTCATTCAAAAAATCTTCTTCGCTTATTCTCCATGACGCGCCGACCGAGCCGAAATTACCCCAGCGGTTTTCAGGCGCGAAACGGCTGGAAGCATCGCGGCGAAAACTTCCGCTCACATAATATTTATTGCGGTAAGAAAGGTTTAAGCGGGTCAAATACCCGGCTACGCCGTATTTTTGCGTATAGGAAGTCAAATCTCTGAACGCTACGGCATTGCTCAATTCAGGCTCGCAGGAGGTAGCAATCTCGCTTTTAGCTCCGTACAGGTAATGACGTTCCTTTTGGTAGCTTTCGGCGCCGGCCAGGAAATCGACGTCCCATTCTCCCACCGTTTTTTTGTAGGTCAGGAAAACAGACCTCGTATACGACAGATAGCGCTCCTGTTCCAACTCTATGTACCCGTTGTAGCTTACGCCGTCTCCATACAGCGGATTTTTCAGGAAAGCGCTGTTTTTATAAGTTGTATTGATATCGAAAGCGCCTTTCAGGGACAGGCCGCCGTAGAGCTGCGCTTCCAGAAAAACCGCTCCAATCACGTTATCCGATGAAATCCGGTTGACGTCGTAATCCAAAACGCCGGCAGGGTTGCTCCGTGCGGCATACGGACGGGCATATCCAAGTTCGTTGCTGTCGCCGTAATCGTAAATCGCTTTACCGTCTTTATCCTTGACGGTTTCCCCGGTCGCCGGGTCTCTCAAATACACCGGATAGACAGGCGCGATATGCCGCGTCCACTGGAAATAGTTGACATAACTGCCGCCGGAAGTGGTCGGATACTTCTGAACCGTGTGGGCGTAAGATAAATTGACGCCGCCTTTCAGCCAGGGGGCCAGTTCTTTTTCACCCCGTATGCGTCCGGTATAACGGTCGAAACCGGAGCCTTTGGCATACGATTCGTCGTTCAGATAGCCGAAACCCGCGTAGTAGTTTTGCTTGCTGTTTCCGCCGGTCAGGTTCAGGTTGTATTCCCTGCGGACGGAATTGCGGAACAGAGCGTCGTGCCAGTCGTCTGCATAGAGCAGGCGGGCGTTGGGGTTTAACTTTCCGTTGCCGTCAAACAAGTCTGCCCATGACACATCGTAATTGTTGTAACCGCCCAAAACTGTCGACAAAAAATTGGTAGCGTCTTCTTTATCACCCTTTCCCGCTATCACCTCTTTTGCCTTAATGGCAGCTTCTTCGGGCGAGAGCCGGTTTTCCGCGCGTGTCGTGTAAATGTCATACAGTTTATTGAACTGTCCTTTCCACGCCTGTTCGTAGTAGGTTGCCCTGTCGGTAATAAAGTCGTATTCGGGAACAGCCCGGCTGTTTACGCCCCATTTGGCGTCGAACGAAATTTTTGTTTCATTCGTATTGCCCCGTTTGGTTGTAATCAGGATAACGCCGTTGGCGCCGCGGGCGCCGTAAAGAGAGTTGGCAGCCGCATCCTTTAATACGGTAAGGTTCTCTATGTCGGCGGAATTAAGCGCGCTTACCGGCCCGTCGTAAGTAGCGCCGTCCACGATATAAAGCGGATTTTTAGCGGCATTGACAGAGCCGATTCCCCGGATGCGTACATTGGGATTTTCACCCGGCTGTCCGGTAGAAGATACAATCTGAACGCTGGTCGCGCGGCCTTCCAGGGCATTGGTCACGGAAGACGTTTGAATCTTGCCTATGGCCGCCGCATTGACCACCGAAGCCGATCCGGTGAACTGCCGCCGGGTGGATGTTCCGTAGGCCACAACAATCACTTCGTCTAATAAAGACGTTGCCGGCTCCAGGACAACGGTTATCTGGTCGCCGTTTTTAAAAGACAATACCTGCGTCTGATAACCCAGGAAAGAAACGGTCAAACGGTTGCTGCCGGAAGGAATATTACCCAGGGTAAATTTTCCGTCCGGATCGGAAACCGTTCCGATAGAGGCGCCGTCGACGGCGATAGTTGCTCCGGTAACAGGTTCTTCGTTTTCGGAAGAGATAACAATTCCCGACACCTGCTGCTGAGCCGAAACCAAACTGTTTCCTCCCCCGATAAGCAGGAGGAAAAGAAACGAAAACAGTAATCTTGCCATGTTATGATACATTTAAAATTAAAAAGTGCACGGAACACGACAGGGTATACGGCATACGGAACACGGTACACGGCGGGCGGACACAACATTTGCTGTTATGTCTCATCCCGTGTACCGTGTACCGTGAACCATATACCGTGCACCGGGTATCCAATGCACAGAATTGTTTATAATAAGTTGATTTATATGAAATTATCGGGGGGGGGGGGTAAACATTGCTTTTCCACGCACGAAGTGCAGAGCATTTTCCGTTATGTGGCCTGAATGTTTCATTGCTTGATAATTTCGATATTTATGGGGGACAAAGATATGTATTATTTTTTAATGTTAAAATACCGTAAACAGGGTATTTTTTCCGTTGCGATTTATTCCACATCAGGGCGTATGTGTATTGTCGGTGTCCATCGTAATGAGATGTCGTTTGCGGCGGCGGCTTCGGATGCATGTTTCAATCCGTCGCCATAAGGATTGACTATTGATTTATTTTTTCTTTATACACCCGCACATAATCCACGTGCATGGTTTGCTTTTAACGCGGCGTAGCGAGGATAACTTAATTGTGAGATTTGAGAATTAGTTGTGACCAGCCGGAACTGCCCTTTACAATTAACAATGGTTGGATGATTGTTAGATTGTAGAGAGTGTGGGTGCCGACAGGTTTGTTAAACGTATAAAGTAATTTACCTGTGGGAGAATAGATAGCGATTCCTTCTGAGACTGGCGAGGTGACTCTAAGAGTGTAGTCACGAGGCGAATACCCAAAATGAATATTCATCAACTGTAGGTGGGATAGGGTTAAGACTTGTAACTGTTTTTAAATTTCGACAATAAGCAAAAGCCAGATAGCCTATATTGGTAACTGAATTAGGAATAGTGATTGAAGTTAGACTGTTACATTCTCTAAAAGCCTGCTCACCAATAGTAACTACAGAATTACCAATAGAGACCGCAGTTAGGTTGGGGTACATGCAAAAAGCGTAACCACCAATAGAAGTTACACCATCTTCAATAATAACCTTTTTAATTGAAAGATGAGAATCATACCAAGGCGCTGTAGAAACTATAGTCCAGGATGTGCTGGTAGGAACTACAGTTTCGGAAGAGATAACAATTCCCGACACCTGTTGCTGAGCCGAAACCAAACTGTTTCCTCCCCCGATAAGCAGGAGGAAAAGATTTGAAACACCCCATCCGATTTCGCTTTTGTACGGTTTTTACTTTTTGCTTATCTTTGCCGCCATAACAGTACTTTTACAAAAAAAAACGGATATGAACAAACAACTGAAAAAACTGCCCGCGGGCATACAGACATTTGAGGAAATCATCAATGAAGGATATATCTATGTCGACAAAACCGGGATGCTGGTTAATTTAATTGAGAAAGGGAAAGTATATTTTCTGGCCCGCCCCCGCCGTTTTGGCAAATCACTTACACTCGCCACATTAGAAGCAATGTTTCAGGGCAGAAAAGAACTGTTCAAAGGACTGTATGCCGAAGAGTGGCTCAACCGTCCCGGCTTCAGGCCAAGTCCCGTTATCCGGTTAAGTCTGAATAAAGTGACTACAAAACAGGGGCTTGACATGCTAAACGGTTCACTTGTCAAACACCTGAAAGATACGGCTTTGTCGTTGGATATTGATATTTCCGACAGTTTATCGGCAGGCGATCTGTTCGGCGATTTAATTGTCAATTTATATAAAAAACACAATGAAAAAGTAGTCGTTTTAATTGACGAGTACGACAAGCCCTACATCGACTACATTGACGACCCCGCCGAAGCCGAAAAAGTTCGCAATATACTGGCAAACCTTTACGTTCAGGTAAAAGCAAACGACGAATATACCCGTTTTGTTTTACTCACAGGCATTTCCAAATTTGCCAAACTTGGCGTTTTCTCGAAACTCAACAATCTGACTGATATTTCGCTGCACGACGACTATGCTGCCATGTGCGGGATTACCCGTGAAGAACTGCTGCAAAACTTCCCCGGTTATCTGGAACTCACCGCCGAAAAAATGAAAATCACAAGGGAAGAACTTGTAGATAAGATGGAAGATTTTTATGACGGATTTTCGTTCAACGGCACTGTAAAACTTTACAATCCGTATTCTACTTTGCGTTTTTTTGAAGACAAGGTATTTAAAAATTACTGGTTCGACGGCGGCACTGCTGAAATGCTTGCTACTTATATAAAAAACAAAGACTTAACTGTCGAACAGTTCCGTAACTGTCAGGTTTCGGTGGATTTTGTACAGAATCCCGGCGAAATGGATTCCACTCCGCCGGAAGGTTTCCTGTACCAGGGCGGATTTCTTACTTTGCGCGAAGGGATAACTAACGACTATTCACTTGACTATCCCAATAAAGAGGTGCTTAATTCGATGTCAAGGCTGTTGGCAGGTAAATTGTTAAAACACGAATACAGCGACTTGACCAATTTGTTGTATTTAGGTCTTGCGAACAAAGACTTTCAAAGAATTACGGAAACATTGAACAGTTTGCTTGCGAGCGTTCCATACGACGATTATTCAAAGGCGCTACGGCAAAAAATCATCATTCAGGGATTTACATTTCCGGTTCAGGAATGGCTTTACCGCTCAACGATTTTCGCGTTTATGCGCGGATGCGGCCTTGTGGTTCAGGCAGAAATGCACACCGACAGGGGACGCGCCGATTTGGTTATCAACTACAGGGGACAAATTTTTATTCTCGAATTGAAAGTGGCGTATCAGGGCGAAAACGCCGCAGAAAAAGCCGGTGAAGCATTCCGTCAGATTTTTGAAAAAAACTACAATGCCCCTTACCCCACTGCTATCTGCGCCGGACTGGCTATTGACGACCGGAAGAGGCAGATTACCGAATATCGAACCGGTATTTAAAGATGGCGCAGTGATTTAATAGACTTCATTTTTCACACATATTTATAATTACTTTGGAATTCACCCGTCGAAAAAATACCCTGTTTACGGTATTTTTCCGTATGATATAAGGCTGTATCTTTGCCGTCGAAAAAAAGAGCGCTTCCGAACCGGTTGCAAGCGGACACGGAAGCGCTCGAAGTATTGATTAAATCGTTAATAAACGTGTCAAAGAAATTTGTTTTATATCCGCGCCTGTTGCGTTGCGTTATGCGTAGCATGTGCAGCCTCTGTCTTATTCTACCCCCCCCCCCCCCCGATTTTTGCCCAAAACGGAGCAATAAAGCTCACAGGCAGCGTATTTGACGCCAATAACGAGCCGCTGACCGGCGCATATATCACCCTCGCCGAAGATGAAAAAACAGGAACGGTTTCCGACATCGCCGGACATTTTATTTTATCCGTATCCACTCTTCCTTCTACTCTTTCCATTCGCTATTTAGGCTATAAGCCGACAGAAATTCAGGTTACCGACAGCCGCAGTCCGCTGACAATCGTCATGGAAGAAAATGCGGATGTGCTGAATGAAGTGGTTATCGTAGGTTACGGTACACGGCGCAGGAGAGAACTGACCGGTTCAATTGCTTCGGTGCCGGCCGTATTGCTGAAACAGCCTGCTCTGTCGCTGGACGCCATTTTGGGCGGCGCTATTGCGGGTGTGAATGTTACACAAACGTCGGGGCAACCGGGCGAAGGATCAAGTATCCGTATTCGCGGAAGCAATTCGGTTCATGCAGACAACGACCCGCTGTATGTCATCGACGGTTTTATCTTCTTCAACGATAAGCAGTCCGCAAGCGTAGGCCTGGGCGGCATCGAAAGCAATATCAATCCTTTATCGGCTATCAATCCCGCCGATATTGAGTCTGTAGAAGTGCTGAAAGACGTTTCCGCAACGGCTATCTACGGCAGTAGAGGGGCAAACGGCGTTATCATTGTTACCACAAAAAAGGGAACGCGGGGAAAAGAAAGTGTTCACTATCAATTCAGATACGGCGTACAAAAATTAGCAAGGAAAATAGATATAATGAACGGCGACGAATGGCTCAACCTGCGGCAAGCCATGTCTGCCGCCGTGCGTCCCGTGGGTGACGGTTACGGTTACGACTGGCAGGAGGCTGTGTTTCAAACAGGTGTCAGCCAAAACCACGATTTATCGTTCAGCGGCGGCGACGAGAAGACAAAATACCTTGTTTCCGGTAATTATACCGGCCAAAAGGGCATCATTATCAATACCGGTTTTGAGCGTTTCGGCGGACGGGTGAATCTGGAACGTTCGCTTTCGTCCCGCTTCACCGTCGGACTTTCGGCAACGGCAAGCCATGCCCGACAGCAGTCGCTTACCACTTTCGGAGCGGACGACAATTTTTCCAAAGGCAATGACTCGCCCTACGCGCGCGGTGTGGCCAATTCGCTGACTTATGCCCTGTATGTTCCTCCAACGGCGCCGATTTACAACACTGACGGAACATATAATACGAAAAACAATCCGTACGAGTATGGCTATTTGAAACTTGGCGACCATTGGGCAAATCCCGTTGCAGACCTGAACGGCAGTGTCGGCGAAAATATCCAAACTACCATCCTGGGGAGTTTTTTTGCCCGGTATGAGCCGGTAAAAGGGTTATTCCTGAAAGTGAATGCGGGAACTAACCTTTCCTACATTACGCAACATTTCTTTGCTCCGTCCGTGTCTGCTATCGGCATCAACCTGAATGGCGCAGGCGGCGTGGGTAAACGCAACCGTGAGGTAACACTCCTGGAATACACACTGGATTACTCCCATTTATCCGGTATCCACTCTTTCAATTTGCTGGGCGGATACACCACGGAAAAGACAGGCGGAAATTTTATCACTACAGCCGGTTACGGCTTTTCCGACGAAACGGAAAAAATGAATAATCTGGCAAAGGCCGACAGACTGTATTTGCCTGTTCAGCCGATTATTCCGCCGAAATCTACTCTTAATTCTCTTTTGGGACGGGTCAATTATTCCATCAAAGACCGTTATCATCTGACTGCTACTTTTCGTGCCGACCGTTCATCCCGCTTTGCGGCAGGCCATCGCTGGGGCTATTATCCTTCCGCCGGCCTGTCGTGGAACATGAATGAAGAACCGTTTTTCCATACAATAGCGGAAAAACAGGCGCTGTCGCAGTTGAAACTGCGGTTGACGGCAGGAACTGTGGGCAGTCAGGAAATCGGCGATTATGAATATGCCACCCAGTACGCTACGCGGAAATATGCGGAAACCACCACTTCTCCAATCGTGAACAGAGGCAACAGTAATCTGGGATGGCAAAGCACGGCTCAATATAATACGGGCATTGACGCCGGTTGGCTTGACAATCGTATTACCCTCTCGGCGGATGCTTATTACAAAAAAACATACAATCTTCTTTTTGAAGCGCCTGTTTCGGCCATACAGGGCGGCGGAACGCAACTGGAAAATATCGGGAACGTGATAAACAGGGGTGTTGAACTGTCGGTCAATGCGGATATTCTATACGGGAAAGATTTGACTTGGAACGTAGCGGCAAATATTGCCGCCAACCAAAACACATTAAGCGAACTCGGCAAATACAATAACCGCATTGCCAGCCGCAGTCAAACCGGGCAGGCCGGCGTGGAGATACTGAAAGAAGGGGAAGCGCTGGGAACTTTCTACGGTTTGCAGTTTGCAGGCATCGTGCAGGAAAGTGAAGATGTAAAAAAATTACCAACAACCAGTCTGGGCGTTCCGCAAGCGGGCGACATCAAGTTTGTCGACGTGAATCTTGACGGGAAAATTGATTCCGGCGACCGCACCGTGCTTGGCTCCGTACAGCCGGATTTCATTTACGGCTTTACCTCTCATTTTGTTTACCGCAGTTTTGATGTGTTTATCGCCTTTCAGGGAAGCAGGGGAAATAAAGTATATAATCACCTGCGGCGCTTTTTGGAAATGCCTACGGATTACAACGTGGTAGCGGATTTGAAAGACAGTTGGACGCCGGATAACCCGTCCAACCGCTATCCAAGCCTCGCCAACAATGCCTCCCGCACACGTCCTTACGATTTGCCCGACAGCCGCTATATTGAAGACGCTTCTTTCCTGCGGCTGAAAAACATTACGGCAGGATATGCGCTTCCGTTACCCCTTTCGTGGAGTAAAATTGTTACTGTCCGCCTGTTTGCAAGCGTGCAAAACCTCTTTACTTTCACTTCTTATAAAGGTTATGATCCCGAAGTGGCAAGCGGCGCGGATTTGGGAACATATCCGGCGGCGCGTAATATATCTTTTGGGATTAATATGGATTTTTAAATTAAGTTACAAGTAAACGAGTTGACGGGTAAACGAGTAAACGGGTTTACGGCTTCGCTGGTGACGCAGTGAGGTTGAAATGTCGCAGCCGTCACCAGCGAGGGCGAAGCCCGAAGCAATCCATACAGAAATTATAACCTTGCGTAACATCAGTTATTAATTGGAAACTGACTGGGCGGTCAGGATAAAATAAAAATGCGTAGAAGTACCGATATATTATGAATGGAATGATGTCGGCCGGAGGGTTTCATTATCTTATTACCGGTAGAATGACGTCGGCTGGAGGGTTTTGTTGCTTTTTACCGG
>JAIRNV010000112.1 GCA_031257875.1 Dysgonamonadaceae bacterium
CGGAACGGTGAAAGACGGCATTGCCGTTATAAAACGTGACGGAATTAAAACAGGACAGTTACTGACCTATTGCAGGGACTTTTATTTATCAATAATGTGGACGTGTACGTTCAGTACGGTGTTTTTCCCGCTCTTAATTTTACCGTTCCCGCCAGCATTTATAATTCCCGGTTCGCGGCGATGAAGATTCCCCGGAATAAACGGTCTCCCCGCCGGTGCGAGGCTGTGCCCCTGCATTTCAAACTGTTGCGCCCTGTCATTCCCGCGCAGTCGGAAACGGTCATTATGAACCGGAACCGGCGGATGAATACACTTGACTGAAAAGCAGGAGAATGTGTGGGAACCGAAAATCCCGACATTGACCGTTCCGGGGGAACTTACTGTTATGAATCTCCGGATAAAATTGCCGAAGCCGCCGGCTTGGCGGGCTTGTAAAAAACGTACAAGTCCAAAAACAAAGAGTTACTATCCGGACAAAAGGCAAATGCACTGACAGGCTATTTACCGGAACGTTTTAGTTGGGGAATGGAAAAAACACCTGTCCCAATAGCATCAAAAATTGGGTAGAAAAGTGTGGGTATAAGATTTATGAAGAAACGGAATACCGGAATTCGGAATTTCCTTATGCTCAAATCATGGACGAAAGTATGTTGACAGGTAAAGAGAAATTGCTTCTTGGTTTGGGCGTTAAAGCAGACAAAAAAGGCGAATCAGCCTTGAATTTTGAGGATATAACCATATTGGATATGAGTGTTCGTCCGAGTTGGAATACGGAATCGGTTGAGGAAGTAATAACCTGAGTTCGACGTAATTAACCTAAAATGTCCATTAGCCTGATAGTAGGAATTGTCCCTCTATAAAGAGACTAAGGAAGTTATATGCGACAGTCATGAGCAACTTTCACAGTTGGCACGTCCGCGATAGAGCCGCCAGACATCTGCCGCGCCAAATTTCAAACTTGTAACATAACAGGTGTAGCGATAGCCATTTATTTCAATATCATCTTCAAAAAGACTAAAAGGACAGCGTTTCTTCTAAAAAGGCTTTGAAGCTGTTCGCTGGATGTGCGTCTCCCGAAAGTCCCACAAAAACAGCATGGGTAGCGGGTATGTCAAATTTGCGGAAGTAGCGCCCGAATGCCTTGTGTTCCGGCATC
Organism: Dysgonamonadaceae bacterium; assembly: GCA_031257875.1. Classification (GTDB taxonomy): domain Bacteria; phylum Bacteroidota; class Bacteroidia; order Bacteroidales; family Azobacteroidaceae; genus Azobacteroides. Next base: position 1,157 of record JAIRNV010000112.1, read on the forward strand.
CGTTCCCAGCCATACAGGCGTTGCAGACCCGTATCCAAACGACCGCTCAGGTCTATCATCTTTTTCAGAATAGAGATTCCTCCCCATGAGGTGATCTCTCTGTCTATGAACTCTATTACTGTTTTCTGCTAGGGATCCCTAATGGACATTTTGGGTTAAAATTGTGGGAGGAAAATAATGAGAACAGATACTGTACTTAGAAATGAAGGAATGAGAATGCTTATAAATAACTTGGGTATGGTTGAAGCCGAACGTTTTATCATGCTGATTCAGCGTGAACCGTTTGATTATAGCAAATGGCAAGAAAATCTTTTTGAAGATATGAGTATTGAAGAAATCAGTAAAAATGCTGCTTCTATACGCAAAAAAAATTGATTCCCCGACATTTAATCCCCCCAATTCATCTGATCCCGATAATTGCTGCTCTGCGAGTACTTCAAATCTTTCAATAGCGACGAACTGACGGAAATCATGAAATTATAGGACTGGTAAGCGCCCAGGGGAATAATACTTGCAGTCATCTGCCAGCAGTGCATCCGGCGGGTAATGTTGCACTGCATCGTGGCAAACCGTTTGTTGTCGAAATCATACGAAGTGGAAAAGGAAAAATCCCATCCTTTGGTTGGCGAAATATTTCCCGAAATACCCAAAGATTGATTGGTACGGTAATTGTATTCCCGCTTTTCCCGGTTAAAGTCCCCGTATCCATATCCGAAGGAATAATTGAAAGACAGGTTCCAGGGTATATTGGTCACCAGATAGCCGTCTTCGTCATAATCCCCTTCCGTTTTTTTTGTTTTCCTTAGGGAAGTCGATTCCTGCAAGCCTTCTCCGGCCGGATTGTCTGCCGAATCTTCGTTTTCACCGTCCGGAAGAAGGTTGCCGTTTTCATTTGTGCTGTTGTCGTTCTTCTTTTCGCTTTTCGCAAACCATTTTTTAATAACGTCATTATTAAGGGAATAAGAATAACCGGTCGAAGTTCCCATAAATCGGCCGAAGCCTTTTCCCCAGCGCAATTTATCAATATGCCGGCCGTTCTCACCGTAATAGTAACTGTCAAACTGCCCGCTCAGGCTCAACGTCTGTCCCAGTATTTTGAGGCGGACGGAGGCGCTCAGGTTAGACCATTTCATGGAGTCGGCCAGGAAATTATAACCCATGTTCAAGCCCAGGTTATCAATAAGGCTGATTTTCCGGGTCGAATCGGTGCCTGCAATCGGGATTTTGGCTTCCAGGTTGTTGGTAACGGAAAAATTGACGGTCGCGGACTGTCCCCTGCCGGGAACGCCGAATATTTGATTCTGGAAAGGCGAATAAGGTATGACGGTATCGCGTCCGATGTTGTACTGCCCTTTAACCTGACCTCTGTATTCATCGTAAGCCCCTCCCCATCGGGACACATCCGGCGCACCCGAAAAACTTACGGAAGGCGTCAAAACATGGCGTATCTGTACGCCTTTTGTCCATTTGCCCCAAAGCGACCAGGGTTTGTACATGCCGTAAAATTTCGTGTTGGCGCTTACGCTTCCGCTAAACTGGCTGTGTATCCAGTAAAAACCGTAAACCGTATCAACAGGAACCAGCCGGTTGTCGTCGTATCCCATCCTGACTTTGTGGGTGTACCAGTAGCCTGCATAATTAATTGAGGGACTGACGGTAATGTATTTCATCAAATTGAATGAAGCCGACAGCGGAACACTGTGGCTCATCCCGTTTTTCCAGTCCTTAATCATGTTTTTTTGAAGAAAATCCCGTTCCTTCACATTGCCGCTGCTGTTTTTCAGATTCCCGGTATAACTCATGTAGATTTTTTCGTACCATTTCTGGTCGCCGGCCTGTTCCTTCCTTTTAAAAGGATAAATCTGGCTCATGGTGAAAGTAACATTGGGAAACGAAACGCTCAAAGTCGTATCCCTCGAAGTCTGGCTGATGGAAAAGTTGGTATTGACAGAGAACGGTTTGGTCGGATGCCTGTAAGTATAAGCCACATTCGACGATTTGGTATTTTCGGTGCGCGATGCGTAGCTGTAATACTGGTCAAGGTTATTCAGGCGCGACCCGGAAGTTGAAAAATTGATATTGGCATTTAGCGTAGAATACGGATTGGATTTGGGGTCCTGGGAATGGCTCCATCTGACCTGGAAATCGTATGCCTTGTTGTAATCGGAATTTGCCAGCCCCCTGGTATCTTTATCGCCGGTAACCGTTTCCCTGTATCCGGCGTTGAAATTGCCGGAAAATTTGTATCTTTTCCGGTAAGTTGAAGCCGCATTAAGCCCCCAGGAACCTTTCGTGTAAATTTCTCCCGTCAGTTTCAAATCGACATAATCGTTGAAAGCAAAATAATAACCGCCGTCCCGCAAAGAAAAACCGCGCGTCATCTCATCATCAAAAGTAGGCATGACCACCCCCGAAGAATATTTTTTTGAAAAAGGGAAAAACCCGAAAGGAATCGCAACCGGCAAAGGGACGTCTTCCACAACTAAGTAAGCAGGCCCGGTTACCACATTTTTCCCCGGCCTGACTTTGGCGCGCGTCATTTGAAAATAATAGTGCGGATGGTCATGTTCGTCGCAGGTGGTATATTTACCGTCCAGCATGTTGAGGTCTTCGTTGGGCATCCGTTTGGTAATCCCTGCGGTTACGTATCCCTCTCCCTGTTGGGTGATTACGTCGTAAATAAACATCTTTTTGGTTTTGAAATTAAAACGCAGCCGTTTCATTTCATATTCCTGCTCGCCTTCCCTGAAAACCGGATACCCAAATTCTCCACCTGCGGAATCCAGGCCGAATGAAGCGTACATGATGCTGCTGTCGGCGTCGAGTTCGATGTATTCGGCGTCTAACTTGCGGTTTTGCTGCAGCACGGACGCCTGCCCGAAAAGATAAAACATGTTTTTACCGTCAAGCGTCAGGACGATTGAGTCTTTGGCATGCGATTGAATCGGCGCTTCTATCGCATTCGGTTTGACGGAATCCGTTTTCACCGTAATCGAATCACTTGTTATTTCAGTGATTGAATCTGTTGCTGCTACGGGAGTCGAATAATTGGCGGCGTCTTGCGCCCCCGCTTTTTGCAGGGAAAAAAACAGGAACAAAAAAACTGTTCCCAAAAACATCCTGCACCAGTTTTCAAATCTCCTGACCTGACCGGTTCCGTATTTCGAAAGACTTTTCCTGACCTTTTTCACTGATTTTTCCCTGTCGGGATGCGTTTTTGAAAAGAATTTGTCGGCGAAACAAATCAGTTGTTCTTCCAGACTCACCGGATTCATATCCCGGTGCGGGACGGGCAAATTGTTTGCGATAATATATTCCCTGCTCAATCCGGCGCCGGTATGTCTTTCGCAAACCAAAGCGTGACGGGGAAGATTTTCCTGCCGCAACAGGTCGGCGCCCAAATATCCGTGGCAGATATACGGAAACTCGCCGAAGCAGTAAATATCGGGCGCATCTGTTTTGAAAACGCCTATATCGTGCAGCATGGCCGCTTCGTAAACAAATGTCCTGTCCAAATTCATTTCGGGATGAATTGCGGCCAGCGACAGGGCTTTTTCCGCCACCGCAAGGCTGTGATTCACCAGGATTTTGCGCAAACAATTATTTTCAGGGTAATACTTATATAGGATGTCCGTAGGTATCATCTGCTCATTTTTCAGACTGCAAAGATAGGAAAATATCTTTTAATTAGTGGTTAATGATTAATGGTTAACAGGGCCAACGCATCAAAATAGCATATCATACTTATAATCAATCAATTATAAAATACTATTTTGTGAAAATCAATCATTATAAGTAATTTATAATCAAATAATTACAAATTTTAATGCGTTGGCCCTGCTCGGCGTAGCACCCCGCTACGTCGAGCGTGAGGCTCTGCCTCATATCAGGTAGAACCTGTAATGATAAAACGGACGAGGTAGAACCTCGTCCGAACAGAGGAAACAGAGCCTGTCATGATAAACGGCGCAAGGCGCAGCCCAGCACCAACAGGGGGAATCCAATCCGTTTCCCTGAAATCAAGTAGGTAGGGGGATTACCCCCCCCCCCTCCCGCCCTCTCACACCACCGTGCGTACTTCCGTACACGGCGGTTTCTGTAAATTGTTTAATGTTTCGCTGTTTAATGTGAGGCTGTTAATTTCAGCTTCTCAAACCGGTCTTTCCCCATTGCCTGATGCACTTGGGGACAGCCTGATTTTCTCCATAAGCCCCTGCCCGATAAGGCGAGTATCCAACTTTACCATGTCTCCACGCCTTGACGGTGTAAAAACTGCTGCAAGGTATATACCCGCTTGCACTGTTTAATGCGGTAACAGCGTAATTTTCGCCGTATCCATGCATCTAATGTCCGGACAGGTT
>JAIRNV010000143.1 GCA_031257875.1 Dysgonamonadaceae bacterium
GGGCTTCGCCCTCGCAATGACGACTGCAACTGTTTACTTTGCGACAGTTTGAAATTCACCACTCATAATTCATAATTTATTTACAAATGAAAAAGTATTTAATTTTATTATTCACTTTATGCTGTTTACTCAAAGTAAACGCTCAGGAAGCGCCGGTATCAGGTTACTGCGGTGAGAATTTAACCTACACATTCTCTGACAGTGTTTTAACTGTATCGGGCTTCGGACTGACCTACGATTTTTGGGATTGGGATGGAAAACTGGCCCCATGGCATTCTTACGCTTCCGATATCAAAGAAGTTATCCTCCCGGAAGGTTTAACTTATATAGGAAGTTGGTTATTTTCCGGTTGCAGTTCTTTAACTTCAATTCATATCCCTGAAGGTGTGAAAAGAATAGAACAATATGCTTTTAACAACTGCGTAGGTTTAAGATCACTTTATATCCCTAAAAGTGTATATCATTTTGCCGGAAACGCTATAGAAAATTCTCCTCTCTTAACTTCAGTGGTTACCAACAGACCTGTTCCTCTTAATTTTTTCTGTGGTGGCGATCTGGCTACTGCGACTCTTACAGTTCCACCCGGTTCCTCGGACTGCTATCGAAATACCTTGGCTTGGTGCAGCAGATCAGGAGCTATTGAAGAAGCAGATTCTCTCGCCAGTGATGAACCTTTTGTCACGTGCAGCGATAATTTTACATGGATGCTTGAAGATTCTGTCTTTACCATTTCCGGTACGGGCGGTATGTGTCCTATGTCTTCAGCAAAGCCCTGGGATTCGGTTAAGGAATCAATTAAAACTGTTGTTATTGGAGATGGTGTAGAGAATATTTGCAGTAATTCATTCAGGGGTTGCACATCTCTTTCTTCCGTCAGCATACCATCAAGTGTTACTTTCATAGAAGATTGGGCTTTTGGCTACTGCACTTCCTTAATTTCCATAATTATCCCGGAAGGTGTAACTGTTATTAAAGGGTCTGCTTTTGATAATTGTCGGCAGTTGACTCATGTGACTTTTCCTTCTACCCTTATCCGCATTGAAGGATGGGCTTTCGCAGATTGTGGGAACGTTAAAACGGTAAGAGTTCTTCATTCGGAACCTCAAGAAATAGCATCGGATGATGGTTTTCCGTCGCGGTTGGGTATCACTCTTCAGGTTCCTCAAGGTTCATTGGAAGCTTACCGTCAGGCAGAATGGTGGAAGGATTTCGGGAATATAAAAGAATTTGCTCCAGCCGACCCCGAAGACCCGGATGACACTGAAGACCCGGATGAGGGTTTATGCGGTGATAATCTTACCTGGTCTCTGAATGACAGTGTCTTAACAATCTCCGGTACCGGTCGGATGTGGGATTTCGGTGACTGGCGCAGGTTTGAAAGTCCTTTGCACAGTTCCGAAGAAGCATCAACTGAATTTAAAAAATCAATTAAAACGGTTATCATTGAAGAAGGTGTAACTACTGTTGGCGCTAACGCTTTTGCACACTGCCCTTCCCTGACTTCCGCAACAATTCCGGAAGGTGTAACTGCTATTGGCGCTTACGCTTTTACTAATTGTTACTCTTTAACTTCTGTTATTATTCCAAATAGCGTAACTTCCATCGGTCTTGAGGCTTTTGCATATGATTTCTCTTTAACTTCCGCAACTCTTCCCGAAGGATTAAGCCGCATAGAGAGAGGGGTCTTTTTTGCCGATACGGTTTTAGTCTCGGTAAATATCCCGGACAGTGTAACTTCCATTGGCGTATATGCTTTTACTCACTGCTACGCTTTAACTTCCGTAAATCTTCCCAAAGGATTAAGCTGCATAGAAGAGTATGCTTTTGCCAATACGGGTTTAGTCTCGGTAACCATCCCGTGTTCAGTAAAAGAGATAAATAATTGCGCTTTCGGTTCCTGTCATTCCCTTGAGAAAATAACCGTTTCATATCCCCGGCCAATCCGGATTGAGCCTTCCGTTTTTTATAATTTTCTTTATTGGGAAGCGCTCGAATTGGAAGATATTACCCTTGAAGTACCTCTAGACTGTTCTTCCGTATATGCCGGTTCTGAAGTCTGGTCTGAATTTAATATTGTAGAATCTCCGAATAATACTGTCTGTGGCGGTGATGCAACGCTGGATTCCCTTACCGTCAATGCCGTCAATGCCGCCATATCTTTCCCGTTCCATCCGGATACACTTAATTATGCGTTTGATGTGGAAAATGCCATAGACAGCATTATAATTAAAGCCGTATCGAATGATAAACATGCTTCCGTAACGGGAGAGGGTCGGTATCCGCTTACTGTCTGGGAAAACACCTTCACGGTTGAGGTAACTGCTGAAAATGGAATCGCGTCAAGGATTTATACGGTGAAAGTAACCCGCCTTCCCGCCGACCCAAATCCCGATTCGGTCAGTCTCAAAAATCTGGTGGTAAGCATAGGCAGCCTTAACCCCGAATTTGACAGGAATATTTTTAATTACACCGTACAGCTTCCCTGTCCCGTCAATTCGGTTACCATCGGGGCAACGCCGGGCGACACGTTTTCCACAGTCAGCGGCGGCGGTACTTATAGATTTCCCTGTGGGGGAAACCCCTTTACGGTTACGGTTACCGTTACAAAGCCCCATCCCCGTAAGCCTCAAAAAGATTACAGGATAAGAATAAACCCCGAATATCCGACGGGGTTGGAGAAAACCGGCAAACAGCCGGTGCAGGTTTATTTTGACAGTAATATCCTCCATTTGGATTCACCGGCAGCCGAACACATCAATATCTATTCCGTTACCGGAACGCTGCTGTACGGTTTCGACAAGCCTGCCGGTGCTTTCACCGTTCACCGTTCACCCTTTTACCTTTCACCGGTACTGATTGTAAAGGGCGGTTCCGGGTGGAGTAAAAAATTAGTGGTTAATGATTAATGATTAATGATTAATGACGGATTAATGACGCAGTGAGATTGAATTAATCATTGATCATTGATACCGCAATAGAAAATAGCGTTCCCCCGCCTTCACCGGCATCCCGCAGAGATGCGGCATTTGTCCGCATAACTGACGTCATGCGGGGCGCTGTGTGATCAAACGTTTCTACCGAGCTTCAATCCCTGACGGGATTATTGCCGGCAGGGTATCTGTAATGCACAAAACCATACCGCGTAAAGTATAATGATTAATGATTAATGATTAATGATTAATGATTAATGATTAATGACGGATTAATGACGCAGTGAGATTGAATTAATCATTGATCATTGATACCGCAATAGAAAACAGCGTTCCCCGCCTTCCCCGGCATCTCGCAGAGATGTGGCATTTGTCCGCATAACTGACGTCATGCGGGGCGCTGTGTGATCAAACGTTTCTACCGAGCTTCAATCTCTGACGGGATTATTGCCGGCAGGGTACCGAATGCAAAGTATAACTCGTCTACTTGTTTACTCGTTAACTCGTAACTCATAAAATAATGATTTGTTTCCCCAATGCAAAAATAAACCTGGGACTGCACATTGTTTCCAAAAGGCCCGACGGGTATCACAATATAGAAACGGTTTTTTATCCCGTTCCTCTGTATGACGCTTTGGAAATCGTTCCGTCGGAAACGGGCGAAACGACTTTTTCCCAAACCGGTATTCCGGTTGACGGAAGTCCCGGCGACAATTTGGTGATGAAAGCCTTTCATCTCCTGAAAAAAGATTTTGATTTGCCTGCAACAGCCATTTACCTTCGCAAGCAAATTCCTTTCGGAGCCGGTCTGGGCGGCGGATCGGCCGATGCGGCTTTCATGCTTAAACTTCTCAATGATTTTGCCGGCCTGGGTTTATCCGTCGGGCAACTGGAAGCGTATGCCGGACGGCTTGGCGCCGACTGTCCGTTTTTCATCCGCAATAAACCTGTATTTGCCGAAGGCGTCGGGGATATTTTCACGCCTGTCGATATTTCCCTGAAAGGGTATTATTTGGTTCTTGTAAAGCCGGATATACACGTTTCGACCGGGGAAGCATACGCCGGCGTTTCGCCACGTCAACCGGTTTCCCGGCTAACCGAAACGATTCGCCTGCCCGTTGAAGAATGGAAAAACCGCATAGTCAATGATTTTGAAGAAGGGATATTCGACCGCTATCCGGCTATCGGCGTTATCAAACAGTCTTTGTACGATCAGGGGGCTGTTTATGCCGGCATGTCGGGATCGGGGTCTTCGGTATTCGGGATTTTTGAGAAACCATGTTGCGCCCTGTCATTCCCGCCTGCACGGGAATGACGGGGCTTGCAACAGCACGGCGACAATTTGAAATTCACCCCATTATTTTTTTTGCATATTACAATCATTTATTATACCTTTGCGGTGATTTTTCCGGCAGCGCAGATTACCTGTAAAATAATTTGAAATCGCCGTTCGGAAACCGGTACGCTCTATGACATTTTTAGCCTGCAAAAAAGCATTTTTAATCGACTAAAGAACATTTTTAGTCGACTAAAGAACATTTTTAGTCGACTAAAGAACATTTTTAGTCGACTAAAGAACATTTTTAGTCGACTAAAGAACATTTTTAGTCCACAAAAAAACATTTTTAGTCGACTAAAATACATTTTTAGTCCACAAAAAAACATTTTTAGTCCACAAAAAATCATTTTTAGTCGACTAATGAACATTTTTAGTCGACTAAAGAACATTTTTAGTCGAGTACAGAACATTTTTAGTCGACTAAAGAACATTTTGAGTACACAAAAAATAATTTTTATTCGACTAAACAACATTTTTAGTCCACAAAAAAACATTTTTAGTCGACTAAAAAACATTTTTAGTCCACAAAAAAACATTTTTAGTCCACAAAAAAACATTTTTAGTCGACTAAAGAACATTTTTAGTCGACTAAAGAACATTTTTAGTCGACTAAAGAACATTTTTAGTCTGCAAAAAATGATTTCAAGTATGCTTAACAAATATATTATCAAACACTTATAAAAATTCAATTACTATGGTTATGAATAGAGATTATTTGGCAATATCCGACGAAAAACTCGTCGATTTGCTGACGGTTGTGCATGATACAGTCGAAAAGAACCTGGTTGCCTGGGGTATTCAGGCTTTCGAACTGACTGAATGGGAACCGGAACTGGCGGCTTTCACCGCCGCCGTGAACAAGCTGAAAGAACCGGAAAACCGCTCGCCGGTGAATACGCGTATCAAAAATGACGCGCGCAACGCCCTGGAAGCGAAAGCGCGCAACTTTATACAGGGGCGGCTTTACCACAATTCCAAAATTACGCCCGCCGACTTGGTGAGTGTGGGTCTGCCTGTCCACGACACGCATCCCACACACCACCCGGCGCCGAAGAGCTGGGTTGCACTCTCGGGGCGGCCTACAAACAACAGGCAGCACACCGTGTCGGCGCTGGACCAGAAAACAGGGACAAAAACCAAGCCCGACGATGCCTACGGCGTCAAATATGCCTATGAAATACGGGAAACAGCGCCCGAAAGTCCCGAAGATCTGCGTCATTCCCTTTTCTCGCGCAAAACTACGCATGTTTTTGATTATGACGAAAAGGAAAAAGGGAAAAAAGTATTTTATGCCGCCAGGTATGAAAATGCAAAGGGTGAAGGCGGCCCCTGGAGCGAGATAGTCGAACTTATTATTCCATAATTTTTTTTTTGCAAGGCGCGAAGCAATTATTTCTAAAATAATACTTCGCGCTTTTGCGTTTTCATACTTTCGTGTTTATGCGTAAAAAAAATTGGGCTTTCACGGAAAATACAGCTGTAATAAAATGATATACTGTTATCTTTCTTTGCACATCATTTTATTTCTTAATTCTTAAGATTATGGTTGACGTAAAAATCGAACAGTCCTGGAAAGAGCAGCTGGCTTTGGAATTTACAAAGCCTTATTTTGAGTCTCTCACCGGTTTTGTCAGGCGGGAATATACCGCCACGCGCATTTATCCCAAAGGCAGTGAAATATTTAATGCTTTTGAAAAAACACCTTTTGATAAGGTAAAAGTAGTGATTCTGGGGCAGGACCCTTACCACGAACCGGGGCAGGCGCACGGTTTGTGTTTTTCGGTAAACGAGGGCATTGCTTTACCTCCTTCACTTCAAAATATTTACAAAGAGTTGCAGGACGATTTGGGTATTCCTCCGCAGGCGTCAGGTAATCTGGAGCGCTGGGCGGAACAGGGCGTTTTGCTGTTAAACGCTACGCTGACTGTCAGGGCGCATCAGGCCGGTTCGCATCAGAACAAAGGATGGGAAGAATTTACGGATGCCGTTATTCATAAAATTGCCGACGAAAAAAAACACGTGGTTTTTATCCTGTGGGGTTCTTATGCACAGAAAAAAGGCGGATTTATCGACCCGTGGAATCATTTGATTATCAAATCGGCGCACCCCTCGCCACTTTCTGTTTACCGGGGATTTTTCGGAAGCCGTCCGTTCAGTAAAACCAATGATTATTTGGTACAAACCGGACAAACGCCTGTTCAATGGTAAAGGCGCTCAATGGTAAAAGTTTTGGTTGCGATATATTTTTTGACTAATTTTGCCGCATAAATAGAACCCAACTGTTAGTAAATGAGTTTTAAAAAGGAAATTGAACAATATCTGGAACAGATTTCCGTACTGGAAGAATCATTCCGGAAAGTGAAGGATTTAGACCCTTTGCCTGTGTCGTTTTTCAGCGCTTCGCTGGATATTTTAAATCAATTGGAAACCGGCCTTTACGAACTGGAATCTTCACAACTTCAACGGATAGCAACGGTCAATTCGACAAGCTCACTGATCGTCGGCAAGTCATCAACTATATTAGTCGTCGCCGAGCCGGTCAATGAGCCTGCCGGCAAACCGGTTGATGAGCCTGTCGAATCGGGTTTGCCGGGCAACAAAATCAGCAAAAAGATATATGCGGATTTGACAAAATCACTGACAATCAACCTGCGGTTTATGTTTTTGCGGGATTTGTTTAAGGGGAATGATGCGGAAATGAACCGGACGCTTGCGCATCTCAATGCGTTGCAGACTTTGGAAGAAGCGTTGGCTTATCTGAACGGCAATCATCCGGTTTCATGGGAAACCGAATCGGGGATTGCTTTTAGGGAATGGCTGGAAAAACATTTTACCTGAAAATGCCTGAACAAAATAAACTCTACCTGGCGCCGACTCCGGTGGGAAATCTGGAAGACATGACTTTCAGAGCCATCCGGATATTGAAGGAAGCCGGCGTGATTCTGGCGGAAGATACGCGGACAACGGGCTTTTTGCTGAAACATTTCGACATTAGGAATAAAATGCTTTCCCATCACAAATTCAATGAGCATCAAACGGTTGAAGGGATTGTTTCGAGGATAAAAAACGGAGAAAGCGTGGCTTTGGTTTCCGATGCGGGTACGCCGGGGATTTCCGACCCGGGCTTTTTGCTGGTTCGCGAATGTGTGGCTCAAGGTATTGAGGTAGAATGTCTTCCGGGTGCGACGGCTTTTGTGCCGGCGCTTGTAAATTCCGGTTTGCCGGGCGACAGGTTTGTGTTTGAAGGTTTTCTTCCACAAAAAAAAGGGCGGCAAACGCGCTTGAAAGAACTGGCCGGAGAAACCCGAACGATGATTTTTTACGAATCCCCTTTCCGGATGGTGAAAACGCTAACTCAGATGGCGGAATATTTGGGAACGGACAGGAAAGCTTCCGTTTCGAGGGAAATTTCTAAATTACATGAACAGACGGTGCGCGGGACATTAAGCGAATTGACAGGTTATTTTACTCAAAATGAGCCGCGTGGGGAATTTGTTATTGTGGTTGCGGGTAAATGAGAATAATTTAATTATATGAATTTAAAAATGAGAAAACGATGAAAAAAGTATTGTTATTTTGTAGTATAGCGGCTTTGACTTTGACTTCCTGCGGGAAAAATTCGGCGGAATATAAAGCATTGAAAGCCCAGCGTGATTCCCTGCTCCTGGTCAATGCTCAAAATTCGACGGAACTGGACGAAATTGTCACGCTTCTGAATGAAGTGGAAGACAATTTTGACAACATCAAGTCTGCTGAAAATTATTTGTCCGTTCAATCGAATGTTTCCGGCGAATTAGCGCCTTCGGTGAAGGACAAAATTCGTTCGGACATGCAATTTGTGACGGAAACGTTAAGTAAAAACAGGGAAAAGATTGCCGAACTGGAAAAGAAATTGAAAGGTTCTGCCGTTCAATCCAAACAGTTGCAGCAAACCCTGAATAATCTCCGTACACAACTGGACGAAAAAACGATGGCTTTGGTTACCCTGAATGAAGAATTGGAACTTAAAGACCAAAAAATCACCGAATTGAGCGATAACATCACCACGCTTTCAAAAGATGTTCGGGAATTGAGGGCTTATTCCAACTCGCAACAGGAAACCATTGACGCTCAAACAAAAGCGTTGAATACGGTTTATTATTGCTTCGGCACCGCTAAAGAATTGAAAAATCAGGGCATTTTGAAAGACGGGCAGTTAGGCGCTAATTTCAATAAGGATTATTTTATCAAAGTGAAAGATTTGAACAGGCTGGAAACTGTTTCCCTGTATGCTAAAAAAGGCACGCTCGTTTCAAAACATCCCGACGGCTCTTATGAATTTGTTAAAAACGCCAACAATCAAGTCGAATTGAAAATTTTGGATTCAAAAAACTTTTGGAGTTTGACAAAATATTTGGTTGTTTTGGTCAATATGTAATTAAAAATTTATACATTTGCAGCCCCAAGCGAAAATAGCTCAGTTGGTAGAGCACGACCTTCCCAAGGTCGGGGTCGCGGGTTCGAGCCCCGTTTTTCGCTCACAGAACCGCAGTGAATATCCTCTCTACCTTTTTTGATACGAAATAAACAAGATGTAACGGTAGCTAAAGTGTGTCGTTTTTTGTGGGACTTGGCACTATGTATAAGATGAATACAATCGTTTAATACGGCTTCTGAAATTATACCGGTTAAAAGAAATAATTTAACATTTATATAAATTTATTCCATTTTTCAATATGAAACAATTATTAAAGCGAGTTCTTCATTATTACAAGCATCAACAATTTTTTCCCGATTGGATTAGTATAATTATAAACCCGTTTTTTTTTCATCGCTATCATTTAAGTAAAGAATTAAAAAAATTAGCGAAAACATTGACCGGAAAATTATTGGATGTCGGTTGTGGAAGTAAGCCGTATCAATCCCTTTTCAAGAATATTTCAAGTTATACCGGTATAGATGTGGAAAATGAGGGACATAGCCATGAGACAGAAGATATTGATGTCTATTATGATGGAAAAAGAATACCTTTTGATGACCAAACTTTTGATAGCATCTTATGCTGTGAAGTATTGGAACATGTACCGAATCTTAATGAGATGCTATCTGAAATCAACAGGGTATTGAAACCGGACGGCAAATTTTTATTAACAGTTCCTTTTGTATGTTTTGAACATGAATTGCCCTATGATTTCCGCAGATTCACAGAGGGAGGACTTTCTAATGAATTGGAAGCACATGATTTTGATATACTTTATCATAAAAAAGAAGGAAATTATATACAAGTCATCGCTTATCTGTGGATATCTTATATTAGAGAATTAACATATACAAAAAATAAATATTTGAATATCCTCATCAATAGTATCTTCATATTTCCGTTTACTCTTGTGGGTATACTTGCGCATATTATTTTGCCTTCGAAAAAAGGACTTTATTTTGGTATAGTAATGCTTTGCAAGAAGAGGTAAGTTCAAATAGTAAATGCAACTAAAGTAAGAAAAAACTCCGTTCGGGGCATGCCCCGAACGGAGTTTGGGAAAAAAGTCCTGTCTTTGGTTGTGATATGAAAAATAAGAAACAT
>JAIRNV010000170.1 GCA_031257875.1 Dysgonamonadaceae bacterium
ACCTGTGCTGCCCTGCATAATTTCAGAATTAAATTTAATCCGTGGCATTACGGAATCTAATTTACATAAACTCTATTGCGTATTTTTATATTTTACGTAATTGGAAGATAATTCTGTAAGTCATTGTTTTTTATGATTTTATGCAACCTATTACGTAAAAAGTAGAAATGTTAGGGTTTAATCCATGGCATTACGAAAACTAATTTACATAAACTCTAATATAATCTGCAAAGGCAATGAACAAAGAAATAGAAAAAGCAGCAAACTGAGCACGATATCAGAAGAATTGGATATCCGGTCAGAGAAAAAAGATTCCATCAAAAACGGCTATGAATATGAAACGGAATTTATGAAATTATCCCAACAAATGAATCGAATTCTGTTGAAAAAAAGTCTTGGCGAGGTGTCGAGCAACAGGAATAAAAAAAACTTCACACTTGTTTCGGAAAAGTCGAAGTAAGTAAGAAACATCCTATATGTCTAACATTCTGAGACAACCTTTTTTGCCGTACTGACCAGGAAAAGTCGAAGTAAACAAGAAACATCCTATATGTCAGCATACTAAGAAATTTGGTATCAACCCAAAATTGCAGGAGATAGCGTGCCTGTTGGCCAGGTCGCATGTATTTGAGGAGTTGGAAGAGCTGTTAAGCAGCCTGTTGGGAAGCAGCATAAGCACCAAACAGATTCAGCGGGTAAACGAACATTACGGCGAGCAGTTGGAAGTGTTGAGCGAGTCCTTTCAGGAAGGTCTCAGCGATCCTCCGGTACTTGAAACAAGACTGTCGGACACCGTTTATGCGATGGTAGACGGCTCCATGGTTTTTACGCGGGAAGACGGATGGAAAGAAATGAAAGTGGGTCGCCCGTATGCCAAATCGTCCCGAGTGGACATTCAGACGGAGCGGACAGCAGTAACAGACTCTCTGTACGTCTGTCACTTGGGCAGGCATCAGGATTTTTTTAATAAATTTGATCCATATCTTGACCTCTACAAAAATAAAGTCATCATTGCCGACGGCGCAAAATGGATATGGAATTGGGCGGATGACTGTCAATGTGATGCAGTACAGATACCGGATTTTTTTCATGCGATAGAGAAACTCTCCACGTATGCCGCCTAGAATATGAAGACCTTGCCGCAAGAAAGCAGTGGCATGAGAAACAAAAGCAGCGATTGAAAAACAACGAAGTAACGGATATGGTAAAGGAACTGACCGGAGTGAAGGCAAGAAACGGCAAGTCAGCCAAAGCCTTGTCGGATGTGATTGGCTACTACAGGGTTAACAGCAGTAGAATGCAGTATAAAACATACTTGGAAAAGGGTTACCTGACAGGTTCGGGAGCTATAGAACCGGCTCACAGGAATGTTATTCGGCAGTGAATGAAATTATCGGGTCAAAGACGGTCTATTGTCGGTCTGCAAAGAATCGCCAATCTCAGAGCCTGCAAAAAAGGAAATCAATGGAATATGCTGATGGGGTGCATTAAAAATGCTGCATGATGCTATTTGTCATACACCCGCATTCATTACTCCGTAAATATTGTTTCATTTTCAGGGATAACCTGTAACGACATGAAAAAGTAATTATACTTATCGGGTATGATTGTTACGATACCTTTTCAAAAATCTTCGAATTGTATTCATAACCTGTGTCTGGTAGGTAATACGCATCGCAGGATTAATGAAAATCTTATCATATCCGCGTTCTTTCATTTGTTGGTGGAAAAAAAAATGCTCGGTGCGGCTTTCCACTTTTTCATCGTCATTCATCAAAACGCCATAACGGCAACCGGCAATGGCTTCCCGCCTGTAAATTGCCAACCCTCCAAAAGCCGAAGCTACCCGGATGAGAGGCATATCCGGTTTTAAAAACGCCCATCTATATTGTGCTGCTCTAATTGTTGATTCCGTTTGCGGAATATTTTCCTGCCCGCACTCAATCAATGCGTAAGAGTCATAATATCTTTTCCTGAACAAAGAAGAAGGAGCGTGAGAAATTCCATTGGAAGTCAATGCATCCCATCCACAATTCAATGAAAAAGCAGCAACAATTCCTTCAAGACAGATTTTGTGAACATCCAAATCTACGATTATTACATAATCTCCCGGCAATTTTTCTCTTTCGATATAGTCCAAATAAAAATTCCTGTAAGAAGCCATTTTTTCAATCCGGTATACGGAAAAAAAAGGATTGATGAGAATATTTCGTTTATCGGGAATAGTAACTGTATTAAAATCATTCAATGAAATATGAATATTTTTTCTGTTATCTGCCCAATCGGTCAGGATTTGTTTCGTATTATCCGTACTGTCGTTTTCAAACATCACAACATGATAATCTCGAGCAAGATTGCAAATTTTATCTATTGTCCGTATGTTTCTTTTCAAGTTTTTCCCGCAATTACGGACAATTCCGCAGATAATTATTGCCGATTCGGAAATGCATCCGTTTGAATTTTCTTTATATTGTTTCATGTGTACATAATTTGTTTTTAAAAGGTATCATAGAACTTGCAATATGTTCATGCTCTTTGGTGCAAATTTTGCGTGATAATTTCATTTTTGCAAAATATTATTAATATCCATCAATTCTTGCTATTTTCCTGTCAATATAAGGATTATACATATGTAGGGCCACATTTTTAATTTCCCTTACTTTAAAATAACACCCGGACATCTTCCATATCACTATAATTCAAGATGGTTTCGACTTAATTAAAAATTGAGAATTAAAAACTAATATCTAAAAACGCTTAATTCTTAATTCTCAATTCTCCATTCTCAATTTCCCCTATAGCGCGGCGCCCTGCCTTTCCCTTCAATCTGCTTTTTCCTGTCTTCCGAAGGAGAAGCCTGTGCCTCCTCAACGGCAAGTCTGCGCCCGAAAGCCTTAACCCCGTCCAAGGCTCTAATGACCCTGTCGCGGTCGGTTTCACGAACTTCAAAGAAGGAAAAATTCTTCAACAAATCAATTCGCCCGACTTCGATTTTCCGGCCGGGAATGTTGTCGTTCATCAAACCGATTATCGCTTGGGGACGCAGACCGTCGATTTTTCCCAAGTTGATGAACAATCGCGAAAATCCTTTTTCCGATGCGCGCCCGGTTCCTTTTCCCGAAGAGCGTCCCGCTCCTCTTTCGTAGGTTTGCCGTTCGCCTTTTCTCCGTCTTTCGCCTTCCTGAGGCATTTCTATTTCGCCGGCATCCTGGTAATAATCTATCAACCGGTTAAATTCGAGCGAAATCAGCCTTTTGATAACGTCTTCTTTATCCAGCCAGTCCAATTTGCGGTAAATGGAGGGCATAATGCTTTGTATTTCTTCCTCGTTGACGCTCACTTTTTCGATTTTATCAACAAGACTGAAAAGCTGTCTTTCGCAAATCTGTTTTCCGGTAGGAATGGCGCCCTGCTCAAATTTCTTATTGATCTGTTTTTCGATATCTTTAACTTTATGCTTCTCTTTCAGGTGGATAATGGCGATAGATGTTCCCGTCTTCCCTACCCTTCCGGTGCGGCCGCTCCGGTGCGTGTAAGACTCAATATCGTCCGGCAATCCGTAATTGATAATGTGCGTCAAATCGTCCACGTCCAACCCGCGGGCGGCAACGTCGGTCGCTACCAGTAGCTGAATATTGCGTATCCTGAATTTCTGCATCACATAGTCGCGTTGCACCTGCGACAAATCGCCGTGCAGAGAATCGGCATTGTATCCGTCTTTAATCAGCAGGTCGGCAATTTCCTGTGTTTCTTTTTTGGTGCGGCAAAAGATAATCCCGTAAATATTCGGGTTGTAATCCGCTATTCGTTTGAGAACAAGATATTTGTCCTTTGCATTGACCATGTAAAAAATATGCCGTACATTTTGAGCGCCTTCATTCTTTCGTCCGATAGTAATCTCTTTGGGGGTACGCATGTATTTTTTTGCAATCTTGGCGATTCCAGTCGGCATGGTTGCGGAAAAAAGCAACATGTTCCGGTTTTCCGGAACGACCGCCAAAATTTCGTCGATACTTTCCGAGAAACCCATATTCAGCATTTCGTCGGCTTCGTCCAGAACCACGTCGCGCACCGATTTCAAATCGGCCGCTTTACGGTTGATAAGGTCAATCAGGCGTCCCGGCGTTGCGACAATAATGTGAACACCGCGGCGCAGTGCCCTGATTTGGCTTTCGATACTTGAGCCGCCATAAACCGGAGTTACTTTCAAATCATCCATGTATTTGGAATAATCTTTCAGGTCGTCGGCGATTTGCAGACACAATTCCCGTGTAGGACATAGCACAACCGCTTGCGGCTGTACTTGCTTTCTATTGATTTTTTGTAAAATGGGTAACCCGAATGCCGCTGTTTTACCGGTTCCTGTTTGAGCCAAAGCAATGACTTCATTGTTGTTGCCGAGCAAATAAGGAATCACTTCTTCCTGTACCGGCATAGGACTTTCATAACCTATTTCGCGGATTGCCCTGATGATGACAGGGTCAACGCCTAATTCTTCAAATGTTTTCAAAATATTGTTTTCTTAATTTAAAAATCGCACAAAGATAGTGCTTTTATTTTAATTTTAATCAATCCTTTGGGTAAAGCAACATTTCTTTCAATTTCTCTTTTTTCTGGGGAGTCAGTTTCACTTCATTTTCCAGAAATTTACTCATGGAGCCATATTGTTTATTAATCCGGTCTAATATATAGGTAATCACTTCCTGATGAGCGCTTAACATTGCAGTCATGGTTTCCTGCACATCATAGTCGGAAAAATAAACTTCGATATTAGGAAGGAAAATATCGTAATCAATTAATTGGTTGGACAATAGAAAATCACTTATAATTTGTTCTCTGCCAATTCCTAAAGCCGACAGGACAAGCGCCGAGGCAACACCTGTCTTGTCCTTTCCCAAAGCGCAACAAATCACAACGGGATAATTCGTTTTATCCGTTAAAATATCAAACATTTGTTCAAAATAATCCGCATTATGCTCCATGACAAAGGAAAGGTTATCCTGTTGAGCGATGATAACATCGTTTTTCCTCATTTGCTTCGACAGGATTTTATCGCTGAAAAACACCGTTGAACGGGGATTTTCCCTCAAAGGAAGATTGAGTATGTGTTTTGTCTGGTGCCGGTAAGTTTCATTATCTGTGCTAAAATCAATCACGGTTTTAATTCCCAGCGCATTTAGAAATTTCCTGTCCATTGTTGTCGCGTAAGACAGAGAAGACGAACGGTATAATTTTCCCCACTGGGTTTGCCGGTTATTTTCATTGTAATATCCCCCGAAATCCCGGAAGTTAGCCAGCTGTTGCATGGGGATAGCACGTTCGCCGGTAATCACGGAATATTTATTGTTGAAAACCAGTTTGAAATAGCTTCGGGTCAAACTGCGGAGGGCAAACACATCTTTAAACCCGTCGCTGATATTCACAACAGCCAGCGGGGATTGGATATTGAAAGAATCAGGATTATTTGATTCATAAATACTTACTGTTCCTTCCATGGGAGGAAGCGTTTCCCATTTGATGCGGTAATTTCCACCCGAATTTTCACAAATGACGCGAATATCGGGCTTTTCCTGTGTACAAAAAGAAAAAAGCAGGAAAGTCAGTACCGGTAACGGAGATTTCTTCCGCATATCTCTTACACTTCAATAATTCCGCACAAAAATATATAACATAAATACTAAAACCTAAAAGATTAAAGATATTTAACGTTAATGCAAAAAAAAGCCGGTTGATTATTTATTCTTTTAACAATAAATAACCAACTGGCTTAATATTTATATCAGGTACAGGGTAAAGGTAAAAGGAAAGGGAGTGTGTTTTGACGCCGTATACCCTGCACCTTGTACCTTTTACCTTGTACCGATTTAAACCGGTACTTCCCGTTTAATACTTTGACGCAAAGAAATGAGCGTTTCGGTAGAAATCACGCCGGGGATTTCCTGTATGCGTCCGTTCAGCAATTCCATAAAATGTTCATTATCTTTTGCATAAAGTTTTATCAGCATGGTGTAAGGCCCTGTTGTAAAATGACATTCCACAATTTCAAAAATCTTTTCAAATTCGGGAACTACATCTTTGTACATCGAACCTCTTTCCAGTTTTACGCCGATATAAGTGCAGGTATTGTAACCCAGTGCGTGTGGATTAATATGATAACCGGAACCGACAATTACCTTCATTTCAATCATTTTCTGTACCCGTTGATGGATGGCAGCCCGCGAAACGTTGCAAATTTCAGCTACATCTTTAAACGGGATACGGGCATTCTGTGAAATGATTTCCAGTATTTTCCGGTCTAATTTATCAATTTTGTCCATTATTATATTCTCCTAATATTTCTACTTAGCAGCGGCAGCATGGGCAACATCCAGCAAATCGACTTCAAAAATAAGCGTCGAAAAAGGAGCGATGTTTTGTCCTGCGCCCTGTTCGCCGTAGCCCAGGTTATAAGGAATGTAGAAAATATATTTCGAACCTGCCGACATCAGTTGCATGCCTTCCGTCCAACCTGCAATCACGCGGTTCAAAGGAAATGTAGCGGGATTTTCCTTATCGGTATTGCTGTCAAATTCTTTTCCGTCAATAGTTTTTCCGATGTAGTTTACTTTTACTGTATCTTCGGCGGAAGTCGGTTTTTCGCCGGTTCCTTCGGTAACCACCTTGTATTGCAGGCCGCTCGGCAAAGTGATAACGCCTTCTTTCGATTTATTTTCGTCCAGGAACTTTTGATTTTCGGTTTTCGCTTTTTCGTTTTTCGTTTCCTGAAGCTGTTTAACGGTCAATTCGATAAGACCGTGTATTTCCGTTTTGTCTATTTTGCCGCCTTTGCCTAAATATTCGTCGGCGATACCTGCGATAAACAGGGATTTATCAATAGCTTCCTCAGCATCTTTCCCGAATATACCCGTATTCATCTGCGGGAGTTGCTGGGTGGCCATTTGCTGTCCGATACCGATACCGATTAAGCGGGCATATTCGCTTTTGTTTGCGGTATCCGCTTTGAAACCTTCCTGTAGCCCTTTGACAAAATCAGCTTTATGCTTTTCGCTAATTCCAAGTCTGTCAAGGTACTGTTCCAACCCCTGGTTGTACAAAAGGTCGGCGCCCAAAGCATACGACAATGAATCAACCTGAGTTTTCAGGTTTGCCTTCGGGGTTTGCGCAGTGCAGGAAAAAAGAGATACAACAATAGATAGCATTGCAAATAAAACAGGAATAAAAAATAACTTTTTCATGACTTTTTCTTTTTTTAATTAAATTTTTATTATATACGTTTATGATTTAACTTGATTTTTTTGAAAAATCGCTGCAAAAGTAATGCTTTTTATCTAAAAACAGGAAAAAAAAACGGATTTTTTTTGTGTTTTTGTAAATTACCTTAATTGCTTCGTGGATGAATCTGTTTTGAACGCGAATTACGCAAATTACACAAATTTGTTTGATAAAATTCAAACATAAAATGTGCGTAATTTGCGTAATTCGCGTTCAAAACAATCCTTAATCAATATTCCCCTAATTCCACTTTATCACCTGCAATTCCAAAAAATTGCCGCACCGGAGGGGACATTTCCCGTTTTCCGACAAATAATTGCGAATCACATTTTTCATTGTTTCAAATTCATTAACTGAAAAAGCAATATTCACTGTCGAGCCATCCACAGGCAGGAATACATCTTTCGACAAGCCTTTTTTCCGGTTAAGCGCCGCATAATGCGGCGCGTCAATCGTTTCGAGATAATCCAGATACTGCCTTAGCCGCTGCAACGTGGGAAAATGTATCAGCGCGTTTCCGGCTTCAAGGTGAATCTTTTCGCAGGCCTTGCATTTATAGATTCTAATCATGCCAATTCGTGCTTCAGTTGAGAAACCCATTTGCCGATACGCTCGTCCGTTAAACGGCTTTCGTTGTCCTCGTCGATTGCAAGCCCTACAAACCGGTTGTCGTCGACAAACGCTTCCGACTCGTCGAAGGAGTAACCTGCCGTTTCCGTAAAGCCGATAACCGTTGCCCGGTCTTTTACTGCCACGTAAATTTTTCCCATAGCATCGCAAAACGAGTCGGAATAGGACTGCGAATCGCCGCAACCGAACAGGGCTACCTTTTTGCCTGTCAAATCCGCCTTGCCGACTTCCCCGATAAAGTCTTCCCAGTCGTCCTGCAAGTCGCCCAGCCCCCAGGTGGAACTGCCGAACAGCAGCGTATCATAAGCTGCCAAGTCGCTTGCTTTTGCTTTTGCAACATCATGAATGTCATTTGCGCCAATGCCTAATTGAGTGGCAATCCTTTTGGCGACACTTTTCGTATTGCCGCCCGATGAACCGTAAAAAATACCTGTATTACTCATCTGTACATAATTTGTTTTAGTGATTTATATAAAAATTTAACGGTGCAAAGTTCAGTTTTTTATTTCTGAACTGCAATCACTAAAAATAAGGATTTTAGGAGGGAAAATTAGCCATTAATTGGGATTGAATTGGGTGAAGGGTGAAGGGTGAAGGGTGAAGGGGAATCCTGTGTTGTTGTGTCCTGTCATTCCCGCGCAGGCGGGAATCTCAAGTGAAAACGCACGGATTATTACGGGATTGGCTACGCCGATCGGGGGTTATATTTTGTGCGGTATGGTTTTGTGCATTGCCGGCAGAATACTGATAATAATCCCGTCCGGGATTGCAGCTCGGTAGAAACGTTTGAATCGCACAACGCCCCGCATGACGTCAGTTATGCGGACAAATGCGGCATCTCTGCGAGATGCCGGTTCGCCGTTCACCACAAATCATTAATTTTTGATAATCCGGATGCACAAAACCATACCGCGTGAAGTATAGAATAAGGTTTATATCCTGATTCACGATGCGGGAAAACCTTGTTCCCAACCTTATTTTTTTCAACAAAACATAATAAGTATTTTTTGAACGCAAATTACGCAAATTACCGCAAATTTATATCAATTACAAATGATAGATACAGGGGTTCTTACAAAAATGATTTTTGCGTAATTTGCGTAATTTGCGTTCGAAAAAATACTTATTAGCTACTCAGTGTGTCTATCCCTATCATCCGTTTTATCTGTGTGCTTATTGTCTCAAAAGAGTATGGTTTTGTGCATTGCAGATACCCTGCCGGCAATAATCCCGTCAGGGATTACAGCTCGGTAGAAACATTTGATTGCACAGCGCCCCGCATGACGTCAGTTATGCGGACAAATGCCGCATCTCTGCGAAATGCCGGTTCACCGTTCACCACAAATCATTAATTTTTGATAAATCCGGATGTACAAAATCATACCGTGTAAAGTATAAATAACCTGTAACAATCCACTCCGTGTTCCTCCGTGAAACTCCCTCCGTGCAACTCCGTGTTATAAAAATTATTAAACACAGAGTCTCACGGAGTGGATTGTTTTACAGGTTATTTATTTTTTATTCCTAAAAGTAATTAGAACACGGATGAAACGGATAACACGGATTTTCACTGCATATTTCTTTTTGTAGAAAAGTAAGGCGTCGCGCAATGTCGTCAACTTAAGATAAATAAGGTAATAAGGTCAAGGAAATATGAACATCATTCATTACTACTCAGCTTGTTTTGTTGGAAAAAATAAGGTTGGGAATAAGGTTTATATCCTGATTCACGATGCGGAAAACCTTATTCCCAACCTTGTTTTGTTGTTAAGTGATAAAAAAATAAATTAACCTGTAACAATCCACTCCGTGTTCCTCCGTGAAACTTCCTCCGTGCAACTCCGTGTTATAAAAATTATTAAACACAGAGTCTCACGGAGTGGATTTCACGGATGAACACGGAGTGGATTGTTACAGGTTAATTTATTTTTTATTCCTATATGATTACGTTACCGACAACGGTGATGATAACGGGATAGGTTTTCACCGTCCCGTCTTCGGAGGTTACCGTGATGTGGAAGATATTGCGGCCGGGCCTTAGAGACTGTATTCCCGTATGGCCGGTTACGATAGCTGCTGAATGATTCGCTCTTGCATTCAGCGAGATGTTCTTTACCGAAACGGGAACGGTGGCGGTATAGGTAAGCTTTTCGGGATTATATTCCATAGAGATGTTACTTCCGTTAAGCGTGTTGGACAGCGTGAGGGACTGTAAGCGATCATCTGCGGATTTGCGGTAGACAGTTACGGTATAGGTCTTTGGCAGTCCTTCTTCCGGGGTAACCATAATAGCAAAACTGTTGTAACCGTCTCTCAATGTTTTATTACCCGTACCGGTTGCGGAGGCAAGATAATAATTCGTAACGGCTTCCAGTGTGATGCCCGATACCGCATTTTCAACGGTAATCTGATAGTTTAAATGAGACGGAGCAAATGAGGAGGAAACAGATTGACCGTCTAATGTGATAGCCTTGAGAGTGGCGTCAAGGGATTTGCGATGGACGGTTATTGTGTAGGTCTCCGTATTGCCGTCTTCTGCGGTGACGGTGACGGTAACGGTGTTGTCGCCGACATTTAAGGAGTTAGCGCCGCCGACTGAAACGGAAGCAAGCGGATGGGTTGTTTCGGCAGTAACCACAACGGACGTGACAGCATTGGGGACTGTTATACTGCGGGCAGGATTGTCGGGCGAGAACACGGTTCCGCCGGCCGAAAGAGACCTGACGGTAGCGTCGGCGGACTTGCGGTGGACTTGGATTGTACAGGTCTCCGTATTGCCGTCTTCTGCGGTGACGGTGACGGTAACGGTGTTGTCGCCGATATTTAAGGCGTTAGCGCCACTGACTGAAACGGAAGCAAGAGGATGGGTTGTTTTGGCAATGACCTCAACGGACGTGACAGCATTGGAGACTGTTATACTGCGGGCGGGATTGTTAAGCGGGAGCGTGTTTCCGCCGGCAGAGAGAAACCAGAGCGTGGCGTCGGTGGATTTGCGGTGGACTGTAACAGTATAGGTTTTATTATCGTACCAGGAAAATCCCGAGTTAGCAACAACGGAAATGACATTATCGCCGACATCCAATATTTGTTCACCTGCACCGGTAACGGACACCTGTTTGTGATTTGCCACGGCAACAAGCGAAACAGTCCGAACTGAAAAAGGTACGGTTACCGTATAAGCAAATGTGTTTTCGTTAAAGGCCGGA
Organism: Dysgonamonadaceae bacterium; assembly: GCA_031257875.1. Lineage (GTDB taxonomy): Bacteria > Bacteroidota > Bacteroidia > Bacteroidales > Azobacteroidaceae > Azobacteroides. Next base: position 11,109 of record JAIRNV010000170.1, read on the forward strand.
GAAAGCGCATATCCGGTTACGGTGAGCGCTTTCAGGGTTGCATAATTGACGGGAAGGTATGTTGTAACGGCAGCGGAGGCCATATACCGGCCGTCCTCTTCCGACATGGCTGTGATGGTAGCAGTGCCCGGAGATACATAAGTTACCAGGCCGGTGGCAGATACGGTGGCAACCGACGGCTTGTCACTGCTCCAGATTACTTTTTTATTGTAGGTATCAGAAGGTGATACCGTGGCGGTGAGTTGGTGTGTTGAGTCGGCGGGTAAAACAATCAAAGACGTATCAAGGGTAACTCCGTTTACGCGCGGGGAATAGAACTCGCTTCTGGATATAACCCTGCAGGTACCCTGCGAAACAGGCCGGAATACATCCCACAGCACCCTGTCCCTCCACAGGTCAACCTCCCCATCAGGAACTACAAAGGCTTTCATCTTCGTACAGTACAGGCCGGTACGCATAAAATCGGTGTGAAACATATACGACATGTCATTCACGAGTTGAACATTATAGTTTTTCTCAAACTCCACAACTTCAAGACTGCTGCAGCCCAAAAAACAGTCCTGGTCTATCACTCTCACCTGCGGACCGAACTTTACATATTTCAGATTTTTGCAGTCTTGGAACATACCTTTCCCCAGGAATCCTACATTCGGTCCAATCTCTGCCTGTTCAAGAGAGTTAATATCTCTGAAAGCATATTCCACAATATCTCTGAAATCTCTAACATAAATATAAGTTCCCAAAGTGCCGTTGTAGTATCTGGTGTATATAGTTCTATATTTCCATATATCCGGGCGAAGTGGCTCCCGAAGCTGTTCCCTCTGGGTCTCGGAACAGTTCCATCCGAAATGATGTGTAAAGCTCATTACATTAAACAGGGAAAGCGTATAAACAGATGCAAAAAACAGCGTTCCATCAGGATTTCCTACAAGGTTCCTTTCCGGATGATTGGCCGGGTATATACTTACTGTCATCGGAGCATAGGGGTTGTCTCCAATATCCGTATAATAATCAATAGCAGCCACATCTTCATAGACTTTATCATGTATCACAAAGGAGGAATAATAAAGTGTTTGCGAATCAAAAGTCTTGTAATCGCTCCTGCGCTGGGCATGGAGGGATTCACAGAGAGGCAGCATCAGCAGGGCTGCCGGTAATAAAATGACCGTTTTTTTCATTGCAATCTGTTTGATATGATAATTATTTTGCAAAGATAGTTATTTTTAGTGGTTAGTGGTTAATACTGATTCACGATGCGGGAATAAGGTTTTTTCGCATTTGGAATCCCCGGTATAAACCTTATTTCAACCTTATTTTTTCCAACAAAACAACCTGAGTAGTTAATAAGTATTTTTCGAACGCAAATTGCGCTACTCAGGTTGTTTTGTTGGAAAAAAATACGGAGTGGATTGTTACAGGTTATTTATTTTTTATCCCCAAGCGTAATTAGAACTGTGTCTATCCGTATCATCCGTTTTATCTGTGTTCTTATTGTCTCAAAAGAGTAATTATACTTTGTGCGATATGGTTTTGTGCATTGATTTTTCTCCGGGTTGCTCTTCACTGCTTCGCAGTTCGCCGGTGACGCAGCAGGGTTGAAATGTCGCAGCTGTCACCGGCGAAGGCAAAGTCTGAAGCAATCCGGAATAAATCAATGCACAAAATAAAACCGCGTGAAGTATATATCGTTTCTGCCGAATGATTCGGAATCAACTCCCGATTCTTATTTAAATCAATGATTTAAATCGGA
>JAIRNV010000025.1 GCA_031257875.1 Dysgonamonadaceae bacterium
TTTGCAAACGGAAACGGCGCAGCAACTTTATCACGAACACGCGGAAAAACAACCCATTATCGATTATCACTGTCACTTAGACCCGAAACAAATTGCACAAAACAGGCGTTTTGATAATTTGGGACAAATCCGGCTGGAAGGCGACCATTACAAATGGCAAACGATCTTTTGAGATTGCCGGATAAACGCCACAGAGAAGGCAAATTGGCAAAAACAATTCTTTACAGTCTCAATCCCCGCGACAATGACATGATTGCCGCCATGCTGGGGAATTTTCAGGAAAGCCCCGTTGTCGGGAAAATACAGTTCGGTTCGGGCTGGTGGTTTTTAGACCGGAAATACGGGATGAGGCGCAGATGAACTCCTTATCCGTAATGCAAACAGATATTTTGGATTTTAAGTTAGTAAACGAGTTGACAAGTTGACAAGTTAACGATATTTTTGTCAACTCGTTTACTTATTAACTCGTTAACTCAAAAAAAACATAAGTTATTTAGGAATAAAAAATAAATAACATGTAACAATCAACTCCGTGTCCCTCCGTGAAATCCACTCCGTGAAACTCTGTGTTTAATAATCCCAAAATGTCCATTTTAGCATTAATTCATAAAAAAAATGTTGATTTTTGCCAAATTAATGCGCGATATTTTGCTTATTATAAACGAATTACAGATGCAATTTTCTAATGGTGTCCATTAGAAATCTAAAAATAATATAGATTCATTATCAATCGGTTATATTCTAATGGACATTTTGGGTTAAGTATCGCCAGACTTGGGCGTTCGCCTTTGGAAAATTCATGACCGACGGCGTTTGGTGGGTTTATCTGTTTTGGATGCCGGCTTATTTAAGCGACGTTTACGGCATCAAATCATCCGACGCTCTGGGGCAATGGGCTATTTTCCCGCTTTTAGCGCTTTTGGCGCAACCACTGGGATATGTTTCGTTCTGGATTCCGGTCGTGATTATCGGTATTGCAGGAGCGGCGCACCAGTCGTGGTCGGCCAATATTTTTTCAACAATCGGCGATATGTTTCCCAAGAAAGCGATTGCAACGATTACCGGTATCGTCGGAATGGCGGGAGGCGTCGGTTCATTCCTGATCAATAAAGGTTCGGGATGGCTGTTTGACTTTACTGAAAATTCCGCCATGCAACTGTTTGGGTTCAAAGGAATTGAAGCAGGCTACTTTATTGTTTTTTGCGTTTGTACGGTTGCCTATTTGATAGGATGGGTTGTGATGAAGGCTTTGGTTACTGAATATAAACCGATTACTGATTTGTAATGATTAGTGGTTAATGATTAATGATTAATGGTTTTCAGGTATTAATCATTAACCACTAATCATTAAATTTGATTTTCAAAATCCGTTTTTTATCCATTCCGATAATATGAAACGAAAAATTTCCATACTTGATTACTTCTTTTTCTTCCGGAAAATCTCCTTTTATTTCCAAAATCAAACCCGCCAAAGTATCTGCATCATCCGTCAATTTGCCGAACAATTCCCGGTCTAAGCCGGTTACGCGGAAAAAATCGATCAACAGTATTTTCGCATCAAAAATATACGAACCGTCGGCGAGACGGATATACTTGGAATCTTTTTCATCGTCGTATTCATCGCCGATTTCTCCTACAATTTCTTCCAAAATATCCTCCATCGCAACAATACCCGAAGTTCCGCCAAATTCATCCACAACAACGGCCAAATGTGTTTTGGTTGTCCGAAATTCCTCCAGCAAATCGTCGATTTTCTTATTTTCGGGAACAAAATAAGCAGGCCGAATCAGGCTTTGCCAGCGAAATTCGGCATGTTTATCCAGATAAGGCAGTAAATCTTTGATATAAAGTATCCCTTTGACGTTATCCAAATTGCCGGAATAAACCGGAATCCGCGAATACCCGACTTCCACGACATATTTCAACACGTCCTTAAAACCTGTTTTAATGTCCAAATCGGCCACTTCCATACGGGAAGTCATGATTTCAACCACCGTTTTATTGTACAGGCCGATGATTCCTTCCAGCATTTCTTTTTCTTCCGCCAGTTTACCGGAAGTTAATTTAAGCGCTTTTGAAAGTTCATTGACGGAAACGTCGGATTTTTTTCTGGAGAAAAATTTCACGGGAATATTTGCATATTTAAGTTAAGTAATGCGAAATAAACAAGATATTGCAGTTTTAATCTTTTCCTCCGTGTCCCTCCGTGAAATCCACTCCGTGAAACTCCGTGTTGTAAAACTTATTAAACACAGCGTTTCACGGAGTAGATTTCACGGAGGGACACGGAGTTGATTGTTACAAGTTATTTATTTTTTATTCCTAAGTTCAAATCATTAAACTTTTGTAAATACAAAAACACAAAGGCACAACGTAATTTTTATATAAAAAGAACTTTGTGCCTTTGCGTCTTCGTATTTACAAAAATATAACCGGTCAGAACGGCAAATCGTCTCCTTCTTCTGCTTCGGGAATTGCAGGATTGCCGGGTGTAGCCGCCGGTTGCCGCACCGGTTGTTGTGCCTGAGTCGGTTTTTCCGCAGGAGGCTGGGGAAACGGTGGGGGAGGCATAGCCCCTGCCGCATCGGGTTTTTTATCCAGCAATTCCATATTATCGCCCCAAACTTCGGTAATATACCTTTTATTGCCGGCGGCATCGTCATAAGAACGTGTACGGATTTTACCTTCCACATAAATTTTCGAGCCTTTTTTCACATACTTTTCGGCAATTTCCGCTAAACCCCTCCAAAGAACAATGTTGTGCCATTCCGTACGCTCCGGGACTTGCGTACCGTTTGCGGCAGTATAGCCTCTTTCGCTGGTAGCCAAGCTAAAATTGGCTACCGCACCGCCATTATCAAAATAGCGTACTTCAGGGTCTTTGCCCACATTTCCCAGTAAAATAATTTTGTTGACTGACATAAAGATTGGTTTTTTAAATGAAATAAGTTAATCGTTTTGACTTCGCGCCAAAATTAGGCAAAAAATAAGAAATCACAAAAGAAATTCTTAATTTTTTTAATCATTCCTGTTATGTGGGTAAATTTCAAATTGTCGCGCCCCAGTTAACATAGCCACTACCGCAGATGAAACTGAAGGCGTAACCTGCGGTTAATAGCGTATCGCCCTTACAGGGCATAATTCGCATATCCCTCAGGGACAATATTTTATTAACCGTAGATGAAGCATAGCGCAACCTGCGGAAAAGACAATTCAGGTTCTTTTCAGGCTGAAAACGGGAATACAGACGGCAAAAACGTGCAGGCAAATAGCGTAAACGTTGTACTAAATGGTGTAAATGTACGTACTGATGTTGAAGACGTGCGCCTGAACGGCAAAAACGTATGTATGAATGATGGAAACGGACGCACAAAGAGCGTAAACGTACGGACAATAATTAAAAACGTACGTACGGATAACGTAAATTTATGCACAAATTTACTGTTTGGAAATACGTTTGAACGCTGTTTCCAGCCAATGACGGTACGACAATTTGAAACGCCGGTATCAGGCATTATTATCTTCGGAAGATGGCTGAGGGAAAGCAGGAACGGCTGATTGTAAACAATACGGGAAGCAAACTGATACACCTTGAAAAAGTGCATAAGTATTAACATTTTTTATGTGAAATAATTTGGATGGGGACATAGAATTCACCCCAAAGGGCATTTTGCTTTTTCAAATAAATATATTACTTTTGCAATTCAAAAAAAGAAAGTGCCCCTGTAGTTCAACGGATAGAACGGAAGTTTCCTAAACTTTAAATACGTGTTCGATTCACGTCAGGGGTACATGATTAATCGCTAATGGTCTAAAGTATATGCCATTAGCGTTTTTTTAGTATCTTTGCACAAACTGAAAGTACCGGAACTTTCGGAACGGATGAGCCTGCGCAAATCGCCGGATTTCTACACAGTGGACATCTTCCGGTACGCGCAAACGAATGGAACCCGGCGCGCCCGCGCCCTATGTAGCTAAAAGTGGATGACAAACATGAAAAGTTGATTGCCTTCAAAAACAGAATAACGGTCATCATGTTTCATTGGCTTTAAACACGGTGGCGGCGGCTGAATAGTTACAGAAAATTTAGAATTGACCAAACTACAACTATCAAACCTTTTGACTGTGGCGACGATGAATTAAATGATTTTTTACTGGAAAAATCAAAAAATTATTAATCTGAATTGTTGGCAATTACTTTTGTGTTTGAAGACGAAACACAAACTTGTGCTTATTATAGTATTTTCAATGATAGCTTACGAATAGACGGGATTACATTTGGGTCGAAAAATAATAGATGCTATAATTTGATTATGTCATAAAACAAAATGAGCGTTGTGCCTGTAAATTTATTTTGGTTGATGCATATAAAAATGCAACAGAATTCTATGAGAAAATGCAATTCGAATATTTTTCCGAAAATGGGTAGTGTCTTAAATTATCAGGATGAATTATTTCCATATGTTCCAGTTTTGTAATAATACTTCTCAATGTACATCCCAATCACATTATCGTGTATCTGTTCATTTTTTGAAAAAC
>JAIRNV010000094.1 GCA_031257875.1 Dysgonamonadaceae bacterium
TGAGTATTGCGATTAATTCGCTACTTTTGTATTCGACCTTGAAATTGTTCGTTTCCATTATAACTGTTTGTAGATTAGTTGTAAAGGTACGAATTTTCAAGGTTTTTTCCAACTAAATACAGTTATAATATACTAATAATAAATCGATTACGCATAAAATATTTTTTTGTCATGTACTAAGCTCTAATATATAAATTGAAAAACGATATTTTCAAGTTTGTCGGTCAATAGTGAAAAAAAATTAATTTTTTTCTATTAGTATTTGTCTTTAATTAAATAAAAACAGTTATTTTTGCAACAAATTTATAATATAATCCGACGATGAAATCTGTATTCTTCAATATAATTTTTGTTGTTTTTTTGGTTTGTTTATTTGCTTTACAGGGAGCATGGCTATATTATACTTACCAGAGTGAAAATGTTAAAATTCAGGGTATTTTGAACGAAACACTATCAGAATCCATTGTAGAAGAAATAAACGGTAGATGCTCATTCATCAGCAAAGGAAAAATAATATATGAAAGTCCGGAAAAAACTTATGAATATAAATACGATGAAAATAAAGGAACCCTTATTTCTCAACAGGTTGACTTCATACAACATATTTTATTACATGAAGGCGCCTGTTTCAACTTAAACACAGTTGACAGCATTTATGCCACCTGCTTACATGAACATGACATTCATGTCCAATATTGTCTTCATCATACGGATTCCATCGGAAATATCATTGAATCGTGCGGAACAGATATTGATAAGGAATTCCATACCGTTGCCATGCCTGTTGTCAATGGCACAAAAGCAGGGGCGATTGTAAAAATTCCCCCTCCGGCCATTTTCCGGAGTATGTTAAAAATCCTAATTATTTCAATCCTGATTTTCTTTTTGATCATTGCCTGCATGATTTATGAAGTTAAAGTTTTCTTAACACAACGCCAGTTGCATCAGTTACGGAACGATTTCGTTCATGCGCTCAGCCACGATATGAAAACCCCGTTAGCCACCATCCATTCGGTTCTGATATCGCTGCAAAACGGTTCTCTGGATGCTCATCCGGAAAAGAAACGCGAATTCGGCTCCATTGCAGTGGAACAGATACTTGACCTGCAATCAATCGTGGATCAGATACTTACTGTCGCTTATATTGACCGGAAACAGCTGGCTTTAAACAGACAGGAAATTAACTTACCCGAAATGATTCGTTCTCTGATTGATAAATTCAGAGTAAGAAAAGGAAAAAATATCGAATTTTGCGAAAAATACAATTTGAAAGAAAAACCTGTTTATGCAGATCCTTTTTACTTGAAAAATGCAATCAGCAATTTAATTGATAACGCAATCAAATATTCGGGGGATGCGGTAAAAATTGATATTGAATGTACTGCCGGAGACAAACAGATATGTATCAGCGTCAAAGACAACGGTTTCGGTATTTCAAAAAGTGACCGGCAGAAAATATTCGTCCGTTTTGAGCGGGGAGCGGAAATCAAACGAAAACGGATAAGCGGTTTCGGACTGGGCCTGAACTATGTTAAATGCGTAATCGAAGCGCATGGAGGGACTGTTGCCCTGGTCAGCCGGGAAAGTGCCGGCAGTGAATTTACAGTCACAATTCCGATACATTTGTAAAATATTAACGTTACTTAAACTATGGATAAAATTAAACTGCTGTTTGTTGAAGATGATGCAACATTTTCATACATTGTTAAAAACAGTCTCGAAGTGACCGGGAAATATGAAGTACAGACGGCTTCAAACGGAAAAGAAGGCTTAGAATTGTATTCTGCTTTTGAGCCGGACGTAATCGTTGCAGATATCGAAATGCCCATATTGGACGGAATGGAGATGGTAAAGGAAATCAGGGACAGAGACAAATCGGTTCCTGTCCTTTTGGCCACAGGCCGTATTGATCCCCAGTATGTTATAAACGGCTATGAACTGGACGTGGATAATTTTGTTAAAAAGCCTTACATTCCCGAAGAGTTAGACGCTCACATACAGGCCATTCTGAAGAGAACCAATGATTCTTTAAATATTTATAATAAAGGAAATGTCATCCGGCTCGGAAAATATTTTTTCAATGCAGACAAACGAATTCTCCAATATAAAGGAACTGAATACAGACTCACCGATCGGGAAACCCGGATTTTGGAAATACTGTCCAGACAAAAAGGGGAACTTGTCTTGCGGAAATACCTTTTAAAAAAACTGTGGAATACAGACGATGTTTATACATCTCGAAGCTTATCCGTATTTGTCAGCAAGTTACGTAACTATTTATCTTTCGATCCGGAGATTAAAATCGAAACTGTCCGGGGAGAAGGACTTTTATTATCTATTAAATAAACATGCACACTCAAATAATGCAGATGGCGCATGGCACGCTGTCATTCCCGCTTTCGCGGGAATGACAGCGTATCGTTCACCTATTTTCCGTCAACCGGCTGAATTACATACCGGTACTGATAAGAATCATAATTGACTCGATATTGTTCCAGTGGCAAAGAACCCCAACTGTCAACCCCGGCAACTCCCGTTTGACGATAATCCACATTCAGGTAGATTTCTTTCCGTTTTCCCAGTTCGCCGGCATGGTATTGATCCGGTTCCGGAGCCGGATCCAAATCGTTGATGGAGAAATGCAATGCCGAAAATTCCAGCGGCAATTCGCCGGTGATTTTCAATCCGTTGCCTTTCCTGTCGGTCAAAGAAAGCCAGCGGACATCGGTTTTATTTCCATTTTCCTGCGGGCGGGCATAAGGGAAATACTGTTCATTCACAGTGCTTTTATAGAGAGCCACACGGGTTGCCGAATTGCGGTCGATATAATTTTCCCACGGCCCGCGTCCATAGTATGTCAATTTATTGTATTGATTCGGAATGACGAGGATGTTGCCGAATTTGGGCAGGAAAGGATATTCTCCCCTGATTTTTTCAAAACGGTTCTCAACCGCAATTGCGCCCTCTCCATCAATGGTACAGGTTTGGATAAAACGGGCGTCTCCGTTCAGTAAGGATTTTTCGGTTTCAATCTTCCAGGTTTCGCTTTCCTGACTGACCTGAACTTTAGCCGGCTCTGTTTTACCGATCGTGTGCCAAATACGTAATTCCCTGTTCAATTGAGCGCCATAGTCATTATCGGTCATCGGACGCCAGAAATTCACCTGTGCTCCGGAGGTAATCAATTTTTGACCTTTATAAACATAGCTTTTAATCAGGCCTGTTTGCAAATCAAATGTGACAGCAAAGTTTTTTCCCTGACCTGTCCATTGGTTAGCGGTTTGCGTGACTTTAAGCGGTGTTTGCGACAAAGAGAACGCAGGCGACGCGAAGGACGACAACGCCATCTGTTCGGAAGCTATCGCAAAATCCTTGGGAAGGAAAGGTTCGGGCGTTTTCAGGCGATAGTTCACGTTCAGGAAATATTCCTTTTCCGGCAAGCGGGTATAAGTTACCGGTAATTGCAGGCCGATTGTTTGCTGCGGGGCAACGGAGAGATTCTCAATCGTGCCGGATTGAACCGGGGAACCGTTTTCGAGCAATTCCCATGCCAAATAGTAATTGTTTAAATCGCGGAAAAAGTATTTATTTTTCACTTCCAGCATGTAACGGGAAGCGTCGGCCATGCGGGTAGCAATATTCTGATAGACCTTTTTTACTTCATAAGCGCCGGGCTGCGGGATGCGTCCCGAATTAATCATTCCGTCCATCACAAAATTACGGTCTTTGTTTCGTCCTTCAAAAACCGATTCCGGCTCGAAATCGCCGCCGTAAGCATAAAATGTTTTCCCGTTACGGGTCACTTGAAGACCGTGATCAATCCATTCCCAGATAAATCCGCCCTGCAGGATCGGGTATTCCGGATTTTCGATTATTTCCCAGTAATCCTTGAAATTGCCGAGGCTGTTTCCCATGGAATGGGCGTATTCCGAAGAAATCATCGGACGGTCGGGACGATCCCGGGCATACCGGCGAAAACCGTCCGGCGAAGGATATTGAGGCACATAAATGTCCGTATTCCATTCAAATTCTGCGCGTTCATACTGCACGGGACGGGTCGGGTCTGCTTTTTTCAAGGTCATATAGGCATTGTAGAAGTTGTAACCGTTGCCAGCTTCATTTCCCAGCGACCAAAAAACTATGCAGGGATGATTTTTGTCACGCTCGTACATCCGCATAATGCGGTCTGAATGAGCTTTCAACCAGCGGTAATCGTTTCCCAAAGTCCGGTCTAAACCGTATCCCATCCCGTGCGATTCTATATTCGCTTCGTCACAAACGTACAGGCCGTATTCATCGCATAATTCATAGAATAAAGGATGATTCGGGTAATGGGACATTCTCACGGCATTGATATTCAACTGTTTCATCAATTCGATATCTTTGTGCATGTCGGCTTTGGAAAGGACGTGCGCTGTCAGGGGATGATGCTCATGACGGTTAACCCCCTTGATATAAACCGGCTGTCCGTTCACCAAGAATTGGGCGTTTTTGATTTCAACCGTGCGGAAACCTGTTCGGCACGGTATTACTTCCAGTACTTTGCCTAAAGCATCCTGTAAGGTAATATATAAGGTATATAAATTGGGAATTTCAGCAGACCATGGTTTTATATCCGGCAACCGGGTTTCTACAGTCACGAAATCGCTGTATGTGGAGAAAGACTGTTCTTTTTCCTGTGCAAACACCTGCTTCCCGGAAGCATCCGAAAGGACAAGTTTTAATTTGTACTGAACAGGTTTTGCCGCTTTTTCGTTGCGTTTCAAGTTCAAGTTGTTGACTTCGACGGAAACGTTGAAGATACCGTCTTTGTACTGTTCATCCAAACGGCTGGTAACCTTAAAGTCGCGGACGTCCATCTTCGGCCGGGCATAAAGGTAAACATCTCGTTCGATTCCGGAAATGCGCCAAAAGTCCTGACATTCCAGGTAACTGCCAATACTCCAGCGATAGACTTCGATGGCGACGGTGTTTTTGCCCGAACGGAGATAAGGCGTGATGTTAAATTCGGCTTCCAGTTTCGAGTCTTCGCTATAACCCGCGTACTGCCCGTTGATCCAAAGATAGAAAGCCGACTTGACGGCACCGAGGTGAATGAAGACTTCACGCCCCTTCCACGAAACGGGGAGGGTAAAGGTGCGCCGGTACAGTCCCACAGGGTTGTAACCGGAGGGGATGTTTTCCACCAGGCTGTCTGGATCGGGATGGCGGGCACCAAATTCGTAGGGATGGTTGACGTAAATCGGATAGCCATAGGTTTTTCCGGTGTTGTTAAATTCCCAGTTTGCAGGAACTTGAAAATTATCCCAATGGTTTACATTGTAGGAATCCAGGTAAAAATCAACCGGACGCAGGGAAGGATTTTCTACCCATTTGAACTTCCACAAGCCATTGAGCGACTGGAAATAAGCGGACTGTTCCTTTTTCCCTTTTTTTGCCAAATTCAGGTTTTCAAACGCGAAAGCGCTCGCCCGCATGGGGAGGCGATTGACATTTGTGATGGAAACATCCTGCCATTCTTTGATTTTAGATGTATTTTCTTTTTTTTTCGGTTGGGAAAAGACTAAAGTGAATTGCACTAAGAAAAGTAAGATAAAATAAAACTGTTTCATTTATTGTATTTTAACTGTTTTTTATTAATTAACGGGTAATTTTTTTTTGCAAAAGTATAAAAAAGAATTAACAAAAGAAAAGAATTAATCGGAAAAGCAGGGCCAGGTAAGTTCAAATAGTAAATGCAACTAAAGTAAGAAAAAACTCCGTTCGGGGCATGCCCCGAACGGAGTTTGGGAAAAAAGTCCTATCTTAGTTGTAATATGAAAAAAAATAAGAAACATTTAACCCGGGAACAAAGGTACACAATTTCCCGG
>JAIRNV010000157.1 GCA_031257875.1 Dysgonamonadaceae bacterium
TTATCTTCTCTTTGATGCCGGCCTGCCAGGCACGGTAGCGATATTCCGGGAGAAAATGTTTTTTGCAGCTGTTGCATTGCCATTTTTGCGTGCCGTTGACTGTCCGGCCTTGCTTGACCAGGTTGTTGCTCCCGCAGTGGGGACACTTAATTACTGTCGTATGTATCATACTTTCCGTTTTTTGACCGCAAAGGTAATTATTTATTCCGATAATCTATGACATTACCCTAATTTTTTCCTTCCCATTTTTTGTCGGTTTTAGCCTACAAAAGTAGAAAATATTTTTCATAGCACCTCAAAAAAAGAATTAGCCCAAAAAACTTGCTGACAAAATTGCTTGCGTCGTAGTAATCTGAAATGACATAATCTGATCTATCGCCGTATTTTGCACGAAAATATTCTTCTGCTTTCATATCGTCAAATTGCGAATTAACAAGATATTTACCTTTCTTATCAATAATTCCCCATTTATCAGCATTTTCCACCAACGCAATATCTCCAATAAAATCGGATGCCATTTCAAACTGCGGATTGATTTCGATTTTTCCTTGCTTGTTGATGTAGTCGCCCTTATCGTCTTGTACAATCAAAGCCAAGCCATTTTGAAAAGGAAAAGCAGCATCGTCAAATTGAGGATTGATTTCAATTTTAGCGTTTTCATTAATATAACACCATTTTTTACCTGATAAAAACGGCGCCATTCCTTCATTAAAAGATAATATGCCATCGAATTGTGGATTAATAACATAGCTACCTTTATTATCAATAAATCCCCACTGTTTTCCATTAGAGAAAGCGGCTTTACCATTTGTAAAACTAAAAACTTCGTCAAATTGCGGGTTGATAACGATTTTGCCTGTTTTGTCGATAAAACCCCATTTATCTTTTTGCTTGATTGCTGCAAAACCTTCTGAAAAAGAGAGGGCTTCATCAAACTGCGAATTGACTACCACTTTGCCTGTTTTGTCCACAAAACCAATTTTTTGGTCGCTGGTTACAAACATTGCAAGCCCTTCTGAAAAAGAACAAACAACTTTTGCCTGTTTCTGTTGGAATTTTGTTTCGCCCGACTTGTCGATACAGATTGGATATCCGCCATCGGAAACTACAAAAGCCAAACTATCGACAAAATCTGTTCCACTTTTGAATTGGGCAGGAATAGCATATTTGCCGTCCTCGTTAATATACTCTGTTTTTCCATTGGAAGAAACAACTTTTGCCAAGCCGTCACGGAAAAAACCTGCATCTTGAAACTGCAGGTTGATTATATACTCGCCCTTTTTGTTAATGTAGCCCTACTTTTCGCCTGATTTCACAGGGATTAACTTCAAATCTATCTGATTTGAATTGCTTGAGTATGATATATATGGTGTATAAACCACATATAAGCAATGATTTAATGAATGTAATTTCTGACATATTTTTATTTTTTTAGCTGCAATTTCTTGTTTTCGTACAATAAAAATAGCGTGGAATCAACCCGTCCGAGAGAAAAGGTTGATTTTGATATGTATAGATCCGCTTCAAGTTCCAGGTAAATGCAGTAGGCGGTCAAAGCGATGCAGACATGGGCTTCGATTCTGCGGCGCAAATGATGAATAAATGGAGCGTATGCGAAAGTCGGTTTTCGACATCCGAAAGCCTTTTCGCGAAAAACAAGAAAAACAACTTGCAAATCAATACGGTTTACAAGTTGTTTTTAATATATGAAAAAAGTTGCTATTCTGCTTCCGATGGAGTTTCCTCGACAAGTGTTTCTTCAGTCGAATTTTCAACAACGGTTTCTTCTATTGCTTCCACCGCTTCCTCGGCTTGCGGAACTTCAACAGTTGTCGCTTTGGCAACATTGGCTTTTCCGGCGCCGCCTCTCCTCGAACGTCGAGTTTTTGCTTTTGCAGGCGTTTTATCATTCAACATCAACTCGTTGTAATCCACCAGTTCGATAAAACAAGTTGAAGCGTTATCACCCAAACGATTACCCGTTTTGATGATGCGGGTATATCCACCCGGACGATCGCCGATTTTTTGAGAAATTTCCTGAAATAACTCTTTTACGGCATATTTGTTACTCAAATTCTTAAACACCATACGGCGCGAATGAGTCGTATCGGTTTTACTCTTTGTAATAAGCGGTTCGATATATTTACGAAGCTCTTTTGCCTTGGCAAGGGTCGTAAAAATTCTCTTATATTTAATCAAAGAAATAGCCATGTTTGAAAGCATCGCGTCTCTATGAGCGTAAGTACGACCTAAATGATTGATTTTATTATTATGTCTCATCGTTATTAACTGTCTTTATCTAATTTATATTTTGAGATATCCGTTCCGAAATCAAGTTTGAGATTCTTGAGCAAATCGTCTAATTCCGTCAACGATTTCTTACCGAAATTTCGGAATTTTAACAAATCGTTCCTTTGGTATTTTACCAATTCGCCCAAAGTTTCCACATTGGCAGCTTTCAGGCAATTCAACGCTCTGACGGAAAGGTTCATATCTATCAGTTTCGTCTTCAGCATCTGACGCATGTGCAAAGCATCTTCGTCAAACCCGTCGTTTGACTCGGAATGTATGGTTTCCAAATGGATTTTTTCGTCGGAAAACAACATAAAATGGTGAATCAGGATGCGGGCGGCGTCTTTCAACGCATCTTTCGGAAGAATCGAACCGTCGGTCGAAATTTCAAGAATTAACTTTTCGTAGTCCGTTTTCTGTTCCACGCGGAAGTTTTCAATCGTATATTTGACATTGCGAATCGGGGTAAAAATCGAATCAATCGCAATCTGATTGACAGCATCGTCCTCTTTCCGGTTTTCTTCGGCAGGGACATAACCGCGCCCCCGTTCCACCGTTATTTCAATGGATAAATTTGCACCTTTGTTTAGCCGGCAGATTATCATGTCCGGATTCAAAACGTCAAATCCGCTTAATTGCTTTCCGATTTCGCTGGCTCTAAATGTTTCGGTTCCCGAAACATTGACGGTTACTTTTTCGGTATCAATATCCTTTACGGTTTGTTTAAACCGGACTTTTTTCAGATTCAGGATAATATTCGTAACATCCTCTATTACACCGGGAATAGTTGCAAATTCATGTTCGATGCCATCAATTCTAATGGAAGAAATGGCAAAGCCTTCTAACGAAGACAAAAGAATACGGCGAAGAGAATTACCTATCGTAATCCCATAACCGGGTTCCAACGGGCGGAATTCAAACTTCCCGTAAGTGTTGTCCGCTTCCAACATTAAAACTCTATCGGGTTTCTGAAATGATAATATCGCCATTGCTTCCTTTTTTATTTAGAATATAATTCTACGATTAACTGCTCTTTAATATTTTCAGGGATATCGGCGCGCTCCGGAATGTGCAGATACTTAGCGCTCATAGAAGCCTGATCATATTCAACCCACGGATATCTGCTGTGATTTACGCCAGAAACGCTATCAAGAATCACTTCAAGTGATTTGGCTTTTTCCCGAACGCCCACGACTTGTCCCGGTTTTACGCTGTAAGAAGGAATGTTAACCACCTTACCATCAACTGCAATGTGACGGTGTGAAACCAACTGGCGAGCGCCGGCCCTCGTTTTAGCCAAGCCCATGCGATAAACGATGTTATCCAAACGGGATTCCAATAGTTGCAGAAGCACTTCACCCGTAATTCCTTTGGATCGGGAAGCCTTTTCAAACATGTTACGGAATTGTCTTTCCAATACGCCGTATGTATATTTGGCTTTTTGTTTTTCGCGTAATTGAATGCCGTACTCCGAAGTTTTTTTCTTCCTTCCGTTACCATGTTGTCCCGGAGGATAATTTTTCTTACTGAGAACTTTATCCGGTCCGAAAATAGGTTCACCGAACTTACGCGCAATTTTTGTTTTTGGTCCAGTATATCTTGCCATTATTCTAATATATTTTTAAATCTTTAATCATTAAATCTTAAACCCTTCTCCTTTTCGGCGGCCGGCATCCGTTGTGAGGAAGCGGTGTAACGTCAATGATTTCGGTTACTTCGATTCCTGTGCTGTGAACTGTCCGGATGGCTGATTCTCGACCGTTACCGGGACCTTTCACATAGGCTTTAACTTTCCTTAAACCCAAATCATAAGCTACTCTGGCACAATCCTGTGCCGCCATTTGAGCTGCATAGGGCGTATTTTTCTTCGAACTTCTAAAGCCCATTTTACCTGCTGAAGACCAGGAAATAACTTGTCCTTCGCTGTTTGCAAGGGTAATAATGATGTTGTTAAACGAAGAGTGGACATGCAATTGACCGTTTGCACCAACTTTTACTACTCTTTTTTTAGTTGCAACTGTTTTTTTTGCCATAATTTTGTTAATTGATAATTGATAATTGACAATTGATAATTAACTGGTTTCCAGCACATTGTCAATTGTCGACTGTCAATTGTTATTATCATTTCGTTGCTTTCTTCTTGTTAGCAACCGTTTTCTTTTTACCCTTGCGGGTACGGGCATTGTTTTTGGTACTTTGACCTCTAACAGGTAAACCGAGGCGGTGACGTATTCCACGGTATGCACCGATATCCATCAAACGCTTGATATTCAACTGAACCTCCGAACGAAGATCCCCTTCTACTTTGTAGCTTCGACCGATGATTTCGCGCACTGCAGCCGCTTGGTCATCCGTCCAGTCTTTCACTTTAATGTCTCTGTCCACTCCTGCTTCCGTCAGAATTTTGTTGGATGAACTGCGGCCAATACCGAAAATATAAGTTAACGCAATTTCACCCCGTTTGTTTTGAGGTAAATCTACCCCCACTATTCTTATAGCCATTTTTAAAAATTTAGCAAAAAAAATTTTACTTATCCCTGACGTTGTTTAAAACGAGGGTTTTTCTTATTGATCACATATAAACGCCCTTTTCTGCGCACAATTTTCGAATCGGCGTCGCGTTTTTTAATTGAAGCTCTTACTTTCATTTTTTTATTTTTTTTAGTAGACGAGTTAACAAGTTAACGAGTAAACAAGATTTACTCCGTATTGTTTTATTTCCCATCTTTATTTTTACACTTTAATTTTTTCCTTTCAAACTCGTCAACTCGTTAACTCATTTATACCTAAACGAAATCCGCCCTTTAGACAAATCGTAAGGAGACATTTCCACTTTCACCTTATCGCCCGGAAGAATTTTAATGTAATGCATCCGCATTTTGCCGGAAATGTGAGCTGTGATCTCGTGTCCGTTTTCCAACTCAACCTTAAACATTGCATTCGACAAGGCTTCGACAATAACTCCATCCTGCTCTATTGCTGACTGTTTCGCCATAAAATTACTTTTTTTGTAAAACTTCTTCAATCCATTCAAACGTAGATAAAATATCCGCTTCCCCCGAACGGATGGCAACCGTATGTTCAAAATGTGCAGAAGGTTTCCGATCCCTTGTATGCACCGTCCAACCGTCTTTTTCAAACCTTACGTTTTTCGATCCTAAATTGATCATCGGTTCAATAGCAATACACATTCCTTCTTTCAATAAAGGACCGTAACCTTTTTTCCCGTAATTGGGAACTTCCGGCGCTTCATGCATATCTTTACCGATGCCGTGTCCGACGAGTTCGCGTACCACGCTGTAACCCCTGCTTTCGCAGTAAACCTGTACGGCATGGGATACATCTCCTACCCTTTTCCCTTCAACCGCATGGCTGATTCCTTCATACAAAGCTGCTTTTGTTGTCCGAAGCAGTTGCTTGATTTCGGGCGACACTTCTCCGATTTCAAATGTGTAGGCCGAATCGCCACAATAGCCGTTGATTTTCACTCCGCAATCAACCGAAACAATATATCCTTCTTTCAGCGGCTGCGCGACGGGTACCCCGTGAACTACATTTTCATTGACCGAGGTGCAGATGGCATTCGGAAATCCGTTGTATCCCTTGAATAAAGGGATTCCACCGTTATCCCGAATGTATTCTTCCGCTATTTTATCCAATTGAAGCGTACTGACTCCCGGTGCAATATGCTTTGCAACTTCGGCAAGCGTGGCGCCCACCATACGGTTTGCAATACGCATCAGTTCTATTTCTTCGTTCGTTTTTAGATAAATCATTTTACGAATAAGCCGTACCTTGTCTTCCTTTGATTCTTCCAGATTTCAGTAATCCATCGTAATGGCGCATCAGTAAGTGACTTTCCACTTGCTGCAAGGTATCCAGCACAACCCCTACCAAAATCAGCAACGAAGTGCCTCCGAAGAATTGTGCAAATGCCTGTTTAACCCCAAATATTCCTGCAAAAGCAGGCAAAATAGCTACCAATGCTAAAAACAGAGATCCGGGGAAAGTTATTCTCGACATGATTTCATCAATATATTCGGCGGTTTTCTTACCGGGTTTGATGCCGGGAATAAAACCGTTGTTCCGTTTCAGGTCTTCCGCCATTTGTTTCGGATTAATCGTAATTGCCGTGTAGAAATACGTAAATGCAATAATCAGCACCGCAAAAATGAAATTATACCAGAAACTTTGATGGTCGGACAAAGGAGCAAACAATTTTACAAACCACGAATCCTGGTCGGCAGAACCGAAACCAATCAAAGTAATGGGAATAAACATGATTGCTTGTGCAAAAATGATAGGCATCACATTAGCGGCATTGACTTTCAGAGGAATATACTGTCGCGCCCCCCCGAATTGCCGGTTGCCGATCATCTGCTTGGCATACTGAACCGGTATCCGCCTTGTGCCTTGTACCAACAGAATAGCTCCTGCAATAACAAACAGCAAAGCGACGATTTCAGCCAAGAAACCGATAAGACCTCCCGCCGATTCATTCAGCCTCGAAACAACTTCCTGAAATAGCGCTTGCGGCAGACGGGCGATAATACCCACCATGATAATAAATGAAATACCGTTGCCGATACCTTTATCCGTGATTCGTTCCCCAAGCCAAAGCACAAACATTGAACCCGCAGCCAGAATAATGGTCGATGAAACCGTAAACCACAAACCCGACGGAATTGCAGATCCGGCTTGTTTCATTTGCACATTCAGGTTAACCAGATAGGCGGGCGCTTGAAGAACCAAAACCGCCAATGTGAGGTAACGGGTGTATTGATTCATTTTCCGCCTTCCGCTTTCTCCTTCCTTTTGCAGTTTCTGAAAATACGGAATGGCAATGCCCAACAACTGAATCACAATGGACGCCGAGATGTAAGGCATAATTCCCATTGCCACGATAGAAGCATTGGAAAAAGCGCCTCCCGAAAACATATCCAAAAGCGACATCAGTCCGCTTGAAGTCTGGTTATGCAAAAACGTCAACGCCTGGGGGTCAATGCCGGGAAGAGTTATTACCGACAAAAACCGGTAAACGGTGATTAAAAGAAGCGTAACACCGATTCGGTTTCTCAGGTCCTCAATCTTCCAAATATTTTTTATAGTTTGAATTGCTCTCATTGACGTCTCAGAGTTTTACAACTGTTCCTCCCGCTTTAACGATTGCTTCTTCGGCTGTTTTGGAAAAAGCGTGAGCTGTAATTTCCAACGCGGAAGTAATGTCGCCTTTGGCAAGGATTTTAACTAAGTGTTTGGATGATATAAATCCGGCATTAACTAATTCGGGAATACCTATCTTTGTCAATTGTCGAGTATCCGCCAATTGTTGCAAGGTTTCCAAATTAATCGCCTTGTATTCAACCCGGTTAATATTTTTAAACCCGTATTTAGGCAAACGCCTCTGTATAGGCATCTGACCACCTTCAAAGCCGACTTTTTTGGAATATCCGGATCTTGATTTTTGTCCTTTATGCCCTCTGGTAGAAGTTCCTCCCAAACCGGAACCCGTTCCGCGACCGATTCTTTTCCGTGTTGTTACCGAACCCGCAGCAGGTTTTAAATTTGATAAATTCATATTTTGATTGTTAATTACGAATTACAAATTGCAAATTATGAATGATTTTCTATTTTTCATTCTCAATTCTCAATTCTCAATTCTCAATTTGTACTAAATGCTTAACTTTTTCAACCATTCCCAAGATAGCGGGATTCGCTTCATGTTCCACTACGCGACCTATTTTCCTCAATCCCAAAGCATCTAAAGTTCTTTTTTGAACTTTCGGACATTTGATGCGACTTCTTACCTGTTTGATTCTTATTGTTGCCATAATCCTCCCTGTTAACCTTTAAATACTCTTTCTACCGAAATACCCCGATTTTGGGCTACCATAGCCGGGTCTCTTAATTCACTCAAAGCCGCAATAGTCGCTTTCACCAAGTTGTGCGGATTGGACGAACCCTTGGATTTCGCCAAAACGTCGGTAATTCCAACGCTTTCCAATACGGCGCGCATAGCGCCCCCCGCTTTTACTCCCGTACCGTGGGTAGCCGGTTTGATAAACACTTGAGCGCCACCGAATTTAGCTACCTGTTCGTGAGGTATGGTACCTTTATATACGGGAACTTTTACCAGGTTTTTCTTTGCCGCTTCCACGCCTTTGGCAATTGCAGCCGTTACTTCGCCGGCTTTACCCAAGCCCCAGCCAACAATGCCGTCTTCGTTTCCTACAACGACGATTGCGGCAAAACTGAAAGTACGCCCCCCTTTTGTAACTTTAGTTACGCGGTTGATAGCAACTAACCGGTCTTTTAATTCCAAGTCGTTTGTCGACTTTACTTTATTATTTATTGCCATTGCTTATTAAAATTTAAGTCCGGATTTACGGGCAGCTTCTGCCAATTCTTTCACTCTACCATGATACAAATACCCATTTCTGTCGAAAACAACGGCTTCAATGCCGGCTTCTTTCGATTTCTGAGCAATCAGTTCGCCCACTTTGGAAGCAATTTCTTTTTTAGGCGCTTTTTCCGTTATTCCAAGAGAAGAAGCAGCGGCCAAAGTATGACCCGTCAGGTCGTCGACGACTTGGGCATAAATTTGTTTGTTGCTCCTGAACACAGTCAAACGGGGACGTTCGGCAGTTCCTGAGATACGCTTGCGAACTCTTTGTTTTATTTTGATTCTTCTTAATTCCTTTGTTGTCATATTGCTTATAATTATTTACTTGCCGATTTTCCGGATTTTCTGCGAACTACTTCACCCACAAAACGAATACCTTTTCCTTTGTAAGGTTCGACTTTACGGAAAGAACGGATTTTAGCGCAAACCTGTCCAAGTAATTGTTTATCCGCCGATTCAAGGATAATGAGCGGGTTTTTGTTACGTTCGCTCTTCGTTTCCACTTTGATTTCGGGCGGCAACTGCAAAAAGATATTATGCGTGTAACCTAACGCAAAATCCAAGATATTACCAGTATTCGTAACACGGTAACCTACACCGACCAATTCGAGTTCTTGTCTGTAACCTTCCGAAACGCCTGTCACCATATTATTAAGCAACGCGCGATAAAGACCGTGCATGGCGCGATTCCGGCGTTCGTCGTCAGGACGGGTAACCGTCAAAATGCCGTCTTTCACTTCAGTAGTGATGGCCGGATTGATTTCTTGCGATAATTCGCCTTTAGGACCTTTCACTGTAATCACGTCATCTTTGCGCTCTACAGTTACTTTCGCCGGTATCGTAATGGGTAATTTTCCTATTCTTGACATACTTTTTCCTCCTAAATTTAAGAAATATAACACAATACTTCGCCCCCGATTTTCAAATCGCGGGCTTCTTTATCCGTCATCACTCCCTTAGAGGTAGAAAGTACGGCAATACCCAATCCGTTTAATACGCGGGGCATTCCCTTATAACCGGTATAACGACGCAACCCCGGCGTAGAAACACGTTTCAGGGTTTTAATCGCATTCACTTTGTTCACTGGATCGTACTTCAGGGCGATTTTAATCGTACCCTGCGGACCCTCTTCTACAAACTTGTAATTCAAGATGTAGCCTTTGTCAAAAAGAATCTTTGTGATTTCTTTCTTCAAATTGGAAGCAGGAACCTCCACCACTCTGTGGTTTGCTTTGATGGCGTTCCGCAACCTTGTCAGATAATCTGCAATTGGATCTGTCATAAATTAATAATTAAATTGATCTCCATCCGGAGACAATATTTAATACACACTCTTTTGATTTTGCCGATGGAAAAAACTTATCTTCCGCAAAATCAACTCTATTCATCTGCATTTTAATTAAAATGTATACAAAAGGGCTTGCAAAGGTAATGTATTTTTTTGAAATTACAAAAACATCGGAGAAAAAATTTTTTACGCAGATTCAAGTTATAAATGCAACTTTTTTATCAATGTTACGTACATATCGTATTTGCAGTGAAAGAACCGGAACTGTTCAATACATAAATCCATTCGAAAAAAAAAATACAAAAATACATCTGTGGAATTATCAGTCAGGATAAATGCAAACCCGTTTCCATTTATTGTAATCCCGACTATATGCATGTTTTGGCTGGATTTCGTCCATCCATATCCGTATCGGATTTGGTGAAAGATATTAAATCGGTTTCATCAAAATTTATCAATGAACAACAACTGATGAATTTCCATTTTTCCTGCTGTTCGATAAGCATTTTGATGCGTGTCGGCAAGACCTCGAAATTGAATGGTTTGGCGATGTAGGAATCCGCGCCGGCTTTGTAACTTTCAATTTTGGCTTCGTCGGACAAACGGGCTGTCAGTAAGATAACCGGAATGTGCGAGGTTTGGATAGTGCCTACCCACAGTCCGTTGTTTTCATCAACCAGTACCGTATATATATCGTTGTCGAATACGCCGCCTCTTTTAATCATTATTTCAGGGATAATTTCCACTGGAATAAACAATACAATACTGTACAGATTCTTATACTGCGCCAATTCCCTCGGAATGCCGAATTTTTGCGTAAATTCATCCGTTCCCGGCGTTATGATTTTCAATTCCCGGCGGGAAATATCATATAATTCGCACACACAGCCAGCAGTTGGTGGAATCACAACTCAAAACGCCGCATGAAGTTGTTGCATAGATGGGCGCTATACAGGTGCAAAACTGCGAAATGTCGAAATGGGCGGTTGGGATTCGATTAAAAAACAGCACATTATCCGACATTGAAGCTGCTCTTGCCGGAGGCGAAATCCTCCGTACCCACGTTATGCGCCCGACTTGGCATTTGGTAGCTGCCGAAAATATCCGCTGGATGTGCGAACTCTCAAAAAAAGCAATCAAGGCGGCGGCTCACCGCGACAGGCAACTCGAAATAGACGGGAAACTTTTTATAAAAGTCAATAATCTGCTCGAAACCATGTTGCGCAATAACAATCATTTGACACGCGTTGAAATTTCCAAACAACTGAATACAAGGGGGGGGGGGTAAAAACAGACGCTGCACGAATGGTACATTTTATGCTTCGCGCCGAAGTTGAAGGAATTGTTTGCAGCGGAATCGACAAAGGCAAAAATCAAACGTATGCGCTTATGGAAGAGCGCGTGAAGCCAGGCTGCATTGAATTTTATTGAAAATGAACTTGTCAGGGAAAAATTTTGAAAACAGGACTTATTTTATTCACAAATCCCTGAAAACAGATTTACATTTTGCCGACGGGCTGCAACTTTTGCCCCCGTTTGACGAATATATCATTGCTTACCGTGACAGAACGGCTGTAAAAATTTGGCAATCAGACAATCAAACAGTTTATTAATTTTTCACACATATTTATAATTACTATAGCATACTTTTTAAATCATCACCGATGTGAATATCCTTAAGGCGACCTGCATGACGTCAAAGGGATACGGACTTGGACTGTTTTACGTGAAAACAATTGCAGGGGAGGAGATGCTTCTAATATTAGAAGTGGCGACACTTCCAATGCCGTAAACAACAGGATTGTTCTCAAGTCTGAAGGGTCAGTTTTGCCAGTCATTACATGGTGCGTAACATGAGTTAATAAGTTCATAGTAAGGTGGTGATTTAAAAAGGATGCTGCTGTAAAAATTTGGCAATCAGATAATCAATCGGTTTATTATTTTTTCACACATATTTAAAATTACCATAGCATACTTTTTAAATCACCACCCGAAATTTTTCATTTGTCATAAATCACCCCCCGTTTACGAAGCGTGACGCTCCACCCCAAAGTATTGCCTGCAAAAAATTCGCCTTTATCGTAAGCGGCGGATAGTTTAATGTCGAAACCTTCGATGCGGGCAGGAGTATAGATTAATTCCAGCAGGGAGGCGAAACCTTTTTTGACGGATTTGAACGGTACATAGTATCTTCCCCAACTTTGCCCGCCTGTCAACAGCAAACGGTATTGCAAGTTCGGATGTAAATAGCCTTCCGCACCCCAATGAAACGCAATGATACGGCTGCTTTTGAAATTCAAACTCCCGTCGCTGTTGTACGCCGGTGCAAGCAGCAAAGGCGAGCCTGAACTTTGCCCGAAAATGGAAGGCCCCTGCACATAATCCGCGTTATTGTAATAATTGTCGTTCCCGTTTCCTTTGCTTATCAACCGGTCTCTATGCTCGTCATCCATTCCTATATTGTGGTGGATGGGGCCTGTTTGCTGTTTGGTATAAATATATTCAAAAACGGCGCCGGAAAGCAGGGATTTGTTTGCCGTTTTATATTCGATTCCAAATAAACCGTCCCGGTAATTTTCAAAGACCATTCCGGAACCGTCATCAAAAAAATGGTTGGTATAAATGCCGAATTGGTTTTTATCCGTTAATTTGCAGTCGAAACGAAAAAGATAAGCACCCCACTGCGAACCGGACACATAAGCATTATCCGCAGACGATGCTTTGGAAGACCCCTCTTTGGCAATGACTACCCGGAAAAAATCGTCGATTCCCTGCGGCTGATCCGTTACGGCATATTGTTTTTGCCCGTTTACATCTCTGTATGTATATAGTTTACCCCCCCACTGCGTTACATGGTCCATTCCGAACGTAAACTGCATCCGGTTCCTGCCGGCAATATCGCCAAACCGGAAATAAACGGATTTATGATGAGACAAAATATCTTTCGTGTAATCTTGATGGTAGGGACTGGCCGTATTTTCTTTCCAGCGGCTATCCAAGTAATAGCCGACGGCAAAATCGCCTTTTAAATACATATTTCCTTTTGTATATGGAACCGGCAGGTATTCGGGGATGCTTATCTTTATTTCGGGAATAGGACGGGCATTGTTCGATTTCACAAAATCGCCGGAACTTAGCCGGGCGTTTAAAGACGATGTGTAATCTTCCCGCAAGCCGGCATCCAGCCGCCAGATTTTCCAGTTTAATCTTCCATACAATTGCTGTAACCAAGGATTTCCATAAACAGAAGCACTGGCTCCAACTATATCTATTCCGGCTTCCATCGACCAGTCATTGTGGAGATTTTGCGCATGAGAAACACTGCCCCTGACATACAGGTTATTCGCATTCAGCGGAGTTACCCCCCATTGCTGATTCACTTGCCAGAAAGGCGTATTGTCGCCGGTCGCAATCGAACCGGAAGTTTCAACCCGGTAAGCGCCTTTTATTTGAGAAAAAAGAGGGTGAAGGAAACAGACAGACAAAATCAGGAAAAACACTCGCTTCATATATCAATCAATATTTGTTAAAGTAATAGGATGTTCCGTTGTGCGACAGGGTCAAATGTTTCGCATCCAAACGGATAATATTATAAACTACGCCGGTGTCTTTCCACAGCACAAAAGACGCCTGATTATAATAATTTTCATCTAACCGGATATGCAGGTGATCGCTATCGGGAAAATCAATATAGCCGTATATTTGTGTAGCTGTTGCCGGCTGATTTTCATGCTCATACAATACCGTGTAAGAAAATATCGACTGCCGCTGAAAGGCATAAAAAACAGTATCCACAGATTGAACTGCACGGGCGCTGTCTTCAATAGTCTTTAGCTGCCACATTCCATTAATGGCCGGCATATCTCCATCCGAACAGGCGGTGAAAAAAACGAACGGAATAAACATTAAAAATAATAGCTGTTTCATCTATTTATAAAAAATTTAAGACAGCAAAAATACAGGATAAAATTGAATTATCATTCAATGAGATTCTGACGCGGCTGAAGTTATCCGGCGAAAAAACATGAGTTTTGGCCAAAAAACATATAATCTGGCGGGAAAACATGACTTACGGAAACATCTAATGAGA
Source organism: Dysgonamonadaceae bacterium (assembly GCA_031257875.1). Taxonomy (GTDB): domain Bacteria; phylum Bacteroidota; class Bacteroidia; order Bacteroidales; family Azobacteroidaceae; genus Azobacteroides. The sequence continues at coordinate 14,074 of JAIRNV010000157.1, forward strand.
TATTTTTCGGTTGATTCACAGTATTATACCGTGTCGTTACTCATTTTCAAGTAAAATTTTGTTTTTTTAAGAATTGTATGGGATTTTTTCGTACCTTTGCAGCATTACAATAATATTAATCCTAATGGTCTCATATAAAGTCTTTTCAGGTCTAAATTCCCGGTATTTGGCAGAAAAAATATGTAACAGCCTGCAATGTCCGCTGGGAAAAATAAACATTCAGTATTTTGCCGACGGCGAATTTTCCGTTGCCTATGAAGAATCCATCCGGGGTTCGCACGTTTTTTTGATTCAGTCGACATTCCCCAATTCCGACAATTTAATGGAATTGTTGTTGATGATTGATGCTGCCAAACGGGCTTCGGCCAAGTCCATTATAGCGGTCATCCCCTATTTCGGGTGGGCGCGGCAAGACCGTAAAGATAATCCGCGCGTGGCCATCGGTGCGAAATTAGTTGCCGATTTATTGGGCGTCGCAGGAATTAACCGGTTAATCACTATGGATTTACATGCCGACCAAATTCAGGGATTTTTCGACGTTCCGGTCGATCATCTTTATGCTTCCACTGTTTTTTATGACGAAATCAAAAACTTGAATTTGAAGAATTTAGTGATTGCTACACCCGACGTCGGCGGAACCAAAAGAGCCAACATGTATGCCAAATACCTGAATGTTCCGATGGTTATCTGCTACAAACTGCGCAAAAAGGCCAATGAAGTTTCCGAAATGAAGATTATCGGCGATGTCAAAGGTATGGACATTATATTAGTAGACGACATTGTAGATACGGCCGGAACGATTACGAAAGCCGCCGATTTGATGATGTCGGGAGGAGCCGCTTCCGTGCGTGCGATCGCTTCACATGCCGTCATGTCCGATCCGGCTTCCATGCGAATTGACCAGTCGGAACTTTCCGAAATTATTTTCACAGACAGTATTCCCTATTCGAAAAAAAGCGAGAAAGTAAAAATCGTATCGGTTGCCGATATGTTTGCTACGGCTATTTATCGCGTTTGCAACAATGAATCGATTAGTTCATTGTATTTAATAGGGTAACTTCTCTTTTGGAAAACTTTTTTGACCTTTTAAAATATTATTTCATTTATAATCAAACAATAATATTTCATTGTGGAAAACTTTTCATAAAAAGACGACTGGGAAATAAAATTTATTTCTAATTTTGAAGCGTAAAATAACACGCAAAATATTAGAACAGTCGGTCAACTCAAACATTTATGAAAAGTAACATGCATTCCTTTGACGGAGCTTATAAAGCTTCACTTGATTATTTCTCCGGAGACGAATTAGCAGCCAAAGTATTTGTAAACAAATATGCCTTGAAAGATGCTTTCGGGAATATTTATGAAAAAACACCCGAAGATATGCATCACCGGTTGGCGGGAGAAATAGCCCGGATTGAGAAAAATTATCCTAACCCCCTGACAGAAACGGAATTGTTCGACCTTTTCGACCATTTCAGGTACATTGTTCCCCAGGGAAGTCCGATGACCGGTATCGGCAATGATTTTCAGATTGCGTCATTATCCAATTGCTTCGTGATCGGGCTGGACGGATCGGCCGATTCTTATGGAGCGATTATCCGGATTGACGAGGAACAGGTGCAACTGATGAAACGCCGCGGCGGTGTCGGGCATGACCTGTCGCACATTCGCCCCAAAGGTTCGCCGGTGAAAAACTCGGCGCTGACGTCTACCGGTTTGGCGCCTTTCATGGAACGCTACTCCAATTCTACGCGCGAAGTGGCGCAGGACGGGCGCCGGGGCGCTTTAATGCTAAGCGTTTCCATTAAGCACCCCGACGCCGAATCGTTTATCTACGCCAAAATGACGGATGGAAAAGTGACCGGCGCCAATGTTTCCGTAAAAATTACCGATGATTTCATGGACGCCGTGATCAACAACAAGCCTTTCGTACAAAAGTATCCCGTTGATTCCGAAAATCCCGACAGAAAGAAAGAAATTAATGCAAAATCGCTGTGGGAAAAGATCATACACAACGCATGGAAATCTGCCGAACCGGGTGTTTTGTTCTGGGATACGATTCTAAAAGAATCGTTGCCAGATTGTTACGCCGATTTGGGATTCCGCACCGTTTCCACCAATCCCTGCGGGGAAATACCTCTGTGTCCGTACGATAGTTGCCGGCTTCTGGCCATCAACCTGTATTCGTATGTAGTGAATCCTTTCAAACAGGATGCGGCTTTCGATTTCGATTTGTTCAAAAAACATGTCGTTTATGCACAACGGATTATGGACGATATTATTGACCTCGAAATTGAAAAAATCGACACGATTCTCAATAAAATCAACAGCGATCCGGAAATGGACGAAGTGAAACATGCCGAACGGCTTTTATGGCAGAAAATTCGCCGGAAGACGCTTTTGGGACGACGCACGGGCGTCGGCATCACGGCAGAGGGTGATATGCTGGCCGCTTTGGGTTTGCGGTACGGCACGGAAGAGGCTACCGCTTTCGCCGAAGAAGTACAGAAAACGCTGGCTTTGGCCGCTTACCGTTCTTCGGTTATCATGGCTAAAGAGCGCGGCGCTTTTGAACATTACGATGCTAAGCGGGAAGAGCAGAATCCTTTCCTGCAGCGCTTGCAGGAAGCCGATCCGCAATTAGTTGATGAAATGAGAAAGTTTGGCCGCCGGAACATTGCCTGCCTGACTATCGCACCTACGGGAACAACTTCTTTGATGACGCAAACAACTTCGGGGATTGAGCCTGTTTTCCTTCCGGTTTATAAAAGACGGCGGAAAGTAAATCCCAACGATTCGGCTGTCAAAGTGGATTTTGTTGATGAAGTGGGCGATTCCTGGGAAGAATACACCGTTTTCCACCACAAATTTGTGAACTGGATGGAAGCAAATAAATATCCGGCTGCAAAAAAATACAGTCAGGAAGAAGTGGACGCTATGATTGAAAAGTCACCTTATTATAAAGCTACTTCCAACGATGTGGACTGGTTGCAGAAAGTCAGGATGCAGGGCAGGGTGCAGCAATGGGTGGATCATTCCATCAGCGTTACGATTAATTTGCCGAACGAAGTTGATGAAGAATTAGTCAATCAATTATATATCGAGGCTTGGAAATCGGGATGCAAAGGCTGTACGGTTTACCGCGACGGTTCGAGAAGCGGCGTGCTGGTAGCTGCTTCCGGTGAAAAAAAGAAAGAGAAAGATTGTATTGAGCCGCCGGTTATTGTTGCGAAACGTCCCCGCGAATTGGAAGCGGATATTGTTAAATTTCAAAATAATAAGGAAAAATGGATTGCTTTTGTGGGTTTGTTGAACGGCCGTCCGTACGAAATTTTCACCGGTATCAACGATGAAGAAGAAGGTATTTTCCTCCCGAAAAGCCTGACAAAAGGCACAATTATCAAGAATGTAGACGAAAACGGCAACAAGCGATACGATTTTCAATATACCAACAAGCGCGGATACAAGACAACCATCGAAGGATTGTCCGACAAATTCAATCCCGAATACTGGAACTATGCCAAATTGATTTCCGGTGTACTGCGCTATTCGATGCCTGTCGATCAAGTCCTTAAACTGGTGGAAGGTTTGCAGTTGAAAGACGAATCCATCAATACATGGAAAAACGGCGTGGAACGCGCGTTAAAGAAATATGTGCAGGACGGAGCGCAGGTGAAAGGACGGAAATGCCCGAATTGCGGACAGGAGTCGTTGGTTTACCAGGAAGGCTGCCTGACTTGTACTTCCTGCGGAAATTCAAAATGCGTATAAAGTAAAAAAAAAAATGAAAGTGTCTAATAAGCGCTTTTGCTTTTTGGACACCCTCATGAAATCACTACAAGGTAAATTGCGACCTGAAATAGTCAATCGTTTTCAACAAACCCTCTTCCAACTGTACTTCAGGCTCCCAGTTCAGTTCCTTTTTGGCAAAGGATATATCGGGACAACGTTGTGTCGGGTCGTCCTGAGGCAAGGGCTTGTAAATGATTTTAGACTCGGACCCGGTGAGTTGGATAATTTTTTCCGCCAGTTCCATGATTTTGTATTCCCCCGGATTCCCGATATTCATGGGACCGGTGATTGAATCGTCCGTATTCATCAAACGGATCATACCTTCAACCAAATCGTCTACATATTGGAAACTCCGGGTTTGTTCGCCTTTTCCGTATACGGTAATATCCTGATTGTTCAACGCTTGCACAATAAAATTGGAAACAACCCGTCCGTCGTTCGGGTGCATTCTCGGCCCGTATGTATTGAAAATGCGTACGATTTTTATCTTGACGTCATTCATCCGGTGATAGTCCATAAATAAGGTTTCCGCACAGCGTTTTCCTTCGTCATAGCAGGAACGGATACCTATCGGATTGACATTGCCCCAGTAACTTTCCGTTTGCGGGTGGACGTGCGGGTCGCCGTAAACTTCGCTGGTAGATGCCTGCAAGACTTTGGCTTTTATCCTTTTGGCAAGTCCAAGTACATTGATTGCTCCCATAACGGATGTTTTGACCGTTTGGATGGCGTCGAACTGGTAATGCACCGGCGATGCGGGACAGGCCAGATTATAAATTTCATCTACTTCGGCCGAAAACGGCATGGTAACATCGTGGCGAATTAATTCAAAATACGGGTTACTCAATAAATGTATGATATTTTGTTTTGAACCGGTGAAAAAGTTATCCATACAGATAACTTCATGCCCATCATTCAATAGCCGTTCGCATAAGTGGGAACCGACGAATCCGGAACCTCCGGTGATTAAAATTTTTTTTCTCATTTGTATTAATTTTCTCGTTTTTATTTAATTATTTTATATTCCGTAATCTGTCTTGCGTTATCATCAATAGCCAAGCCGACACATATTGCATCGGGGTATGGTTTGTTGTAGTTTTTTTCAAAAATTTGCCGGCAGGCTTCTTCGGCTTTGGCGACCGGGCTTTCGCCTTCGCAGGCAACTTTGATTTCTATAATCCATATTTGACCTTTGTAGTTTAGCACTAAGTCGGCGCGTCCTTTATTGGTGTGCATTTCGGCGATGGCGGTAATGCCG
>JAIRNV010000209.1 GCA_031257875.1 Dysgonamonadaceae bacterium
TTTTTATTAAGGAATAAAAAATAAATAACCTGTAACAATCAACTCCGTGTCCCTCCGTGAAATCCACTTCGTGCAACTCCGTAGTTTAATAATTTTCATAACACGGAGTTGCACGGAGTGGATTTCACGGAGGGACACGGAGGGGAAACTTAAAACTGCCATGTCTTTTTTATTTCACGTTACTAAGTAAACAAGTAAACGAGTTGACGCTGCGCCGGACGTGGAGTCTTTTTTGAGTTCCTGTGAAACATCCGTTTGAGATTTTTTCTACCTTTGCGCCGATAATTAAAAATTAAAATGATGATACATGACATTTATATATGGAGGACAATATCATGAAAACAAATGTTGATTTAGATGCTGTTTTAGTAAAAAAGGCTATGGATTTAACAAAAATCTATACGGAAAGCGCTTTAATTAACAGGGCATTGGAGGAATTGATCAAATCAGATACCCGAAAAAAAATGCTGAAATTCATGGATTCAAATATTTGGGAAGGCAATTTACAGGAAATGCGGACGATGCGATGAACTTAATCAGGGAGTTAGAGGTGATAAAACATTTGAAGATATGAAATTTATACTGCAACAGTATCCTCACCCAAGCCCCCGCATTCGGCGTAAACCCGTTTACTTGTAACTCGTAACTCAAAAATAATTATGAAAATCATTTGTGCAGGAATGAATTATACTGCTCACAATAAAGAACTGAACAATCCGTTAATAGTGGAAACGCCGGTTATTTTTATGAAACCCGATACGGCTCTCCTGAAAGACGGAAAGCCTTTTTATCTTCCCGATTTTTCTTCCGATATGCAGTATGAAACGGAAATTGTGGTGAGAATCAACCGTTTGGGAAAGAATATTGCGAAGCGTTTTGCGCGCCGGTATTACAGTGAAGCGACTGTGGGCATCGACATGACAGCGAGAGATTTGCAACGGAATTTCCGGCAGGAGGGTTTGCCCTGGGAGTTGTGCAAATCATTTGACAATTCGGCTGTAACCGGAGATTTTATTCCTCTGGAGGGTTTGGAAATCGACTCATTGCCTTTTCATTTGGCTATTGACGGGAAAACGGTTCAGGAAAGCAATACGGCATTCATGCGTTTTAAAACAGATGAAATTATTGAGTATGTCAGCCGGTTTATCACATTAAAAATGGGGGATTTAATTTTTACGGGAACGCCTGCCGGCGTCGGGAAAGTGGAAATCGGCAATCATTTGCAGGGATATATCGGCGATACAAAACTTCTTGATTTTCGGATAAAATAGATTTACGGAATCAACACGTTAAATTCTGTAATTATGGAATAATGATGAAAAAATTAAAAATTTACTGTTTCGTTGCGGTTTCGGTTTTATGCTTAACCCCGCTTCACCGTCTTCACCCTTCACCTTTCACCCAAAGCGCCGGCGCCGGTAATTATGCCGCAGCATCCGTGCTGTCAACAGGCAACTGGTACCGGATGAAAGTCGACAACAACGGTATTTACAAACTGACTTACGATGAAATAAAAAAATACATCAGCGACCCTTCCAAAGTAAAGATTTACGGTTACGGCGGCTGGATGCTTGATGAAGATTTCGGAAAACCGTATACCGACGACCTTCCCGAAGTTTCGGTTTATATCGCGAAAGGCGCCGACGGCGTGTTCAATTCCGGCGATTACATGCTTTTTTACGGACGCGGTACCGTCAAATGGTCTTACCGTTATGGCCGGTTTGAACACGAAAATAACCCCTACGCTACTTCCGGCTACTACTTTTTGACGGAAGGGGACGCCGGCCCCAAAGAGATGAAAACCGTTCCTTCTTTTTCAAATCCGGAAAAAGACCTGCTTGATTTTGACGATTATGCGCTTCATGAACGGGAACTGTCGGCGTTTGCCTTTACGGGCAGGGAGCTGTTTGGCGAAAGTTTTGCCAATCAGTCCGGTCGGCAGCAGTTTTCATTTTCCGTTCCCGGAATTACTTCCAACATGAGTGTCCGGTTTTCTTTTGCCGCCGCATCAGGAACTCCGCCTCACGTAGAATTGTCGATAGGGGATAAAATCGTGGCGGTCAAGGACACATTTGCCCTGGGTTCGAATACTTACCGCAAGGCATATTTAATGGAAGCCGGGGGAAATTACCGGCCGGAAGACGGAAACTACCCGAATCCGGTGAAAATGACGGTTACCTACAGCGGTTCCGGACAGGCATACCTGAATTACATCGCGTTGTTTATGAGGCGCTCTTTGCAATTCTACAACACGCCTTTTACTTTTTTCCGCAATACGGAAAGCATCGCCCAAGATGTCCGCTACACCCTGTCCAATGCAAACGCTTCCTGCATGGTGTGGGATATTACCGGAAATTATGACGTTCAACTGATGCAGACTTCTTTGGAAGGAAGTCAACTGAGTTTCGCCGTGCAGGCGGATAAAACGACTTTGCGCGAATATGCGATGGTCAATCCGGGCGGTGCGTTCCCTTCGCCCGAAATTGTCGGGGAAAAAATCCCGAATCAGAATTTACACGCTTTGCCCCAAACGGATATGGTTATCATATCGCCGTCCGTTTATCTGAAACAGGCCGGGATTTTGGCGGAAAAACACCGCACGAAATCCGGCCTGAAAGTTGAAGTGATTGAAGAAAAGCAGATTTTCAACGAGTTTTCTTCCGGTACGCCCGATGCAACCGCCTACCGCCGGCTGATGAAAATGTTTTACGACCGGGCTGCCGGCGAACAGGATAAACCGAAGTATTTGCTTTTGTTCGGCGACGGCGTATTCGACAATCGCCATCTCACCTCCACCCTGTCGAAAACAGACCCGAAATATTATTTACTGACCTATCAGGTGAAAGAATCGGTCGACGAAACAACTTCCTACGGTTCGGACGATTATTTCGGGCTTTTGGAGGATAATTCGGGCACTTCCTTAGTAGAGGGAAAACTTTGCCTGGGAATCGGACGTTTTCCGGTAAGTTCGGTCAGTCAGGCCGAAGATGCCGTGAACAAAGTTGTTTCTTACATGGATAATACGCAGGGCGGCAACTGGAAAAGCAAACTCGTTTTTACGGCCGACAACACCGACAGTTTTTCGCCGGGCAGTTTCAGCATCCACGCCACCCAGTCCGATCAACTGGCAGACTATATGGACAGGACGTATCCCGAATACATTTTGTACCGGTATTTTATGGATACTTATCAACCCGTTAGCGTCAATGGAAAAACAACTTATCCCGACGCCAAAAAGTCGTTTTTGAACACATTAAAAGAAGGCTGTTTTCTGGTGAATTACACCGGACACGGAAGCACGACTGCCTGGTCGGCCGAAGATATGTTGAAAATATCGGACGTCCGGCAAATGACTTTTGAAAACCTGCCGCTCTGGATAACCGCTACCTGTGATTTCGGCTGGTTCGACGGGGTAAATACTTCCGGGGGCGAAGAAGCCTTTTTGAATAAAAAAAGTGGCGCCATTGCTTTATACACCACCAGTCGCGTGGTTTATTCCAACGCCAACCTTGATATTAACGACAAGTTGATACGGTATCTGTTTACAACCGACGGGACGGGGAAACACCTCCGTCTGGGGGACGTTCTGAGAAAGAGTAAAAATGATTTAAGCGGCGGTAATAAGTTGAATTATGTGTTGTTGGGCGATCCCGCTTTGGAACTGAATTATCCGGAAATGAAGGTAAAAGTGGAAACCATCAACGGAGAAGCGGTAACGGATGATAAAAAATATGCTTTCAAGGCGATGGAAAAAGTTACCGTATCGGGAAAAATTACGGATGGAAACGGTGTGAAAGCGGACGGCTTTTCGGGAACATTAAGAGCAGCTATCTTCGACGGCAGGCAGGAAACGAAATCTTATCGCCCGGATAATGCCGGAAATTATTTTTCTTTTAATTCCTACCCGAACATGGTTTATCAGGCAACGTCGAATGTTGAAAACGGTTCGTTTGAATTTTCCTTCACCGTGCCTCTGGATATTTCCTATACGGTCGACGAACCTTCTTCCTACACGGTTAAAAACGGCAAGATGAATTTCTACGCATCTTCGTCCGGCGCCGTGGGACAGGATGCTGCCGGAAGTTTCGCCAATTATATTTTTTCGGGAACGAGCGATGTGGATGCCGACGAAACCGGTCCCGAAATCAGGGAAATGTACCTCAACACAGCCGGGTTCAAGGATGGAGACGATGTGAACGAAACGCCTTATTTCCGCGCCCGCGTTTTTGACAAAACGGGAATCAATATGTCGGGAAGCGGACTGGGGCATGATATTTTGATTTGCATCGACGGCCAGCCGGCTTGGACCTATTATCAAAGTCAACAGAATTTTGAAATCATGGCGACCGCCTGGGAAGACTGGATTATTGGGTTTTCGATTCCCGAACTGCCGGCCGGTGAGCATGTTTTGTCTTTCAGGGTTTGGAATATCATGAATAATTCGGCTGTTGATACTTTGCATTTCAATGTAGTAAAAGGATATAAACCGGCTATTGTCGAATTGCACGCTACGGATAATCCGGCAAAAACCGCTACGGCTTTCGTGTTGAACCATAATCTTCCCGAAACGCTTTTGACTGTGGATGTGCGGGTCTATGATTTGTCGGGACGCATGGTTTGGAGCCGTTCGCAGCAAACCGCTTCCGCTTCCGCTTCCTCTTCCTCTTTTCCGGCTTATGCCGTTGACTGGGATTTGCGCAGCAATGCGGGCAACCGGGTGCAACCGGGCATTTACATTTATCAGGCGGCTGTGAAGACGGAAAGCAGCAGGGAAGTGACAAAAGCGAAAAAAATTGTCGTCCTGAAACAATAAAACGGTTTATTTTATAGTTATATGAGTTGACAAGTTAACGAGTTAACAGGTTGACAAGTTAACAATACTCTTTTTTCCCGTTTACTCGTTTACTTGTAACTAAAAAACACAGACATGAACAAAACAACAGTTTTCATAACATTTCTTTTAGCGGTTAGTATTCTTCCTTTTGCCGTACAGGCGCAAGACGACGAAAATTCCAAAAGTTATTTCAATCCCCTGACACATGGCGTTCCTTCGCTCGGCATCGCTCCCGATGCAAGAGGCAGCGGTATGGGCGACGTTGGGGTGGCTACGGAAGCGGATATTTATTCCCAGCACTGGAACCCGGCCAAATATGCTTTTGCATACAGCAAAGCCGGAATAGGACTGACTTATACGCCCTGGCTTGCCAAACTGGTGGACGATATGGATTTGGTATATCTTGCCGGATACTACAAGCTGGGCGATTCCGACCGGCAGGCGGTCAGCGCTTCTTTGCGTTATTTTTCCATCGGGAATATCCGGCTGACGGACTATAACAACGATTATGTAGCGGAAGCAAATCCTTATGAGGCTTGCGTTGATCTCGGCTATTCGTTGAAATTCACGGAAAATCTTTCGGGTGGCGTCGCTTTGCGTTTTATTTATTCCGATTTGGGGACGTCCGGCTTAACGGGAGAGGATGATTATTACCCCGGCTCGGCGGTGGCCGGCGATTTGGCTTTTTACTACAACAACTATTTGATGATAGGGAACAATGAATGTCTTTTGGGACTGGGTTTGAATGCCTCCAATATCGGCTCTAAAATTTCTTTCGACAAAGGAAACACCAACGCTTTTTTGCCGACCAATTTGAGGATAGGCGGTTCTTTGCTTTTCCCGATGGATGATTACAATACCCTGTCGCTCAATTTGGATATGAATAAATACATGTTTCCCACGCCTCCCGACACGAGAACGATGAGTACCGAAGAACAGCAAACCGCTTTGAATGAATATTACAATACAAATCCGCTGCCGGGCGTATTCCAGTCTTTTTCCGATGCTCCCGGCGGTGCGAGTGAAGAATTTAATGAAATCAACTGGTCGTTTGGCGCGGAATATGCCTATGACAACAAATTTTTTGTTCGCGGGGGATATTTCTACGAACATCCGAACAAGGGAAACTTGCAATACTTTTCCCTCGGTGCGGGCTTTAAGTTAAACTCACTGCAAATAGACGTTTCTTATTTGATTTCTACGGTTCCCTCCAATCCTTTGGATCAAACGCTCCGTCTTTCGCTGTGCTTCGACATGGACGGTTTAAGAGGACTGATGCGGTAATAATAATTACAATGGAAAAAATACGTATTGGTTTTGGTTTCGACGTACACCGTTTTCAGGCAGGGCGCGACCTGTGGTTAGGCGGGATAAAAATTCCGAACGACAAAGGTTTGTTGGGACATTCCGACGCCGACGTTTTGATTCATTCCCTTTGCGACGCCCTGTTGGGCGCGGCGAATCTGCGGGACATCGGCTTCCATTTTCCCGACGCAAGCAGTGAATTTGAAAATATCGACAGTAAAATTTTATTGCGGCGAACGATGGATTTACTTCACGCCAAAGCTTATGTTTTCGGCAATGCCGACATCACCGTATGCGCCGAAAAACCCCGTTTAGCGCTGTATATTCCCCACATGAAAACTGTTTTGTCGGACATTATAAGCGCCGGAGAAGATGATATTTCCATTAAGGCGACTACCTCTGAAAAAATGGGTTATGTGGGGCGGGAAGAAGGAATTGCTGTTTATGCTACTGTTTTGATTTATAAGAAAATGTAACTGCGGAGGGATTCACACAAATTGTCGTGCCCCTGTTATTCCCGCCTGCGCGGGAATAACAGGGTTAAATAAAAGGTTGAGCGCCTCCACCTTGAATTTATCCGGTAAAAACTTGTTTCTTTATAAAACTTATTTTACCTTTGCAACCCAATTTCCAAAGAAATAAATCAAATAAATAAATTATATAAGTCATGAAACGGACATATCAACCTTCAAACAGAAAAAGAAAGAATAAACACGGTTTCCGTAGCAGAATGGAAACAGCCAACGGCCGCAGGGTTTTGGCTTCCCGCAGGGCCAAAGGCAGAAAAAAATTAACGGTTTCCGATGAATACAATGGTTAAGAACCGCTGTATTTTACTGTACAAAGGGAATAAATCAAAAGTTTATTCCCTTTTTATGTTAGTATGTTTTCTTTTTCGTATTTTTGCCGGAAAATAAAAAGTTACAAGTGTTTATCGTTTACCTGTTTACTCATTTTTATATGAAATCTGTTATCACGAATCTGTTATTTGCCGTTATCGTTTTAGTCGTATTGGTTTGGGGTGTTTCGATATGGCTGAACGCTTACACCAACCGCAACGAATCGGTCGAAATTCCAAATGTTAAATCTATGAAAATGGAAGCCGCCCGGCCACTTTTTGAAGCCTGTGAACTGTCCTGTCAAGTCGTTGATTCTACTTCCAACAAAGCGTTTAGCCCCGGAACGATCATTGAAACGATTCCTCCCGTAGGTTCAAAAGTAAAAAAAGGACGGACAGTTTACATACGGCTCAATTCCTGTTCGGCAGGAAAGATTGCTATCCCCGACGTCAGGGATTTGTCTCAGAGGCAGGCGACGGCCATGTTAAAAACATTGGGACTGGGGAAAATAGAAATCGAATGGGTACCGGGAAAATATCGTGACCTGGTTGTAGGCGTGGAATACAGGGGACACCTGCTACAAATTAAGGATCAAGTTCCGGTCAATGCAGTAATAACGCTTTTGGTAAGTTCTGGAAACACGGCTAACGAACAGGATGACATACTGATACCGGATGAAGACACACTCGAAAATTCTGATAACCCGTTCGATTTTTGAATGTAGGGGCAACCTTTACGGTTGCCCTTCTTACGATTACCCCTCTTACGATTGCCCTTTTAAAAGATAAAAAATGGAAGATTTTACAGCAGATATTGAAATCGAAGAGCAGGAAGACGCATTCTACGAGCATTTCCGGTTTGTCGCCGACAAAGGACAAAGCCTCCTGCGCGTAGATAAATTTCTGGTCGACAGGATTGAACATGCTTCCAGAAACCGCATCCAGTCGGCAGCCGGCGCCGGATTTATCCTTGCCAACGGAAAACCGGTCAAATCCAACTACAAAGTCAAACCCGACGACCTCATTACCGTAGTCATGGATCGTCCGATGCGGGAAACGGAGATCATTCCCGAAGATATTCCCCTGCATATTGTTTATGAAGACGACGACGTAATCGTGATTGACAAACCGCCGGGGCTGGTTGTTCATCCGGGTTACGGAAATTACACGGGAACGTTGCTGAATGCACTTGCCTGGTACATGAAAGACAAAGAGGGATTTGACACGGGCGATCCGCGTCTGGGGCTGGTGCACAGGATTGACAAGGATACTTCGGGACTGCTGCTCATCGCTAAAAATCCCGAATCGAAAACACATTTAGGCATTCAGTTTTTCCGGAAAACCACCCAAAGAAAATACGCGGCTCTGGTTTGGGGAAATGTGAAAGACGACGAAGGCCGGATTGAAGGAAATATCGGGCGCAATCCCAAAGACAAATTGCAGATGATGGTGTTTGCGGACGGGGAAAGCGGACGGTACGCCGCGACGCACTACCGGGTTTTGGAAAGATTCGGATATGTTACCCTGATTGAATGCCGCCTGGAAACAGGGCGGACGCATCAAATCAGGGTGCATTTGAAACACATCGGCCACACCTTGTTCAACGATGAGCGATACGGAGGAAATGAAATTTTAAAAGGTAATCATACCGCGAAATACAAACAGTTTATCCTGAATTGTTTTAAAATTTGTCCGCGGCAGGCTTTACATGCGCAAACCCTGGGTTTTGTGCATCCGAAAACCGGAAAGGAAATGTTTTTTGAAAGTCCTTTGCCGGAAGATATGAAAGGATTAATTGAAAAATTTAAGAATTTAAGAATTTAAATATTCAAATGTACCCCATCAATCTTTAAATCTTTAAATTTTAAATTATTAAACAGGGACTTTCTTACTCCTGCTACGGCGTTAAAAAAAAACTAATAAATGACTGTAATAATCGTTTTATTTAAAAATCATTATTAAATAATATTTTATGAAGAATCTATTATTATTATTTATTTTATTTGTATCAAGTTGTAACAATGATGATGAATTAATGCCACTTCATATTACAGATATTCAATTAACAGATGTAGGCCAAATTCATTACGAATTTAGTTTTGATGCTGCTCCGGGTGAAAACGGCACACAAAAGTGTACTGTAAAAACGCTTAATATTAAGAAAAATGACACCATTAAATATATAGATGGTTTTATTCAGGGTGAAAAAATTAATATTGACATTGTATCTGCCCCTTACGACTTTGATTGTAATGAGGATAGTTGTTTTACCGTACATAATGTAAGTTTCGGTTTGAATGGATTAAAAACAAAAGAATATAATATTAACATTAGAGTAAACATGACTTCAATGGGAAATTTTAATTATCAATTTAAGCCTTTTTAAAATTAATATGAACCATTTTTATTCCATTGCATTAAGGATACTATTAACTATTAGATAAACAATATTATTTATTCTGAAATGTAATTTTGTCTTATGAAAAAAAACATCTATTTTCTTATACTTAGCCTTTTGGTATGGTCTTGCTCTCAGGATGCAGTTATTAATAATGAAAGTCCTCTAAAACAAGACCAACGGTTGAATAGTATAATAATGTCATCCGATGATGCAATTATACCTGATAGTGTAATACATTATGTTATAGAAACATCCGAGCAATATTTATTTGAAGACCCTCATTCTGAACTATGGGTAAAAGAAAGCAATCTTAGATCGGATATATCAGATCCGATATTGGCCACTGGTTATGATATTAAAGAACAGGTTGGAACCGGAACTGTGATGTTTTCAAGCAGCAGTACAGTTGAGCCGAGAATTGTTCCTCATGTATCTTACTTGTACAAAAAATATCAATATAAAAAAGTGATTCAAATTCCAAAAGATGCCACCTTAATTCTTCCTCATGTTGATATTATGCATGCGTACAGGCCAATGGGATACAATCCCGGAAGAACAGATCGCAAATTAGGATATGCTTCCGTAAAAGTTCCTACGGATAATAATTATTATGACACTCATCATTTAGTTACTGAAATTTGGGAAATAACACATAATATTAGTGGGCAACAAGTTGCGCCGGCCAATAATCCCATATATACATTTGTCGGTTTTCGATTCCCAGCCAATATAATATTCAAATATCAATACGAAAGTATTAATTGGTAATTTATTTAATTAAATTATATAGTTAATAGTATAAAAAGGGTGGTCTTTAATACACCCTTTTTTTATTTATTTTTCTGCGCTTCAATTATAATTGTTTTAAAATTTGTCCACGGCAGGCTTTACATGCGCAGACCAGCGATTCAGGGAGAAAAAAGCTAAATACTAAATAGTTGAAAATAAATACGCTATAAAATTAGGAAAAATAAAAAATTCCGGCTAAATTTGCAAACAGAACACAAGGAGGGGGCCTCAGCCCCCAAGTTATTG
>JAIRNV010000037.1 GCA_031257875.1 Dysgonamonadaceae bacterium
TGCGGCTCGTCTGCCGTGGGCTGGTCTTTTTTTGCACTGTTGTACAAGGCTTTTTCCTGTTTGTAGGTGTCGTAAAGCACTTTGTAGCGTTCCCGCAATGCTTTGTGAATGGGATAAACTAACTTTCTACACAATGTCAACCGTCCTTTGCCCGCAGAAGCAGAGGCGGTTACAAATCAGAATAAATTCGAGGAAACGGCGATGCCGTCGTAAATTCCATAAATATTTGGAAAACAGGAGGAAAAACTATTTGTTTGAAGTATTTATGTGAAGTCGAATTTTGAATTGTATTCTGCTGTAATTTGTAGTAGTGTTAGAATTTTCTATTGAAGCTCCACCGCTAAAAATCTGAACAACTGAAATTTTTCCACCTAATTTATCTTTCTCTTCTTCGTTGGTGGTTACCGCAACATCAAAAGTTATAGCAGTATAGGAGTTATGAACACCTTCTGAACCGCTAATATTTTCTTGTACATATTTATGACCTTCTGTAAGTCCGTTTGTTATTTGCTTTATCGTTGTTGCAATAAAATCTTTTAGTTCCATCTTTTTTGATAATATTTATTGTTCTAAAATAATTCCAGTTGTTCAACTTTTGATTTTTCTTTCATTCCGTGATTGTGTTGTGTCATATTAGTTACATCAAAATTGCAAACTAATGCTTCAACAATAGATTTTCTATTCTCTACACTTGCACCATTGTGGTAAAAATGATCTTTTGTAATGATATTAAATTTGTCCCAATATTTTTTTATCATTTCATTTTCGCGCCAATCGTTGTGATGCCAAGTAGAAAGAATGAATTTTGCTTTCGTTTCGCTTAATAATCGAAACAGATCATCTTCGTCTTTTTCCGTCCAACCATTGTAATAATCAACGTGCCGTCCAAAATATGGCGGATCGCAGTAAATTATATCATTTTCGGTTGCCAAAGGAATAATTTCGGTAAATGATTTGTTGTAAAGCTGCCAATCAGGTTCGGGTTGCAAAATTTGAGAAACTGCGATTAACTGATTGATAATTTTTGTGATATATGCCTGTGCAAAACGGTTTGGCTTTTTGCAAAACGGAATATTCCAATTTCCTTTGCTACCGAAACGCATCATTCCATTAAAACCGGCACGTGAAAGAAAAATAAAATCAAACGGCGAATATTCTCCGCTGTTAAAACGTTTGCGTACAGTTAAATAATGCTCGTAGCCATTATTGTCGGCTTCACTCAACAATTTTCCTTCCTGTTCCAGATAGTTTCTCATCAAAAGTGCGGAAACAGTCTTATTTTGGACAGATTTATAAAAATTTATAATATGCGGGTTGGTGTCATTGAGAATTGCTTTTTTGTATCGGGAATTGAAAGCAACCACCCCTGTGCCGACAAACGGCTCAATCCAGCGTCCGCTTACTTTTGGGGCGACTTCCATAATCCAAGGCACGAGTTTGGTCTTGATTCCCTGACTTTTTATTGGCGGTACAATCACTTTCATATCAATACTTTTTTGTGATTTTATCCAATAAATCCATGCGACCTTTGAATTCTAAAAAATCACGCAAATTGGTAATTTTTATTGTTCTGCCATTTTTCAACATGGTTGCAGATCCGAAATTCATCCAATATTCGTCAAACCATTCTTCGCCAAGTTGTGAAAAAACACCGTTTTCATTTTTCAAGTCGTCAAAATTGAGCATACAACCAATATTTGCCGTATTGCCCGACCCTTGTTTATCACTTGCTATTTTCCATTTTTCAGCAGCAAAAAAGTCAAAATCTTTAATAACAGACGTGATAGACTTTAAATGCTTAACGGTTGTAACCTCTCGCTCGCCTACTTTTTTTATTGCTGCTTCATATTTTTCCTGCAATTCTGCAACACGATAAATTTCTGTTTCGGAAACGTCGTCATCGGCTCTCGTGTAAATAATGCCTAAACAAAAATGACCTGAATACTGATTATAAGGAAATTGAATATTCTTTTGTTTGTCGCGTTCTTTGAAGTATGCACCATGGCTACCCAGCGTAAAACTAGCAATGCCATTCTTTTTTCTATATGTAGTTTTTAAATCAACGGCAAATTTTATCGTTTCGTCCTTTTTATTGACAAAAGTCAAATCAGGATAATAATTTTGCTGTTCCGCAAGAATTATGTTGTAGCATACTGCTTCGGCGAACTGAATAATTTGCGGGAATATATGAATTTCAAGAATTTTCGACACAATTTTCGTATCGGATGATATTGTGTAAATGTTTTTATAAACATCAATAAAACCCTTGACAGACCACTCGCCTGTTTCTGTTGCAACATACTTGCGAAGTTTCTCTGAAAAAGCAACCAACGCTTGTTTGAAATCGGATTTATATTCTTTTTTGTCCATAAAATTTATATTCATAACAAGATGTAAAATTATACATTTTCTCTGATATTCCGACAGCAAAAACATTCTTTTCAACCTTGCGAATAAAATGTGCTACCGCTTCCGGCACACCGTTAAAAGAAATTTCATCTGAAAACATAATTTTTACTGTTTTCGGCGGTTAGATTTTCCTTTGTACCAATAAAAAGAAAACCACGACTTCAATTAAAATCGTGGTGCAAAAGAATAACTAAAAAGACCTTACAAGGGGTTGTACAAGGGATTGAAAATTTAGTATTGTTTATCTTTGTCTATTGATATTGAGGCGTTTAATTCTTCAAGCAATTTGTTTGCTTCGTCAATGTAACGACGATGTGTTTTTGAAAAATATATACCCTTTTGTAATTCGTTATAAATGCTGTTGTAACTGTTTCCTGTCAGAAATGCAATCAACTTGCAAATTTTAGTCAGGTCGTTTTGTGCTGCGCCTAACTGCATTTTTTTCAGCAATTCCAAAATGACAACGGAACGGACTTTGAGCGGTGCAATATCGGTGCTTTCTTTTTCAGTACTTATTTCTGGGTGCTTTTCAACGGTAGAAAGTTCTTTTGTGCGCTTTATCAGTTCGATTTCGTCATTGATTTGCTGCAAAATGTTTCCCCTGTTTTTTGCCTGCTTATACCTTGTAAGATAGTTCGTGTAAAACAGTTCCCGCCTGTCAAGGTCTGAAATTTTGTTGGCTTCGGTTTTCAGAAATTCAAAATTTGCGGGCAATGCAGTAATGTAGGTTAATTCTTCTTTCAAAAGTGGCTCAAACTCCTGAAAATAAATAGAATCAATTTTTTGTTTGATACGGTTTAAGAAGTACCGCATATTTGGATTTTGCTTTTCTGTGAAATATATAATAATGTACGCACACGAGAAAATTACGCTCGTTTCGTAGGATAAAAAGGTATTACGCAGTTTATCCCAAATCTGTACTGCCTTTTCTTCGGGGTGTTTCTCTGCCTGCAATTCCTCGCAAATAGTATATGCCTGATTAAAAATTTCAAGCGGCTGGCGTTTGAGTTTGTGTCTGCTGTTAGCCGTGCTGTCCTGCAAATACAGCAAAGTTTGATAAATGCGAGAGTTCAACTCGCTTTTATCAATGTACTCGTCAATGGTTGTTTTAGGTATGTATTTACTCATTATCGTTATATTTTTTTAGATTTAATTTTTATGATTTCTGCCGCTTGCCGTTTCTTCTCGTCTATCAAATCAGCGTAGATTTGAGTAGTCGAAACGTTTTTGTGCGTTAACATTTTGCTGACGGTGTAAATTTCGCTGCCACTGGAAACAAGCAAGGTCGCGAATGTGTGCCGGAAGCAGTGAAATGTTATCTTTTTGGTAATGCCTGCGGCTTGTAACCACTTCGGCAAAACGGTAGATAACATCGTTTTCTTAAAACCTTTGAAAACTAATCCTTCGGATTTTTCGCCGCATAGTTCGTATGCCTCCTGGCTGATTGGATTCAGGGCTTCGGCTTCGGTTTTTTCTGTCCGCAAACGGATACAATGCCCGCCATCAGGATAGGTTTCAAAGTTTTCCCACCGCAACGCGAGAATATCACTGAAACGCAACCCTGTGAGGCACGAAAAGAGCGAAGCGGCTTTGAGCACCGGGAAACGGCAGGGCGTTTCGTAAAGCGCCTGCACTCCTCCGATTGTCAGGAATTGACGGCGTGTGTCCTGCGTTTCGATTTTATCCAAACTGTTGTTTATGTCTTCAATCAGATACTTTTCTTTCAACGCAAGATTTAGAAAACCGCGAAAAGTTGACCAGTAACCCGCCGCCGAATTTTGTGACAATTTTCTGTGTTCGTGGCTTAACTGATTAGCGTTTAACAGATGGTTTTTGAAGCCCTCGCACAACTCAACCGTAATATCGGCAAAGGTACATTTGCCGCACACATACTTGCTGAAATGTCCGTAAACCATGCCCCATTTCTTGTTGTGGTCGGGCAACTTGTCTTTGAAGTATGCCAAAAAATCCATTTTCTGCTTTGTCTTGTCAATAAATCCAAACTGCTCGTTGATAATGGAAAGTTCACGTTGTGCCCGGATTGCTTCGGCCTGTTTCATTTTTTCGGCGTTGATATTTCGCTCTGCGGGCGTCCTCGGACTTTTGGCAATGTAGATTCTCAAATACTCGCGGCGGCTCATCTGCATTGTTCGCGGGTTGCGGACTGGCGGGTAAAAATCAAGGTAAAGCGTGATTTTGCCGCTCGGCAACGCTCTTTTTCTTAATGTTACTTTTGTTGCTGACATATATTTCTACTTTTTACGATTATTCATTATGCTGTCTAACGCTTGGCGGTGTATCAGGATACTTTGTCCGCGTTTGATTTTCGGGATTTTATGCGCCCGGATTAAATCATATAAATGACTGCGCCCTATTCCGAATTTTTCCGTTGCCTGCGGAACGGTGTAATACAGTTCGTTTTCTGTTAGGTCTAATCCTTTGGACTGTTCCCAATGGTATTTTGAAATCAACATTTCTTTGCCCTCGCGCTTTTTTGGCAGTTTGTGGTCGCTCGTATATTCATATACATACTGCTTTGATACGCCAAACTTTTCTGTAATTTCGGCTACGGTGTACCACTCCGAAATATCTGAGTATTGCTTTTTAGCAAAGATTTTTTGCAGCATGTTTTTGGGATAATGCGCTTTGCCTTTGACGTTCCTGTCTGATTTCCGCCTTGTTTCCACGATTGGAACAACGCTTGCTGCTGTTTATACCTTGGATATATTAGTTATAATTCTTCGTCAATTTTCGTTTGTGTTTGTAAATCTTTGTAAAGATAATGCACAACATCGGATTTACTTTTTCGTCTTGTACCGTTGCGGTACAAATGCGGTACAGAATTACACAAAATACACGTAAAAAAACAATAGGTAACAATAGAAAAGTTATCAACAAAAATGTAGTTAAATTGATGTATTACAGTAAAATATTTATTTTTGATTTATTGTTGGTTTTAGGGGTTATTTTCCGATACAAAAATTCCGAAAAATATTCCCCAAAACTTCATCCGTAGAAATATCGCCGCTTATCTCTCCAAGATAATGCATACATTCACGTATATCTTGCGCAATAAAATCACCGGACAGTTGAGAATGTAATCCTTTTATTACCCGGTTAATCGAATGAAGCGCTTTGGTTAAGGCTTCGTAATGGCGCAGGTTGGTTACTACGATGTCGTTTTCTCCGATTTCCGGTAAATTGGCGGCTTTCAGAAGGGCATTTTCCAGTTTTTCCGTATTCTTTTTGTATTTGGCGGATAAGTAGATTCGTTCGGCGAAAACTTGCGGCAAAAATTCTTCTTCGAGAATGGCCTGTTCTTCGGAACTGATTTTATCTATTTTATTGAAAACAATGATGAGTTTTTTGTTTTTTGTCTTCGGGACAATCCGGTCGGCTATGTATTCAATTTCCTTGTTAAAATGTGTTGTATCAATCATCCAGATAACAATGGAGGCCTGGTCTATCTTCTGGAATGTTCGCTTAATGCCCAAAGTTTCGATTTCATCATCGGTAGCGCGAATGCCTGCCGTATCAATAAAGCGAAATGAAACTCCGCCGATATTGAAAACGTCTTCTATCGTGTCGCGGGTAGTGCCGTGAATTTCGGAAACAATGGCTTTTTCCTCGTGTAGTAAAAGATTGAGCAATGTTGATTTACCGGCATTCGTTTCGCCAACGATTGCGACAGGGATACCGTTTTTGATAGCATTTCCCCAACTGAATGAATGCACTAATTTACCAATCGTTATTCTTATATTTTCTGCTAATTGAATCAGTTGGGTTCTATCGGCAAATTCAACCTGTTCTTCGCCGAAATCCAGTTCCAGTTCAATCAAGGAAACAAAATTCAACAGTTGTAAACGGAGTTGCTGCAATTCTTTACTAAAACCGCCCCGTATCTGATTCATCGCTACACGATGCGAGGCTTCCGATGAAGAGGCAATTAAATCGGCGACAGCTTCGGCTTGCGACAAGTCCATTTTACCGTTCAGGAATGCACGTTGGGTAAATTCACCCGGAGCAGCCAAAGTACAACCGTTTGCCAACAATAGTTTTAAAATTTCCTGCTGTATATAAATCGAACCGTGACAGTTGATTTCAACCGTGTCTTCACCCGTAAACGAATGGGGAGCGCGGAACACGGCAATAATCGCTTCATCAAGCATCTCCGTTCCTGAAACGATTTTTCCCAAATTCAAGGTATAAGGCTCTTGGTTTTCAAGCGTTTTAGTTTGCCGAGCCGGAACAAAAAATTTACTGCAAACCGTAATTGCTTCATGCCCGGAAACCCGGATAACAGCAATGCCGCCCCGACCGGCAGGAGTGGAAACGGCACAAATCGTTGAACTAAGCATGTTTTTAGTATCCATAAGTGTTTTTACATTTTCCTTTCGGAACAAAGATATAATAATTATCATTGTTGTCCGCTAAAATTGAAAAAATCATATATTCTTCCTGTTACAAGTTGATAATCAGCGATATTTTCAGCAGTTTCAAAAGTAAGCCCCCTGCATTTCAGGGAATAGAGAGTT
>JAIRNV010000052.1 GCA_031257875.1 Dysgonamonadaceae bacterium
TGATTTTCCAGCATAAAATCAACAGAAGACCAAGAAAATTGCTTAACTTTGATTCTCCTTTAAGCAGGGTCATTAGTAACATCAATAAAAAAGTTGCATTTATAACTTGAATCTGCGTAAGATGAGTTTATAATTTCAAATTTGATTTATATACTGAAAAATACTACCTTTGCCCGCAAATTAACAGAATCAATATGAAAAAAATTTGTTTAATTACCGTAATATCATTGTGTTGTTCCTATCTGTCAAAAGCGCAAAATTATACGGTAAGCGGTTATATAACGGATGAAAAGAGCAGTGAAACATTGATTGGCGCATCTGTTTTTGAATCCGGCCTGAAAAAAGGCGCTGTCAGCAACTCTTTCGGTTTTTACTCTTTGACTTTGCCGCGGGGCGCAACGGAAATACATTATTCCTACGTCGGTTATGCTCCGGAACTCGTCCGTTTTAATTTATCTAAGGATACCGTTATCAATGTTTTATTAAAGGAAAATAATGTACTGCAGGAAGTAACCGTTACGGCTTCGCCGCTGGAAACCGGCGTAAAAGGGACGCAAATGAGCGCCATCCATGTGCCTGTTGCACAGTTAAAAGCCGTCCCTTCACTGCTCGGCGAAAACGACCTGATAAAGACATTGCAACTGTTGCCGGGCGTTCAGTCGGGAACGGAAGGTTTTACCGGATTCTACGTCAGGGGCGGCGGGCCGGATGAAAACCTGTTTCTGCTTGATGGCGTTCCCCTGTACGACATCAATCATTTAGGCGGGTTTTTCTCGGTATTCAACGCCGACGCCATCAAAAGCGTAACGCTTTACAAAGGCGGATTCCCCGCCCGTTTCGGAAGCCGTCTGTCGTCTGTGCTGGACGTCAGGATGAATGACGGAAACAACAGGAAGCTGCATGGAAATATCGGCGTCGGATTGCTTTCCTCAAAAATTAACCTGGAAGGGCCGCTTTTCAGCGAAAAGACGACTTTCAATATTTCCGCCCGCCGCACGTATTACGACATTCTTGCACAGCCGATTTTGTGGTATGTCCGGTCGGAAGCGGATATGGAAAAAGTCAGGGCGGGCTATTATTTTTACGACCTCAATGCCAAAATCAGTCACAAGTTGTCGGACAGAGACCGCCTCTTCCTCAGTTTTTACATGGGCGACGACGTTATATATACCGATGTGAAAGATAAATACGAGGGGACGTATACGGAAACAGACAGGATGAAAATGAACTGGAACTGGGGCAACCTGTTGACCGTACTTCGCTGGAACAGGGTTCTTAACAACAAACTGTTCATGAATGTTACCGCCCATTTCACCCGTTACCGTTTCGACCTTGGCGTGGGAAATTCTTCCCAAAGCAATAACCCCGATATGAATAATTATGATGCAAATATGAAATACAACTCCGGGATACAGGATTATTCAGGGAAAATAGAATTTGATTATGCGCCGAATCCCAATCACGACGTTAAATTCGGGGGCAATTATATCAACCACACTTTTCATCCGAGCGTTTTTGTTGTGCGGGCGCATGAAGACAACGCCACACCGCTGGATACGGTCATCGGCGACAAAGATGTTTTCGCTCGCGAAGTCATTGCTTATGCGGAAGATAATTTCAGTATCGGACGGCATTTCAAAACCAATATCGGACTCCATTATTCCGCATTTTCCGTGCAGGGCAAATTCTATCATTCCCTGCAGCCGCGCGTGAGCTTTCGCGCCATGCTACAGGAAAACCTTTCGCTGAAAGCCGGATACACCGTCATGAGCCAGTATATTCACCTGCTTTCCAACAACCGTATCAGTTTGCCGACCGACCTCTGGGTGCCTGTTACCAAACGGATAGAACCCATGAAATCGCATCAGGCCGCACTTGGAATTTTTTATAACTTAAAGCATATCGCCGATTTGTCGGTTGAAGGCTATTACAAAACGATGGACAATATTATCGAATACAAAGACGGGGCGACTTTCCTGAACATCAATACGGGATGGGAAGACAAAGTCTGCACCGGTCGGGGGTGGGCTTACGGTGTGGAGTTTCTGGCGCAGAAGACCGTCGGGAAAACTACCGGCTGGATTGGATATACCTGGGCGAAATCCGAACGGCAGTTCGACCGTCCCGGACAGGAACTGAATTTCGGCAAAATTTTCCCCGCCAAATACGACCGCCGGCACAGCGTCAGCGTCGTTGCCATGCACCGGTTCAGCGAAAAAACAGATGTTGCGGGCACATGGGTTTACAATACCGGCGATTGCGCTACTCTGGGTTTACAGGATTATTCGGGATATTCGGGAGAAGCGATAAGTTATATAGACCAGCGGAATAATTACCGCAAGCCGGCTTATCACAGGCTTGACCTGGGCATTAATTTCCACAAAAAACTAAAACACGGGACACGGACATGGAATATAAGCGTTTACAACACGTACAACCGCAACAATCCGTTCCTTATTCTTCCCGACGAAGAGTATTCGAATAACGGCTCACCCTCGAAAAAGGTATTGAAACAAATATCTATTTTCCCCGTAATTCCTTCCGTAAGTTATACTTATAATTTCTAAGAGGCAAGACCTGCGAAGCCATAAGAGCAGGAAATAAAATCATTTTATTGTAATGAAAAAAATAATGTTTTTGGCTGTATTTACAGTTTTAACGGCAACAACAGTGAAGTCGCAAGAATCGTACAAACCGGTAGCTGGCAATTTTTCGGTCGAAGCCGGAATAAGTCCGTTTTCAGAAAACGGCCCTGTTTCTTCCGACGGAACCCTGACCGGTACTTATTTCATATCCGGCAATTGGTCATTCCGGCTGGAATTGGGATTAGACTTTGCTCTTGCCCGTGAGAATAACGGAGAAACCGGCACTGAAACTCGCTCCGCCGAATCACAAAACCTGGGATTTGCCTTAGCTCCCGGTATCAACTATTATTTCCCCGGTACGAACAGGCTGTCGCCTTACGTTGGGGGCGCTTTGCTTTTTGCAACCGGTTCCATAAAGCATACCGAAGAATACGGTACCGTAAAAAAAACCGTCAGTGGAGAAGACGGATCGTTTACCGCTTTCGGGCTTGGAGTATATACCGGATTTAATTACTACATTGCTAAAAATATTTACCTGGGTATTGAAATCGGATTGGCCGGCGCTTCCACATCTATTCCGAATGAAAAGACGGAATACAGCGGCATGGACGCTCCGTCAAGTCCGGCTACCAGTAAAAACTCGCAAGGGTTATTTAATCTGTCTATCGGCGCCAATCCTTTAATTCGCTTGGGGTATAGTTTTTAAATCTCCCCGTCGGGACAGGTCCCACTTTTTTTGTAAACCGTTTAATGTTTTAGGAATAAAAAATAAATAACCTATAACAATCAACTCCGTGTCTCTCCGTGAAATCCACTCCGTGAGACTCTGTGTTTAATAATTTTTATAACACGGAGTTGCACGGAGGGAGTTTCACGGAAGGACACGGAGGGGAAACTTAAAACTGCTATATCTTTTTTATTTCACGTTACTTAATGATTACAACAATGAAATACAAACATTTTTTATATATCGCGCCGTTAATCGCCTTTCTGTTCTCCTGCGAAAAAGTAATTGAGTTCAAGGGAGACGGGGTAAAAACCAAACTGGTACTCAACAGTATTTTGACTCCCGACTCCGTCGTGAAAATTCAGTTGACGGAGAGCCGTTTTTTCTTAGACAACAGCCGGCTGTTTAATAAAATCGATCAGGCGGAAGTAACGCTCTGGAAAGACGGCGAGCAGATAGAACTTTTGCAACCTACTGGCGAAGGATATTATACCGGAGCTTATACTATCCGCGAAGGCGACAACCTCCGGATTACGGCTTCATGCCCCGGTTTCGATCCGGTTGAATGTGAAACGCAGATTGTTTCGGCAACGCCAATTATCGCCGTGGATACGGCAAATACCAGGGTAGAAATACGCGAAGCCATTATAGGTGAGTCCGACATAAACGGGAACTGGATAGCAACCGATACAATTGATTACCTGGAATCCGTTGAAGGCGATATAGCCATTACATTCAAGGATACTGCCGGTATTGCCAATTATTATGTCATACGGCTGGATTTGCATATTTGCTACGAAAGCGGTGATGTTTATGACTGGCCGCTTTATTACACGTCCGACGACATGGTTTTTAAAACGAATAATGAACTTTCGTTCAACGACGATGACGACTACACGTCTGCGAGATCATCACACCTGTTCGGCGATGATCTGTTCGACGGCAGGGAATACAGATTAAAGATTAAAATCTATGGCTACTACGGTTATTACCCGTATAAAGAATCTAAAATCACAAGCACGGCAATACAAGTAACGCTTCAATCGCTCTCGCCTTCATACTACCTGTATCAGAAAACGCGCGAAGCCAGTTACGATTCGGAGGACTTTTTCACGGAGCCGGTGCAAATTTATTCAAATATAAAAGGCGGAATCGGTATTTTCTGCAACTATTCAAATTCAAATTATCGTATTCCGTTAAATTAGTTCTTATCCGGAAAACCGCAACAGTCCATCGGCAGCATCCACAACAACCGCCCCGTCACGATTGATTTTTCCCGACAAAATATCTTTCGACAGCGGATTTAACACGTGCCGCTGAATGACCCGCTTGACGGGGCGGGCGCCGTACTGCGGATCATAGCCTTCTTCGGCAATCAGATTAATCGCCGCTTCGGTAAACTGCAATTCTACGCCGTTTCCCGCCAGCCGCTTTTTCACGTTGGCTAACTGTAGCTCTACAATTGCCCTGATTTCCGATTCGTCCAAAGGCGTGAACATAATCGTTTCGTCAATCCGGTTCAGAAATTCGGGACGGACGGTTTTCCTGAGCAAATCCATGACTTCGTTTTTAGTTCGCTCCATGATTTGCTCCTTTTCCGTTTGCGATTTGCCCTGCGCCTGTTCTATGTTTTCACGGATAATCTGCGAACCCGTGTTGGAAGTCATAATGATAACCGTGTTCTTAAAATTGGCGGTGCGGCCTTTGTTGTCGGTCAAACGGCCATCGTCGAGTACCTGTAGCAGAACGTTAAACACATCGGGATGCGCCTTTTCGATTTCATCAAACAAAACCACCGAATAGGGCTTGCGGCGCACGGCTTCGGTCAGCTGTCCGCCTTCATCATAGCCCACATAGCCCGGAGGCGAGCCGATTAAACGGGTTACCGTAAATTTTTCCTGATATTCGCTCATGTCAATCCGGGTCATCATATTTTCGTCGTCAAACAGGTATTCGGCCAAAGCCTTTGCCAGTTCGGTTTTTCCCACTCCGGTTGTTCCGAGGAAGATAAACGAACCTATCGGACGTTTGGGGTCCTGCAGGCCGGCGCGGCTCCGGCGAATGGCGTCGGAAACGGCGGCGATGGCTTCTTCCTGTCCCACGACTCTTTTATGGAGCTCTTCTTCGAGGTGCAGCAACTTGTCTGATTCGCTTTGCAGCATCCGTCCGACGGGGATTCCCGTCCAGCGGGAAACGACGTCGGCAATGTCGTCCGTGTCTACTTCCTCTTTAATCATGGCGCTGTCACCTTGCATTGCGCTCAATTCCTGCTGGAATTTCCCGATTTCCTCATCTTTTTGCCTCAGCAGACCGTAACGGATTTCGGCTACTTTTCCGTAGTCGCCTGCCCGTTCGGCTTTTTCGGCCTGATATTTCAGGTCTTCGACGTCAATTTTGTTTTGCTGTATTTTGTTGATGATTTCCCGTTCCGATTCCCATTTGGCTTTGAAGTGCGCTTCTTCTTCCCGCAAACCGGCGATTTCCCGGTTCAAGGTTTCCAGTTTACCTGCGTCGTTTTCGCGTTTGATTGCCTCCCGTTCAATCTCCAACTGCGTGATTTTCCGGGTGATTTCGTCCAGGACTTCCGGAATGGAATCGACTTGCATCCGCAGGCGGGCAGCCGCTTCATCCATCAAGTCAATTGCCTTGTCGGGCAAATACCGGTCGGAAATATAGCGGGTCGAAAGTTGTACGGCTGCAATAATCGCATCGTCTTTGATACGGATTTTATGGTGGTTTTCGTATTTTTCCTTCAATCCGCGGAGAATGGAGATCGCATCCACTTCGTCCGGTTCGTCAATCATTACTTGCTGAAAACGGCGTTCCAAAGCCTTGTCCTTTTCAAAATACTTCTGGTATTCGTTCAAAGTGGTTGCGCCGATGGCGCGCAACTCGCCGCGCGCCAAAGCCGGTTTCAGGATATTGGCGGCGTCCATGGCGCCTTCGCCTCCCCCGGCGCCGACTAAGGTATGAATCTCGTCGATAAAAAGGATGATTTCGCCATCCGAACCGGTTACTTCATTGATAACCGATTTCAGCCGTTCTTCAAATTCGCCCTTGTATTTGGCGCCGGCAATCAAAGCGCCCATATCTAAGGAAAAGATTTGTTTCGATTTCAGGTTTTCGGGTACGTCGCCGCGGACAATCCGGTGCGCCAGGCCTTCGGCAATCGCGGTTTTACCAACGCCCGGTTCGCCAATTAAAATCGGGTTGTTTTTTGTCCGCCGGCTCAATATTTGCAGGACGCGGCGGATTTCTTCATCCCGCCCGATGACGGGGTCTAATTTTCCGGAACGCGCCCTTTCATTCAGGTTAATTGCATACTTAGACAGCGATTGATAAGTATCTTCCGCCGACGGGCTTGTTACCGTATTTCCTTTCCGTAATTCCCGAATTGCCGACGTCAAGTCTTTTTCGGTAACTCCGGCGTCTTTCAACAGGGTCGAAACGGCGCTTTTTTCCAAAAACAAAGCCAGAATAACCGGTTCGACGGAAACATACCGGTCGCCCATTTTAGCGCTGATGTCGATTGCTTTCTGTAAAACGGCGTTAGTTTCGCGGCTTAAAAAAGGTTCCCCGCCCGAAACTTTCGGGAAAGAATCAATTACCTTATCCAAATTAACCGCAAACTGCCGCGAATTGACGCTCATTTTTTGAAATAGAAAGTTTGTAATACTTTCCGCTTCTTCCAGAATGGCTTTCATCAAATGGGCAGGCTCAATGGCTTGCTGATTCCTGTTACGCGCCAGGTCAATGCTTTTCTGTACTACGCTTTGCGCTTTGACGGTAAAATTATTTAAATTCATATATTCAATGTTTTCCTTGTGTTATGCAAAAGATTTGCCATGGGGGAATGCTGACAAAATGACAGGGATGTGAGTAAATGTACCTGTCATTTATGTAGCCGTAATACGTTTCAATACCCCTACGCAAATGGCGACAACTGAACTGCATCTCACACAGATTTAAGAAATAATAATTTTTTCAAATTTCCCAACACGAAAAGTTGTACAAAATAAAAATTTTGTATAACTTTGCACGCTCGTTACAGGCGTATTTGTTGAAAAAATATGCTAAGGAGCAATGGATCAGTGAATAAACGAATAAAAAGATAAAAAATGTCGAAGATTTGTCAAATTACCGGAAAAAGAACAATGGTAGGCAACAATGTTTCTCATTCGAACCTCAAGACGAAAAGGAAATTTAACGTCAACCTGTTCACTAAAAAATTCTATTGGGTAGAACAAGATTGTTGGGTGAACTTGAACGTTTCTGCCAACGGTTTGCGTATCATCAATAAAATCGGATTGGACGCCGCCATTAAAAGCGCAGCGGGAAAAGGTTATATAAACTTATAAATTGCAGGAGGAAAACCGAGATGGCAAAAAAAGCTAAAGGAAATAGAGTACAGGTAATTCTCGAATGTACCGAGCATAAAAACAGCGGTCTGCCGGGAACATCCCGTTATATTACAACGAAAAACAGAAAAAATACAACGGGCAGATTGGAACTTAAAAAATACAATCCAATCCTGAAAAGAATGACAGTGCATAAAGAAATTAAATAAATTGTTTTAACCCATGGCAAAGAAAACGGTTGCGGGATACCGCGAAAAGTCGGAAGGACGTTCGTATTCGAAAGTTATCAAAATGGTGAAATCACCGAAAACAGGCGCTTATATTTTCAAGGAAGAAATGGTGCCGAACGAAGCCGTAAAGGATTACTTCAAATAAACTCATCTGCAAAAAAATGTATTGCATCTTCAGCGGTTTTTCCGCAACGTAATATATTTGTTTATAAGGTTTTGATGCTCTACGGGGACAATCGCAACTCCTTACAGAGTTGCGATTACTTCTTTTCTCCGTTTACACCCTCATCTGTGCCTCCGGCTTGATGGGGGTTATTTATAGGTAATGACAATAACATACTTTTTCATGGTTCCGACACCAATGCTTTAACTAATTCGATATGGGGATGAGATAATGATTTTTGTTTAAATCCGGGATAAGGCTTGTATTTAAATTGAGAGCTAAGTAACAATTCGTCTGTTAGCTCATTTTCTTTAATTTCGCCGGAATTAAGCATTTGCATGATTTTTGCAAAATCAACTCCGTATGCTTCAAACAAATTTACATCAACTTCAGCAAATATTTCTTCTACGGTATACCAGATGGGTTTACCGTTTTTATCGTGAGTGACGGTAAAATCCTCCACTTTTTCTATCTGTGTATTTTCTGCAATTTCTCTGAGAACCCGTTTCCCTGTATCTGTTTTTTCATTGATATATATAGTTGCCATAATTCTACATGTGATTGATACACAATGTAAATTTACAAAATATTCTTGAAAGTACAAAAACGTTTCGCGTTTATACGAGTGAAATTCAAATTATCGCAGTCTGAAACTCACTCATGACATCTATGTCCTGAAAAACTTCGTGTTTTGTACAGGGCAAACGCATCTTAAATTCGTTAGGATTTTCAATAAATAATTATTATTCCAGCCGGCATCGAGTCTTTTTCCTTTCACACTTCTCTTTTTTGACTGTTCATGTTTGATGAGATTGAGGGCAATTCGATTAAGCATGGAAAAATTTTGGGCGGCATATCCCTCTCTTTTCCGGCTCTCATCCTCCCTGAAAGAAACATCCAACTGCCAGTGCAGATTATTTTCAATGCCCCGGTGGGAACGGACGC
>JAIRNV010000104.1 GCA_031257875.1 Dysgonamonadaceae bacterium
CCGAATATCACGAAAAGGGTGAGAATTTATATTTTTACGAACTGAAAAATTACGAATAATCGCTCAATGATATTCAGATTCGGAGAATGCCGTTTTTGATGTGCAGGGGCATCGGAAAAAAGAAGAAACGATTTGAATGCCCGGCCAATTTTTCCTGCATTTTTCCAGAAGTGGTTTTTTGACTACTTTTGCAGCGTAAATAAATTTATATGACGATGAAAAGTATTGGCAGTCCTTTTACAAACAACCCGCTTTGGTACGAAAAGATAGGCAAGATATACGCATTACTGGAACGTGTAAAGATTTCGGAAGAGCAGTCGAAAGATGTGCTGCACATGCGAAAAACAAATCGAATCCTTTCGGTTGGCTCTACAACTGCCATTGAAGGCAACCGGCTTACTGTGCAGCAGGTTTTTGATGTGATAAACGGCAAAGTTGTCCTTGCTCCGTTGCACGATATTAAAGAAGTGAAAAATACTTTTTCCGCATACGAACAAATCCCTGTTTTAGACCCATACAGCATTGATGATTTCCTGAAATCGCACAGTTTTATTACTGAAAATCTGGTACAGGAAGCAGGACAGTTCCGCACAGTTGGCGTAGCGGTGGTCAATAATAGCAGAGAAATTTTACACTCGGGAGCAGATTACAAAGAAGTTCCACATTTGGTAGTCGAGCTGCTGGAATGGGGTAGAACTGCCGATACACATGCAATTATCAAGAGTTCTGCCATGCACTTTATGATAGAACACATCCACCCTTTCCGCGACGGTAACGGACGTATCGGACGACTTTGGCAGACACTTGTTTTATCCAAATGGAATCCTGTTTTTGAATGGATGCCGGTAGAAACAATGATTTATCGCCATCAACAAAAATACTATGATGCTTTGCAGCAATCACACAACAACAGTGTTGATTGCAGCCCGTTTATTGATTTTATGCTTTACGTTATTGAAAATGCAATATGTCAATATACCGACCCTGAAAAATCGGAAATTGGTGGAATAAATGGTGGTTTATTTAGTGGTTTAAATGTAATTCAAAAAGAAATTATTCCGTTAATACGGGAAAATCCCAATATCCGGACTTTTGAAATAGCGCAGAAATTATTGAAACCTGTCCGTACAATAGAAAACCAATTAAAAGAGAAAGGCATTATTTCCCGTATTGGCAGTAAAAAACAGGCTATTGGAAAATTATGGTCTGAACCGGGGGAAGACAACGGCAGGAAATCGAACGTTTACATGCGGAACTGAACGAGAAAAAGTAGTTGGTCCGGGTAATGTACAAAGAGCCGTTTTTGATGTGTTGAAACATCGGAAACGGCTCTTTTAGTATTGAATTTGAAAACACAGGCGAAATAAACAATTTTTTAGAAATCTCGATTCTCTTTGTCAGCATGGTTTTTGACCATGCAAACCTGTTTTTGACCACTCTTTTGGATACGATTTTCCTGAATTGTTATACCTTGCAAAAAAAACACAAATATGAATGAAAAATTAAGCACATCCGATTTTTCTGCTTGGCTTACAGCATTAAAAGCAAAAATCCATGCAATTCGGAACAAATTGGCATTTTCACTTAACGCCCAAATACTTGAACTGTACTGGGAAATAGGCAGGGATATCGCCGAAAAACAAGAGAAGTCGGGTTGGGGTAGCGGATTCATCGAACGGATTGCCACCGAATTGAAGCATGAATTTCCCGAAATCAAAGGTTTTTCGCGCCGCAATGTTTACGCTATATTGCAATGGCACAAGTTTTATGCTGCCAAATATCCATTTGTGCCACACGACGTGGCACAAATACCTTGGGGCCACAACAGGCTGATAATTACAAAAACAAAGAATATTGAAGAAGCCGAATTTTATTGTCGTGCAACCGTTCAAAACAGTTGGGACAGAGATACGCTGGAAATACAGATAGAAAACAAATATTACCTGAAAGCAGGTAAATCCACGCATAATTTTGTCGATACTTTGCCCGAAGAACAGTCAAAACTTGCTACACAAACTTTAAAAGACCCTTACAATTTAGATTTTCTTGGGCTGGAGAATGATGCGCTGGAAAAGGCTATCGAGGACGAATTGACCAAAAACATTACCAAATTCCTGCTTGAACTTGGTAAAGGATTTGCATTTCTCGGACGGCAATACAAAATTGAAATCGGAGAAAACGATTATTTTTTGGATATGCTTTTTTACCATGTAGAATTGCGCTGTTACATTGTGATAGAGTTGAAAGCCGGAAAATTCAAACCCGAATATGCAGGAAAGTTGAACTACTATCTGTCGGCAGTAGATACTCAGTTGCGAAAAACAGGTGACAATCCTACTATCGGTATTTTGTTGTGTAAGAAGAAAAATAAGATTGACGTCGAATATGCGCTTCGGGATATTCACAAGCCTATGGGCATAAGCGAATACCGATTGACGGATGCTATTCCCGAAAATATTAAAACGCAATTGCCTTCGGTCGAAGAAATGGAGCGGGAAATGGAAAGATGGGAAACGGTAAATAATTCAAAAATAAATGATTATGGACGGAGTAAGGATGATTAACTATTCCAATATTTTCCTGTCGTGTTTCATAGATGATGCCAGTAGCCATTCCAACATGGGAAAAGAACACTACATGGGGGAAAAAAATATCCTGAGAGTTTTTTGAGGAAATTGATATGGATACGGACAGCTTACCGCCGGCATCCTGACGGCAGACGACGTTCACCTGCTCGGCTTCCTGCTGCCCGGCGAAAGCGGCGGACGCCACGGCCGCACCGAAGCCACCGACGAAGTGGCGGA
>JAIRNV010000160.1 GCA_031257875.1 Dysgonamonadaceae bacterium
CGTAAACCTTTCTTTGAACAGTTGAATCCTGTCTTCTGCCGGAATTGTTACTTGTATCATGTCGTTTTTTTATGCAAAGATACTATTATTTTCTGAATTTATTACCGAGTTAAGTATAAAAAAAGAATTAAAATGAAAAAAGAACCCAGGTATGTGGCATTCTCGACCCGGAAGGGTCTTAAGTTTGCATTCTCAAAATAAAGAGTTAAATTTATAAAATTTCTCTGTAAGAAAAAGCGGAAGTGAACTATACGCCGGGCAAGACTAAAAAGGTCTATCCCTTGCAACAGTTTTATTTCAAAGTGAAAATAAAACTCAAAAAGTAGATTACAAAGTAATTGATAACAATGAAAAAAGTATCTTATCTTTTCTGAAGAAATTATTAAAGGATAAAATACAGGCAGAAAACACGTTTTCGCACCTGCATAAACTGCGCCTGTCGAAAATATCAGGCACTGTTATTCAACATCTGAAATTACTTTTTACCGAAAGAGGTTTTCAAAACAGTTGCAGATATTAATAAAACAGTTGTAAATCAGTTAAAGTCTGCTTTGAAAAAAAACGGAAGAAAAAAAAAATCATGGAGTACTACGCGCGAAAACTCGCTGAAGGTAAACCTGAAATGCCTGTAATAAACAATGTGCGCTGTAAGTTATTGGCTCGTGTGTTTGCTGTCATTAACCGAGAATCTCCATACGTTAATACAAGAAAATTTGCTGCATAAGTTTCAATTATTTTCAACTAAATATATTTGGTAATTAGCATAGAATGCAAAGTATAAAATAGAAAAAATAACGGCGTGTGAGGCTGTCTCAAAAGAGTAATATGAACACAGATGAAACGGATAACACGGATTTTCACTGAATATTTCTTTATTTTGTAGAAAAGTGTAATTATCTGCCGGTCAAAAATATAAAAAAACTGTGTTTATCCGTATCATCCGTTTTATCTGTGTTCATAATGATACATAACGGATTTGTATAAAACATTTTCCGCTTTTGCGGCAACAGAAACAATACGTCAGACCATATTAAATGGGAACAGACATGAGTAAAAAAGAAACGATAAATGTACATGGAACAGATAAAATTCCTGTACATAAATTACACGAAAAATCGTCTTCCGGTATTCTTTTGAAGTATATCAGGGACGGAATCGTTACACAGGACACTGATACTCTATTGCTTGGAGAGGCTCATCGCGATAACCATTACCTGTTTTTTTTCCAAGAGCGGGGGGAAATATACGGACTGATAGATTTCAGGGAATATCACATACAGAATATTGCGCTTGGATGTATTCTCCCGGGACAGGTTCATTTGCTGGACGTTGTATCCGACTGGGCAGGATGGGTTATGTGTATGGATACCCTGTTCATTAAGGACGAATGGAAGGAAATCTTTGAAACGGTATTGATTTCGGGCAATTCCATTATTGTGCCCGATACTGAAACACAGGACGATTTAAGATTCGGTTTTGCATTGATGGATAGAAAAATACAATCCGTAAACCGGTCATCCGCACAACACGTCGTCTATGCACTGGCAACTGCTATTGCAGGCATGATTGCCGAAGCATACCGGCAACATCAGTCCGGCGCTTTCAATAAACGGTTGATGTCAATTACACTTCAATTCAAAACGTTGATTGCCGCTCATTTGAAGACGGTAAAAAGTCCGGTACACTATGCTTCCATGTTGAATATCTCGCCGGCGTATTTGACTGAAGCGGTAAAAAAGACCACCGGTTTCCCTGCCGGTTACTGGATACAGTTTGCCGCAATGCTCGAAGCCAAACGTTTGCTGTTTTATACCGACAGGAGTATCAGGGAGATTGCTTTTGAATTGGGATACGACGACCACACCTATTTTACACGCCTGTTTACCAAACTGTCGGGCATGTCGCCGACCCTGTTTCGTGCAAATTACCGCAAATAGTCCAACCTTTACCCGATTTCTTCTATTGCCGGGACTTCCGGCAAGGTGTAATTTTGCACCCGAAATTTTTTATTTTTTCAGTAATATGAATGTAGTATATATTAGTGTAGGTATTATATTGTTATTATGGTTTTCAGGCAATGTGTACCGCAGACATAAGAACAGGAATAAAGTCATTTATGTCGATAAAAATAATTGCACTGGATGCGGGCGTTGCATCAAAAGATGCTCCCGTCGTGTATTGGAAACGGTCAAAAATGAGGCGGAAATACATGCCGCAGTGAAGTATCCCGACAAGTGTACCGCTTGCGGAGATTGTTTGAGCAAATGTAAATTCAATGCATTAAAATTAATTGAACGAAAGTAACTCCGCGTCCCTCCGCGTCCTCCGTGTTTAATATTCTAACCGCGGAGAACATGGAGAACATGGAGGGATGCAGAGTTGATTGTTACATGTTATTTATTTTTATGCCTAAGTAACTGTTAGTGCGTCGACACCATCGCCTTCGCAGAGAGGATATGCCGTATGTTTATTCCCGAGGATTGTCCGGCGGGACGGCTACTGCGAATGTAACCGGAATAGTGAGTTTCCCCCCCCCCCCCTCGCAATGACGTGTACGGTAACCACTAACCACTAACCACTAATCATTAATCATTAATCATTAATCAGCACGCTGTCACGGGAGGGTATCACTACAGCAGTATGGTGCATAAGAGTTGCCCTGTTCGGCTCATACCCTTATCTACGCCTTCGGCTTGATGGGGGTTATTCACAGGTCACGCTTGACGGCGGGAGAGGCGCCGGATAAACTGTTATACTATCAACAATTATAAATTCTAAACATTATGAGCAATAGAGGGACTTGCAACACGCAACGCAATTCTCATGCGGCCGTACGGAGTACTTGCAACACTCGACGCAAGTCTCCCGCAGCCCTGCGAGGGACTTGCAACACTCGACGCAAATATTAAATTAATGCATAAAATCATACCGCGTGAAGTATGACGGCACAAACTTTCCGGCTGCAGGGAAATATTTCGGTTGTAATGCCATATAGAGTGTATTTTAAGAAAAAAACGGCAGTTTGTAGAATGAAACGGCGGTTTGATAGAATTTTTTAGAAAAAACAGGCCGCATTTCATACCTTTGTCTCCATAAATAACAGCATGTATGGCAAAGAAAATAAACAATTTGATAAGGAATTTCCTTTTCTCGAACAGGAAACTGTTTATTTTGATACTGGCAAGCGTTTATATCATGATATTTGTCGAAAATATCGGACATGGACTTGTACCGGCGTTATTTTTTGCGCTAATATTTGTCCTGGTGATTTATTGCACAACGGTGATGACGATGAGGAGACATTCTTGTATTTCGGTGCGACATGGTTTACCTGTTTCATTTGCAACGTAATTGCTTTCAGGCAGAAAATGCAGGAAGATTCGAGGCAGAATGAACTTCTATCCATCGAAAACTACATTGACTTTCAGAAAGCGCGGTTCGACACGGACAAGGACATCCGTTTCAACTGCATACAACGTTCGAGCGGGGTGATTTCCCTGCCTCCGATGATTTTTCAATCCCTGATAGAAAACTGCTTTACCTATTGCCCGCCGGATAAAGCAGGCAGTTATGTTCATATTGATTTGGAAGCCGACGACCGCCAAATACGGTTCACGAGTGAGAATACGCAATATATAATCGAACCGTCGCCCGGCAAAAAGCGAGACGGTATCGGCATTAAAAACCTGAATAAACGCCTGTATATCTCGTATCGCGAGAATTATATGCTGAATATTACGGATGAGCGGGATGTGTTTCGGGTTGAATTGACAATAACCCTTTGACAATAAATGAATAATATGCAAAACGTTTTGAATGTCCTGATTGTTGACGACGAGTTTCATGCTCGGAAACTGCCGGCGGATTACGTTTCCAAAATCCCCTTCCTGCATTTGGTAACGACCTGTCCGAATGTGTTTGAGACGATGAACGTCATGCAAAAGGAGCACATTGATGTGTTGATTGTAGATATCCGGATGCCCGATATGACCGGCATTGAATTTGCCCGCAGCCTGAACAAAAGTCCGGTTATCATCTTCTCGACCGCCTATTCCGAGTATGCCGTCGAAAACTATGATCTGGAAGTGGCTGACTACCTGCTTAAATCCGTCGAATTTCCCCGGTTCCTGCAAGCCGTCTATAACGCCAAAAGCCGGATAGAAGCTCAATCGCCGGCAAATCTTTTTATGCGCGTCCACAAATCCTATATTGTTTCCATCAGGCATATTGAGTCGATAGACAGAAATGTATTGAAAATTGCGGGCAATACGCTGTATATCGGCGGGAATTACAGGGACGCTTTGCTGAAACGCCTGCGGGAAGGATAACAGTTATATCCTGTTTATTTATCATCACTAAATAAAAAACCCTCAATAGAACATAATCTATTGAGGGTTAATTTTTTTGCTAAGACCTAGTCAATATCTATTTCTAGCATAACCACCGCCGCCGCGGTTTCCGTAAGATTCCCTTCTGGGACGTTCTTCCCGAGGTTTTGCTTCTGAAACTGAAATAGTACGTCCGTCGTATTCGGCGCCATTTAACTCGGCAATCGCTTTTGCCGCTGCTTCGTCATCAATTTCCACAAATCCGTAACCTTTGGAACGGCCGGATTGACGGTCGGTAATAACTTTAGCAGAAGCAACTGTTCCATACTCTTCAAAAAGACTTGCTAAATCGGAATCGTTTACCTTGAAACTCAAACCTGCAATAAAAATGTTCATTTTAAAATAAAATAAATGTAAAATAATAATTAAATAACTAATCAATTGAGGATTATTGCAGACTTATAATACAAAAAACGAATAGAGAACTCGAAAAATGGGCATAAAACTGTATAAAAGAACTCAAATGCGAATGCAAAGATACGTGAATAAAATAAATAAACAAAACTTTTAGAAAAAAAATCAGCCGCAGATTCAAGTTATAAATGCAACTTTTTTATTAATGTTACTAATGAGTCTGCTTAAAGGAGTCTCAAAGTTAAGCAATTTTCCCGGTCTTCTGTTAATTTTATGCCGGAAAAGCAG
>JAIRNV010000177.1 GCA_031257875.1 Dysgonamonadaceae bacterium
TGCGTCTACGGGTTATTTCCATGAATAAACAATGGCACAAAGTTATTGATTTACTCAAAAAACAATCTATAAATGTTGCATAAGGAAGGTGCGGAGATGCGACAAGTTGAAATGCACCCGACAGAGGCTATCCCTGCTTTTATTCGAGAATATTTCGTACCTTTGCGCCTTAGTTTTTAAATAGGCAAAAATGCAAAAAATACGAAACATCGCAATTATCGCCCATGTCGATCATGGGAAAACAACCCTGGTTGACAAAATGTTACTCGCCGGAAAACTGTTCCGCGACGACAAAACCGAATTAGACCAGTTCCTCGACAGCAACGATTTGGAACGCGAACGCGGAATCACTATTTTAGCTAAAAACGTTTCCATCAATTACAAAGATTACAAAATTAATATTATTGATACTCCGGGACATGCCGATTTCGGCGGGGAAGTGGAACGGGTTT
Organism: Dysgonamonadaceae bacterium; assembly: GCA_031257875.1. Classification (GTDB taxonomy): domain Bacteria; phylum Bacteroidota; class Bacteroidia; order Bacteroidales; family Azobacteroidaceae; genus Azobacteroides. Next base: position 453 of record JAIRNV010000177.1, read on the forward strand.
TGAATATGGCCGATGGCGTCCTTCTTTTAGTCGACGCTTTTGAAGGCCCTATGCCTCAAACCCGGTTTGTTCTCCAGAAAGCCATCGCTTTGGGACTGAAACCGGTGGTTGTAATCAACAAAGTCGACAAGCCCAATTGCCGTCCCGAAGAAGTCCAGGAAATGGTCTTCGACCTTATGTTTTCTTTGGATGCAAGCGAAGAGCAACTGGATTTCGCCACCGTTTACGGCTCTGCCAAACAGGGATGGATGTCGAATGACTGGGAAAAACCTTCCGGCGACATTCTGCCACTTTTGGACGCTATTATCGAACATATACCCGAACCCGCCGTTTTGAAAGGAACACCCCAAATGCAAATTACTTCTCTGGATTATTCCAATTACGTGGGAAGAATTGCCGTAGGCCGCATCCACCGCGGGGAACTGCGCGAAGGAATGGATGTTGCGCTCTGCAAAAGGGATGGAAGCATTGTAAAATCCCGCATCAAAGAACTGGATGTTTTTGAAGGACTTGGACGCACCAAAGTGCAGTCCGTCCAATCGGGAGATATTTGCGCTATCGTCGGAATCGAAGGCTTCGAAATTGGCGATACGATTGCCGACATGAACAATCCCGAACCTCTGGCTCCCATCGCTATCGACGAACCGACCATGTCGATGCTCTTCACAATCAACGACTCTCCGTTTTTCGGAAAAGACGGCAAATACGTAACTTCCCGCCATATCTACGAACGCCTGATGCGCGAACTGGACAAAAACCTGGCCATGCGCGTTGAACCTTCCGATTCCGCCGACGCCTGGATTGTTTACGGGCGCGGCGTTTTACATTTGTCAATCCTGATAGAAACCATGCGCCGGGAAGGATATGAACTGCAAGTCGGCCAGCCGCAAGTAATTATCAAAGAAAAAAACGGCATCAAATCCGAACCTGTAGAACAACTGACCATCAATCTTCCGGAAAAGTCCGCCGGCAAAATCATTGACATAGTTACCAAACGCAAGGGCGAAATGCAGTCCATGGAAAAAAAAGGCGACCGGATTCATCTCGAATTTACGATTCCTTCCCGCGGGATTATCGGATTGACAAACAATGTCTTAACTGTTTCGGCAGGGGAAGCCGTCATAGCCCACCGTTTCCTGGAATATCAACCGTGGAAGGGCGAAATCGAAAAACGGCAAAACGGTTCCATCATCGCTATGGAAACCGGAAATGCTTTTGCTTACGCCTTGGACAAACTGCAAGACCGCGGCCGTTTTTTCATTGAGCCTCAAACAGATGTCTATGCGGGACAAATTGTCGGAGAACATGCAAAGGAAGGCGATTTGGTTGTAAATGTCACGAAATCGAAAAAACTGACCAATGTTCGCGCTTCGGGAAGCGACGAAAAGGCACACCTCGCTCCGCCCGTTATTTTCAGTCTCGAACAGGCTTTGGAATACATCAAAGATGATGAATATGTTGAATTAACACCGGTCGCCATGAGACTTCGGAAAATTGTGCCGGATGAAAACGAGAGGAAGCGGATTCGGTTGAAAACAAAAACGGAGTAAAATAAAAAAGGGTAAGCTGACTATATCGCGTCGCTACAACCAACTACCCTTGCTGCCGTCAAGCCCTGGGGGATTCGATGGGAGCTGACCGTATAGGACTTACCCGGCTGCAAAAGTAGTGTTTTTTTTTGAATTGCAAAGCCTTCAAGCCAGTAATTCTAATTAAGTTTTTGATTCTAAATCGAATATTTTTATTTTTAACGGTTATCCGCAACTCATCCTGTTTATAAACCCCGACTTGAAAAGGCATTTTAAATCGTCACACATTGTCATTCCCGCGCAGGCGGGAATCCCATGTAAGAGCGTACGGATTATTGTGGGATTCCCGCTTTCGCGGGAATGACAGGTTTTGCGACAGCGTTGCGACAATTTGAAATTCACCCCTGAAATCCGATTTACTTCTACAAATCGGGAAAAAAGTGGCTAATTCTTTATACACAAACACACAGATATGCTTGAAGAATTAAAAAATAAAGGATTATCTTTCAAAAGTATAGAGCATTGTCGTCACAAAATATCTCAACTGCAACCGTCTTCAACTGCAATAAGAATAAAGCATGTTTTAGATGCCTGTAGCGGATATTTAAATCAAATGAACGTTTAATATCGTGAGCAGAAAGCATTGGAATATCAGCGAAGCAAAGCAACTTTTCTTTCAAAATAAAGGTCGAAAGCAGGAAGTTAAGCGCTATTTGATGATACAGGGTCAGCCACTTGCGTCTGAATTGCTTAATGCGCCAAATACAGCTACCCGGGAATTGGATACTTTGCCCGCATTTTCACTATATTGACGCGAAACTCCGCCACTTTTCCCTCCTTTAATAAAGTGCCGTCCCTGCGGGTAGGGTGTTCAAAATCTCCCCATCTTTTATCCTGCGGACAATAATTTTCGACGCATAACAGTTCTATTTTCAGAGAGATGAGCGATTTTCCAGTCGTCTAAATCTTTCAGAATCGTTTTTTCCAAGCTGATTTTAAAATCCACTCTTTTCATTTTCTTAATATTGGCTAAAAGTGGCAGGATAAAAACATGTTTAGTAACACCATTCATTTTATTTGGGGATTTTCTTCCCTTGTAAGTCCCAAACA
>JAIRNV010000034.1 GCA_031257875.1 Dysgonamonadaceae bacterium
TTCGCCTTCGCCGGTGACGGCTGCGGTATTTCAACCTCACCGCGTCACCGGCGAACTGCGAAGCAGTGAAGCAATCCGGAATAAGTACCGTTCATTTGTTTCTGTTTGCGTAACATGAATAATTATTTATTGAAAATCCTAACGAATTAAGATGCGTTTGCCCTGATGCTCCCCTGTGTGTAATGTCAATAATTTCACCTATATTTGCACTCCAATTAGCATAAATTAATTAAACTAAATACAATTTCATAATGAATATTGCAACAAAATACGACCCTTCCGAGGTGGAAGTAAAATGGTATGATTATTGGATAAAAAACAGGTTTTTTCACTCCGAACCGGACGAACGCGAACCTTTTACGGTTGTCATTCCCCCGCCTAACGTGACCGGCGTCCTGCACATGGGACACATGCTCAACAATACGATTCAGGATATTCTGGCGCGCCGCGCCCGGATGATGGGGAAAAATGCCTGTTGGGTTCCCGGAACAGACCACGCTTCAATCGCTACGGAAGCAAAAGTTGTTGCCAAATTAGCCGGTGAAGGCATCAAAAAAACCGATCTCTCCCGCAAACAGTTTCTGGAACATGCCTGGGAATGGACGCACAAACATGGCGGGATTATTCTCGAACAACTGAAAAAACTCGGCTGCTCCTGCGATTGGGACCGCACTTGTTTCACGATGGATGAAGCCCGTTCCAAATCGGTGATTAAAGTCTTCTGCGACCTCTACGAAAAGGGCTGGATTTATCGCGGCGTCCGTATGGTAAACTGGGATCCGAAAGCTTTAACGGCTTTGTCCGACGAGGAGGTGAATCATAAGGAGCAGAGTGGGAAATTGTATTATTTGCGGTATAAAGTAGTAGCCCCCCCAAGTTCCCCCGACGTAGCCCCCCCAAGCCCCCCCGAAGGGGGGGATGTGTGCGGGCTGCAAGGGAAGTACGGTTACTGTACTGCCAATCTTTCGGAAATCCTCACATCCCCTTCGGAAACCCGAACATCCCCCCCTTCGGGGGGGCTTGGGGGGGCATACGGTTATTATACTGCCGATGCTGCAAACTACGGCTTGTTGAAAGAATTTGCAAAAAATATGCGTCGATTTTCAACAGAGGCGGAAAGTGCGCTTTGGGAAATGTTGCGGAGGAAAAATTTGGCCGCAAAATTTAGAAGACAACATATCATCGGCGATTTTATTGTTGATTTCGTTTGTCTGAAACACAAATTAATTGTTGAAGTTGACGGAGAATACCATAAAGAACCGCAACAGGCAGAATACGATACAATCAGGACGCAATTATTGAATGATTCGGGTTATACCATTATCCGATTTACCAACGAAGAAGTTATCGGAAATACAGATAATGTTTTGGCAAACATCAAAAATGCACTGGTAGCCCTCCCAAGCCCCCCCAAAGGGGGGGATGTGTGTGAAACCCATCCCTCTTCGGAAACCCGAACATCCCCCCCTTCGGGGGGGCTTGGGGGGGCTACTTCGGGGGAACTTGGAGTGGCTTACGCCGTTGTCGCCACAACCCGCCCCGAAACCATTTTCGGCGACACGGCAATGTGCATTCATCCCAACGACCCCAAAACAGCCTGGCTGAAAGGCAAAAAAGTACTTGTCCCGATCATCAACCGCGAAATCCCCGTGATTGAAGACGAGTACATCGATATGGAGTTCGGTACGGGCTGCCTCAAGGTGACGCCCGCCCACGATGTGAACGACTATATGCTGGGACAAAAATATAATTTGCCTTCAATCGACATTTTCAACGACAACGGCACGCTGAACGAAAACGGAGCTATGTACGCCGGAATGGACAGGTTTGACGTTCGCAAACAAATTGAAAAAGACCTTGAAACGGCAGGTTTGCTCGAAAAAGTTGAACCCTACACAAATAAGGTGGGTTTCTCGGAACGCACGGATGTACCTGTTGAACCGAAATTATCAATGCAATGGTTTTTGAAGATGCCCGATTTGGCCAAACCGGCTTTGGAAGCCGTCGAAAACGATACCATCCGGTTTTTCCCCCCTAAATTTAAGAATACATACCGCCACTGGATGGAAAATATAAAGGACTGGAATATTTCCCGTCAATTATGGTGGGGACATCAAATTCCCGCTTATTACCTGCCGCAGGGTGGATTTGTCGTTGCGGAAACAAAGGAAGAAGCCCTTCAAAAAGCATTGTCAATTGTCAATTATCAATTGTCAATTGACGACTTGCGGCAGGATGAAGATGTGCTGGATACCTGGTTTTCTTCCTGGTTATGGCCAATTTCCGTTTTCGATGGAATCAATAATCCTGAGAATAAGGATATTAAATATTATTATCCGACCAATGATTTGGTTACGGCTCCCGAAATTATTTTCTTCTGGGTGGCGCGGATGATTATGTCGGGTTACGAATACCGGCAAAAACCCTGTTTTCACAACGTTTACTTTACGGGAATCGTCAGGGATAAACTCGGACGGAAGATGTCCAAATCACTCGGAAATTCTCCCGATCCGGTTGAACTGATGAATAAGTATGGCGCCGACGGCGTTCGCATGGGTATGCTGCTCTCATCGCCCGCAGGAAACGATTTGCCGTTTGACGAATCGCTTTGTGAACAGGGCAGAAATTTCAACAATAAGATTTGGAATGCTTTCCGTTTGGTAAAAGGCTGGAATGTTGCGGAGGCGCTGCATGAAACGTCCCTGCATAACGGGATTGCCGTAGAATGGTTTGAAGCTGTTTTGCAAAAAACAATTGGCGAAGTTGACGGTTTATTTGCCAAATACCGCATTTCCGAAGCGCTGATGGAAATTTACAGGCTCTTTTGGGACGAATTTTCCTCCTGGTATCTGGAAATAATCAAACCGGCTTTCGGACAGCCGGTTGATGCGAAAACATATCAAATCACACTGGGCTTTTTCGATACGCTGTTGAAACTGTTGCATCCGTTTATGCCTTTCATCACGGAAGAATTGTGGCAGGCGCTGGAAGAAAGAAAGCCGGGCGAAAGCATTATGATTTCTTCTTTGCCCGCCTGTGCGGGAACGACGGCGGATGGCATTATTGCCGGCTTTGAAGATGTAAAAGAAATCATTGCAAAAATCCGGACTGTCAGGACCGAAAAAAATATTCCAAACAAGGAAAGCCTTATTTTACAGGTAATCGGAGTATCTAATCCGGTTTATTATCCGGTATTAAAGAAAATGGCGAACTTGTCGGCTATTGAGGAAACGGTGGAAAAAGCGGCCGGAGCCGTTTCTTTCCTCGTAAAAACTGTCGAATTTGCGATTCCGGTAGGGAATGTCACCCGCAACAGGGAGGAAGAACTGGCCAAACTGCAGGAAGAGCTGAAATACCGGCAGGGATTCTTAAATTCCGTTCTCAACAAGTTAAACAATGAAAATTTTGTTTCCAAAGCGCCGGCGAAAGTCATCGAAATGGAAAGGAAAAAACAGGCTGACGCTGAAAGCGAAATTAAAATTTTGCTGGAGAGGGTTAATGAATTGAGAGTTGAGAATTAATGGTTGAGAGTGAAGGATGAAAAAGAAATGGATTGGTAAAGGATTGTTGTTCTGCTTCCTTGTATCGCTGCTGTCATGTGCATCCACGATGATACTGCCGGTAGAAGTGGAAAGGCCGGCTGCGTTTACTTTACCCGTTAAAGCTCACGACGTCATCATTGTGAATAATGCTTTACCGCAACCTGTCGGCTATGGGTTGAATCCTCCTTCGGGAAAATATCCGGAGGACGACAGCATATATGTCAAAACGCTGAACAATGCTTCCTGGCAATTGATTACGAAGACTTTCAATGAGTTGAAATCTTCGGAGTTTTTTTCCCTCGTTTCGTTTTACAGGAAACCGTTGCGGGAAGACGAGGAATGGCTGTCCGTTGTCCCGCTTAAAAAAGAAGTCCTGGCCGATTTTTTAGAAGACGAACATTTTGATTTGTTGATTTCCATTGACCGGTTGCTGCTTAATTCGGTTGTCTGTCCCCAGAATGCGGAAAGCGGCAGCATAAAAACTTTACTGACTTTCAGCGCCTATTTACACGACAGGGATAAGCCGGTGATTAGCCACTTAACCATAACCGACAGTTTGAACGCATATTACAACAGGTATGACGACAATTATAATCCTTCGCGCAAAACCTGTGAACATTTGGTTTCGGAAATGATACGCCATTCAACTTCCCGGTTAGGTAAAACACTTGGATATTTTTTTGCCCCGGGATGGGAAAGCGCCGAGCGGATATATTTTGTAAAAAACCTTTACGATGCGGGGAAAACAGCCGGCTACATAAACAGCGGGACTTGGACCGAAGCCATAACTGCCTGGACAAATGCGTTTGAAACGGCAAAAAAGACTGTTGACAAAGCCAGATTAGCAACCAATATCGCTTTGGCTTACGAGATGACCGATGAATTTGACACAGCCGAAACATGGGCGAAAAAAGCCGGAATGTTTTTCCAAAATGCTTCTCCCGCGAAATATGCGAAAGAAATCAAATATTTGAATGACTACGTTGAAAATTTGCAGGAACGGAAACAATAATTAATGTTAGTGATTAGTGGTTAATGGGGGGGGGCAGGTAACTGTTAACTACTAACTGCTTTTTCGCCGAGTTGGGGAACCTGTCATTCCCGCGCAGGTGGGAATCCTATAACTGGATGCGTACTGGATTGCAGCCGGTTGGGTAAATACAGATTTCCCGCTTTAATTAGAAGTGTGGAGCGCTCAATGCGTTTCCACGCTTCTTTTTATATTTACAATAATAAAGATGAAAAATTATAATTTAATTATACTCTCGTTAGTTCTTTTTCTCACACAAACTGTCTCTTTGAAGGCGCAAACGAATTTGCTAACCAACGGAGGCTTTGAGGACGTCGGCTCGGATGGCAAGCACGGTAACGCTCACCGGTGCGGGAACAACCGTCATCACCGCCTCACAGGCGGGCAATGACAGCTTTGCAGCCGCCCCGAACGTAACGGCCACACTCACCGTGACAGACAACACCGGCATTGCGGATGTGAAAGCGCCGCTGCCTGTCCGCAGGCAGCGGCGATGATTTGGTAGTCGGCGGCGCCGCAGCAGGCAGCCGGATAGACGTATACACGGTAATCGGCAGGCGGCAGCAAACCAGCGCACATACACGGAAATAGACCTTGCGGAAGCCATAGCCGGCCGCAACATCGGTATCAGCAAACCCGAATCCCTCGCGGGACTGGAAGCGCAGGCCGAATTTATTATGAAATGGGTTGCCGAAGGCAATACCGTGAACCTGAGAACGGCGCATTATCACTTTTCGATACCCGGCGTCTACGAAGAAGACGAATACCCGAAAGAAGCTGTTATCCGGATTACCCCCTCGAAAGAACTGGCCGAAATAGCAAAGAAAGTACCCCTTCGGCATGTCGAGCCGGTAGCCCCGATGCGCATCGACTTTATCCGCGACGTGAAAAGTAACACGAGAAACGACAAAGTCACGCGCGGCGGCACGGTGAAAATAACGGGTCACAACCTGAAAATTGCCGGCATGGATTTGTCGGTTGGAGCCATGTTCATCAGCCGTGAAGACCCGGACGCCATCTACCCCATACCGGCCATTGACCTTATCGTCAACAACCCTTCGGAGTTGATGGTCATCGCCCCGGCGACGATGGTAGTAGGCGAGCCGGTGGTGTTCCGCGTTACGACGCAGTACACGAGTGGCGGTACGCTCCTGAAAGCCCCCCGTTCGTTCACCTTTGAAAAGGAACTGACTGTGGTATGAAAAAGTTCCGGTGAGGAGGCGTTCCCTATTCCAATGGGGAATGTCTCCCCATTCTAATAGGGAACATCTCCCTACTCTAATGGGGAATACTTCCCTATTCTCCTGTTTTCCGCAATGCAACACCCAAAAATTTCGGTTAATAATTTGTATTAGAGTTTATGTAAATTAGTTTTCGTAATGCCATGGATTAAATTTAATTCTGAAATTATGCAGTGCTGCACAGGTACTAAAGATATGACCGACAAAATTGCCGGCTCTGAATCTGCATTCGTCTTTGACTGTCCTCATTCGTTGTATGTTCTACCCTCATTCTAAAAGAAGCGACCTGCCGGTTATACTCTTTCTCTTCCCCGGTAAGGCATCTTCCTTTGGGCTTTTTTACAGGCTGTTTAATGACCGCATCCTCAGGCCTGAATCCCTGATATCCCGTATCCCGATACAGGATGCAGGGAGTGGAAAAAGAGTACATGATATCGGCTATCTTTTTGTCATGCATCTTCCCGCAAACGCATGGACTGACAAAAAGAACCATGCAGCAGGCCGTGATAATAACTGCATTTTTGACCGTGTGTCTCTTTTTCTTTCCACATGATATTCCTGAAGCGGGTTATTCTTCAAATATACCGGTATGAAGAACAGCCGGTCGGCAACCGCTGGCAGCGGACTGTTCGCGTATATGACAAACCTGCGCCGATTATTGCGGTAGCTGCCATTCATGCCGTAATCTGTGAAATACCCGTTATGAGATTCCTCAAAATAGGGGGGCAGTCCGGGGAACTGTTCAGGGCTAAGACCCGTCAAAGAACGGAATTTCTTTTTGTTGTTGTGATAATCCAAATATTTCATCCTGCAAAGATACGCGTGTGTGTGATATACAAAATTTAATTTACATAAACTCTAATATATAAAATTATTTGATGCGTTTATTTATTGACAGATCCTAACTGAATACTTCGCAATGAATAACTGTGATTTTTTTAAGAACGAATATATTATAGTAGAGGGTCAATATTTTTTTACAGCCCACCCGCAGGGTGAAGCAATGGCGATGCGACAATTTAAAATACACCCCTCGTAACGTGTAATTTATATAAAAGTGAAAATTATAATTTGACGGGAAAAAGTCATTTGACGATGTTCCGCGGGTAACTTGCAATCAGTTGTTCATTTTGTTCTTCTGCTAAAATAACGGAGAAGTAAAAATCGCTCCATCCGCCGGAAAAGAGCGCTCACCGCATGACAGGTAAGCGAAAAATACCATATCATCGGAATGAAGCAAAACAGAAAACGCTTGGCCGAATACGACAGAACATTGTGCATGGTGTCCCATTTGTAGTCTACCTGATAGAGGATAAGTATGTAAAAAAGAGAAGACAATCCGATGGCCAGCAGCAGGTAGAGGCTGTCTTTTTTCCGGATAAGAAACCAGAGGTTGGCAAGAAAGGCTATCAGGAAAACGTTGAACGTCCAGCCGTAATACAGCGTATTCTTATACAGCCCCCACATGTAAGACACTATAACGCCGGCCTTTTCAGCATCCCAAAACGGGTGTGTAACGGCAATGCTTTCGGCATACAGACCGTTCATTTTCCTGTACAGTGTCCACACAACCAGCGGGACAAGCGCCCAGAGCGACGCCTGCACAAAACCCCGGTAGCGCTTCGACCGGAATGCATCAATAAACAGCAACAGCAGCACGGCGGCAGTAAACACAATCCCTTCCGTACGGCACAGGATATTGCCGCCCAGCAACGCCCCGCAAAGCAGCAAGTCTTTTTTCTCCCCCGTTTTAAACCAATGGGACATGTAGATGACGCTCAAGGAGGCAAAAACGGCATGGATTACATTGGTCATGGAAAGGGAAGAAAATCCCAGCATTTCGGGCGTCAGCAGCACGAAGAAAGTCGCCACGGACGCACCCGTCTTGCCGGCTGCCCGCGACGCAGCCCCATAAAAAGCCAGCAGGAAAAACAGATACATCAGAGCGGGGACTATCTTCGACGTCTCGGCTCCCAGCGTATACACATACGCATAGCAGAGTTGCACCAGAGGCGCGTAAGTGATAGTACTGGCCGGACCGTGTATGCCCGGCATATAGCTTTCATCGAAGATGCTAAGTCCCTTGAACGTATGTTCTTGGGATGCAATATAGCCGATTGTTTCAAACCCCGACAGGCTGTCGCGGTCGGAAGGAGGAAAATACATGCATTTGGAAAAGTTCATATACTCCACATAAACCGTCATTAAGATAAAGAGCAGCCACACCAAGTTGACGTCTTTCAACGATGACGGAGAAACCGATTCCCGCAGAGACACCCACGCATCTTTACGACAGAAATAAACAAAGAGGCACAGGCCTGCCAGCAGGAACGCCTGACTTGCCAGTAGAGGCGCCAGCGTTAAAGGAATATTGACCTGATCAAGAAGCAACATCAGGAAGCAGGTAAACGCCATTCCCAACGGGAAAGACAGGCCTGCCTTTTCAATCAGCGTGAATTTCACCGAAAGGCAATGAACAAAAACAAAGCCGGAAGCGATGGTTAGAAAAAGACCAAAATATAACATATCATCAACGTTTTACGGGTAATACACCATGTACGACAGGAGTCTCCACTTCGTAATTCAACCGTTCGTATCCTCTCCCGTTCACGATGGCTACGTGAGTGACGTCTTTGGCATACCGGTTGATTTCCATTTGGCTACCGCCGATTTCCAGTTCCGAAGGAAGCGCCAGTTTGCGGGGATAGAGGAAGCGTAGCGCCCATATTTTATTGGAAACATCCTGCTTAAAAGGGCTTTCCACTCCTTCAGGGAAAAAGTCTTCACGCGAGGGATACAGGATAACAGCGTCTTCCGGCGTCGCGTTCTTCAGAAATTGAAGGTAAGCGTAGTCGAAGCCCAATTTCATTTCGTTCCTTTGTTCCAGCGTCAGGTGGGGATTTTCCCAAATAGTGGCCATATTACCCTTCATCAGGCTGTAATATGCCCAGTTATATCCCTGCTGCACTTCCAGACATTTGAAGAGGAAAAATCCCGCCACAAGGGCGGCGCACACATTCTTCGCTATCCGGACCGGGAAACCGCTGCCGGAGGAAGCTGTCTGTTTCGTTTGTTTTACCTGCACCCGTGCCTGCGTTCTGTTTTTCTGCCGGTAGTGCTTATTGCCGATATTCTTTGCCATTTTTTTTTGTATTGTTTTTATTTTATAAATCTGTATTTCAGTAATGTCCAAATAGCTTTTATGCCATCGTACCATTTTAATTTTTTCCCTTCCCCGATGCTGCGCGGGTAATAATGGATGGGCAGTTCCTTTATTTTGTAGCCTAACTTCGATACTTTGGCCGTTACTTCGGGACAGAACTCAAATCCGGTACATTGCAGTGGAATAGATTTCAAAAGGTCGGCGTCAAACATTTTGTAACAGGTAGGTTCATCGGTTAAATGCTGTCCATACAATATATTGGCGAAAAGAGACACCAGTCTCCCTCCCAGGTAGAAACCGAGATAGGAATGTTTATTTTCCCGTTCGAGAAAACGCGAACCGTATACTACTTTCTTTTCGCAGGTAATCAGATAACTTAACAGTAAGCCGAAGTCTTGAGGCTCACACTCAAGGTCGGCATCCTGAATGACGACATAATCGCCTGTCACCAACTGTAGCCCCGTCCGGATGGCCATGCCTTTACCTGAGTTAACTTCGTGCCTGGCATATTTGATAGATACGTCCGGATACCCGGCTATCACACACTTGGCGATAGCTTCGCTTTGGTCGCGCGAACAATCGTTGATGATGATAATTTCTTTTTCCACCCCGTTTGTCAGTTTTACATGAATCACTTTCTCCAGCAGGCATTTCAGAGTTGATTCTTCGTTGTAAACGGGAATAATGATTGATAGCACTTTATAGTTATACATACTTCATAAATAAGTGCGCAAAGTTAGGTTTTTTTGTTGAAAAAGCAAAAAATTTCTAAAAAACGCAACACTTCGCAGATTCAAGTTATAAATGCAACTTTTTTATTGATGTTACTAATGACCCTGCTTAAAGGAGAATCAAAGTTAAGCAATTTTCTTGGTCTTCTGTTGATTTTATGCCGGAAAA
>JAIRNV010000028.1 GCA_031257875.1 Dysgonamonadaceae bacterium
CAAATATAAGCATTTTACAGAACTTTGACAAATTTATCTCTTACTATATTCATCCACTATTTATCTCTCTATTGGGTTGGTATCCTGATGGTTGCACGTTTTCGGACAGATACTAAATAATTTAAAGGCGCAAAATTAATTGTTTTTTGGAAAATGGAAACTGGACTTTGAACACCCTACCCACTGGGGCATTGAAAATAATCTGCACCGGCAGTTGGATGTTTCTTTCAGGGAGGATGAGAGCCGGAAAAGAGAGGGATATGCCGCCCAAAATTTTTCCATGCTTAATCGAATTGCCCTCAATCTCATCAGACATGAACAGTCAAAAAAGAGAAGTGTGAAAGGAAAAAGACTCGATGCCGGATGGAATAATAATTATTTATTGAAAATCCTAATGAATTAAGATGCGTTTGCCATGCATCAATACCCGTTTTACGCTTTACGGATTCTTTTACTGCTTCCGAAATTGCAAAGACATAATCATACTTGTGAATACATTTAATATCAAGGGTTACGCAATGAACGGTCAGACAAAGATTCCTTTTCAGTACGCGCACCAAAATGTAGTTGATCAGATTATCTTGATGAAAATGAAATATATCGGCATTGGAAAATGCAATTATAACATTCAATTTCATTATATAAAAAGGATTGCGACTTCGCGCCGGACAGTTGATGCGTCTTACCTTTATATTTTTATTGAGTGTCGCCAATAAAGATTGCTCAATGTCGCTGTTGATAATCAATATTTCAACTTCATTGTTGATCGCCTGAAGATTGGCAATATCAACAAGTATCCCCCCCATAACGCAATTCTCAAAGAATATGAAGAATTTTCATTTACAAACCTCAATTCAATATAATCCCACTTAACATTTGCGGCAATTTCTTTTCAACATGATAAGTATAAGCAAACTGCCGAACTAAACAAATAACTTGCTTTCCAGGTTTTAGCGCTCTTACATCCTCATTATTAACAATTGAAAAAAAATCCCTTGTTTCTTGATGTGTAAATTTCTGATTCATAGGCAGTATATTAAAAATGTAACTACCTAACAAAACGTACCCGCTCGGATTATATTGTAAAACGGAATACAAAAATTTAATCCATCGTTAGAATCATGTTTTTTTCTTCTGCGGTACGTCTCATATTAAGAATCGCATAACGCATCCGCCCTAAAGCGGTATTGATGCTTACGCCCGTAATATCTGCGATTTCCTTAAAACTTAAATCCCGGTAATACCGCATTAATAAAACTTCTTTTTGATTTTCAGGAAGGTGGTCAATTAATTTTTTTACATCTGTAAGAATTTGTGATTTAATCATTTCGTCTTCAACCGTTCCATCGGAAAATTTATGATTGTTGAATAAATCAACTTCATATTCGTCGTTGGAAATGGTTTGTTCGTTCTTTTCCTGCCGGTAATTATCAATAATCAGGTTATGGGCTATTCGATTAATCCAAGCGCGAAATTTACCGTTTTCGGTATATCTTCCCTGTTTAATGGTCGTAATCGCTTTCACAAACGTTTCTTGAAAAATATCTTCAGCCTGTTCGCGATTTCTTACAATAAAATAAATATAGGAATAAACATTGCTTTGATGGCGATTCAACAGAATATCGAAAGCAGAATTATTGCCTTGTGCATAAGTGACTACCAACTCTTCGTCGGACATCAATTTTAAATCTTTCATTACTGTTAATTTTTGATGGTTTTAAAAGTAATGTTCTTCTATAGGCAAATAATTTTATGATTAGACGGTGCAAAGTAAAGAATAAAAAAATAATTGTGCAAATTTTTTTTTCTTAAAATTTATATCCCAAAGTAACCAAGGTTTTAAGAGAACTGTTTGTCAACTTTGAAGGAGTGGAAGCCAATGAATTTCCGTTGTCATAAAAGACAGGCGAAAAGAAATGCAATTCGTCTTCCTGTGTCCTGTACACAAGCGCCAAGTCCATGTAGAAACGCGGAGTAAAACGGAATCCAACGCCAGTTGTCAAATAAAGCACATCCCCTTCAAGCATATAATTGGGAATCGTTCCCGGAGTTACTACTTCTATTTCACTGTTTCTGAACTGTGAATTGTATGGATTTTGCATCCACGCAAATCCCCAACGCCCTGAAAATTGAGGCGTAAAACGAGTTTCTACACCCGCTCTTATTGTTGAAGCGCCTTTGAAATCTTCGTTAATATATCCGTTTTCAGTACCGAAATCATAATCATTCACATATTGTTTGGGAAATTCCATTCTACCGTAATTTTTGTATTCATAATCCAAACTGATAATGGCAGCTTGTCCCAAAACAAGTGCGGCGCTTAATGTCCAGACATCGGGCGTTTTGAATTTATATTCATAATAAGCGTTTGCAGGCGTTGATACCGGTTCCGCTAACTCAGGCCCATCACCTATCTGTATGTTGTAAGGACTTAATTGTCCCCAATAATAATCGGTCAAATTATACCATGTGGGCGAATGATAAGATACGCCCAGGCGAAGAGCGTCTGTCGGGCGGAAAATAGCGCCTAATTTCACCTGCAAACCCGATCCTTCGGTGCTATACTCGTTGTTTAATTTAAAACCTCCACCCTCGGCAAAGTGTTCACCGTAAGAAGTACTTACGATGTATGATATGCTGGTGCAAGTCACTGTTGCACCAAGATAAACCTTGTTGTCAAGATTGGTTCCCAACGTAAAATCGTATGCGCCGACAGATCCTTTTTCCCTCACTTGCAAACGGGGATCTACTGTTTCTCCCTTATTCAGAATACTGACATATTCACCGTCATATTCCGGTTTTTCATTAATCAGATAACCGTTCCATCCCAAAATACCCAACCAGTAATGGTTATTCAAAGCGTAAAATTGATCTTCTATGTATTCATCTTGCTTCCAGAAACTCCAGGGTGTTTCAAAAGTAATATCTGCCATATAATCGGTTAAAGACGAACCCATTCCTTTGCCGGATACATTATATTTTCTATCAAAACTTTTCAACCGGTTATAGTTAAATCCGAAATTAAGCGAATAGCGGTCGTCGTTTCCCAAAGGGAAATAGCCCATATAGGCAAAATTATCACAGGAAAGATTCGTATTTCCCTTTGATTCTTTAGTCCCCTCAAAATCAGCCTTCGTTTGATTAACCGTTAAACCGGCGTTGAAAATGATTTCCGAACTGCGGTAGACGCCGATTCCCGCAGGATTAACTGCAACTCCCGTTGCATCTCCGCCCAATGCTCCGAACGCTCCGCCCATCGCCAGACCGCGGGCTGTTCCCGATAATTCGTTTTTAGAAAACCGGTAAGCGTCTATTTCTCCCTGTCCAAACGAATGGACAGACACAAAAAAGGCCATCACTATGAATAAATTCCTTTTCATATACACATCTGTTAAAAACTAAAATTGGGATTATCTTCTGCCGCCGCCGCTACTTGAGCGACCACCGCCACTATTACTTGAGCGACTGCCGCCGCTGCTGCCGGAATATGAACTGCCACCGCTGCTTGAACGGGAGGAACCGCTACTATATGAGCCGGATGAACTGCTGCTTGATCGGGCAGGGGCGCTGTAGGCGCCGGAAGAAGATGACCCGCTGCCGTAACTTCTGCTTTCCGACGAAGAAGAATAAGACCTTGAATTTGAAGAAGAAGGGCTTGTTGAACTTACTCTTGTCCTTGACGTACTGTTATTGCTCGAAACGGAACTTCTTGTAGCCGGAGCCGGGTTTGATTCGCTACGGACAGTACCTGAACGGGAACTTCTCACCGTCGATTCGCCTCGCGTAGCAGATTGTCTATCCGAACGCGAAGATGATGATATAATATCTCCTCTTGATATACGGCCGGAACTTTCGCCTCTTGCGTTCGAATAACTGCGCGAACTCACGCCGGACGTCCGCGATCCTCTACTGTCGCTGCTTCTTGTATTGCGCGTATATTGGCTGTGATAACTTCCTCCTGAAGTTCCGCCGTAATAATAATGTCCGCCGCCGTAATGATGGTGATGTCCGTGATAATAGCCTCCACCGTACCAGCCTCCATAATAATATGGCGAGTGCCATCCGTAATACCAGGGATCGTACCATCCGGCGTACCAGGGAGAATACCAACCGGAGTAATACCGAGGCGATCGCCATCCGTAATGCCGGGGGGAATACCATCCGTAATCGTAAGGATACCAGCCTGTGTACCACGGATTATATCCGTAAGAGGAATTTATATTGATTGACAAACCGTCGGAAGAAGGTTCGTTAAAATCCAACGCATAACTGTCGCCGTCATAATAAATATTTACATTGTCCGCTCCGGAAATAACCACTTTCGACGGGTTATGGAACTTAACAATTCTTTGCGTTAATTCGCCATCGGCATATTCTATAATGGTATCCGTTTCATCAGTTACAGCTTCGTCAATGTACTCTTTATCACTGACGTAACGCCTGTTGTATTCATCTACACTTCTCTCGCCGGAAACGGTTGCTTCCAATACGACAGGGGTTTCTCTCTTCACCGGTTCGGCTTTGGCAACCGCCGTCTTTTTGTTTTTGGCAGAATAATAAATATCATCCCCAAAAGCATCGTCCTGAGCCATTACGGAACCTGCAATGAATATTATCACAAATATCATGTGCCGTTTCTTTGTTTTCATATTCATATCTCCTATCATTTAATTAATATTATTTAGACATATTCAAACAATCAAAGTTTAAAACAAAAATCTAACCGTGAATGTTTTCCAATCGCAAATGTAGGTAATTCTTTCGTAGTATGAAAATTTTTTTACATTTTTAGCTATCGCAGATTCAGATTCAGATTCAAAGCAATAATTAGATGCAATCTGCACTCCGGTAAAATTAAAATTTCCCTAATCAATCCGCTCAAACCGCGTATAAGGCCTCAAAGCCTCAGGAATCAAAATACCGCCGGGAGTCTGGTTGTTTTCCAACAAAGCCGCTACAATGCGGGGCAAAGCAAGCGCACTCCCGTTCAAGGTATGACACAATTGTATTTTTTTATCTTCACTGCGATAACGGCATTTCAACCGGTTGGCCTGATAACTTTCAAAATTGGAAACCGAACTTACTTCCAACCATCGTTGTTGCGCCGCCGAAAATACCTCAAAATCAAACGTTAATGCGGAAATGAAACTCATATCCCCGCCGCTAAGCCGCAAAATGCGCCATGGCAGTTCCAGTTTTTCGACCAAAGTTTGGACATAAGCAACCATTTCCTGCAAAGATTCATAAGAACGTTCGGGCTTTTCAATCCTGACGATTTCCACTTTATCAAACTGATGCAGGCGGTTTAAGCCACGCACATCTTTTCCGTAGGAACCTGCTTCGCGGCGGAAACAAGCCGAATACGCCGTATTTTTAACCGGCAAATCTTTTTCTTCCAAAATTACATCCCGATAAATGTTGGTGACAGGAACTTCCGCCGTCGGAATCAAATATAAATCATCCTGCCCAACGTGATACATTTGGCCTTCCTTATCCGGCAACTGGCCTGTTCCGTAACCCGAATCGGCATTTACCACGTAAGGCGGTTGAATTTCGACATAACCGGCTTCACGGGCATTATCCAGAAAGAAATTAATCAGTGCGCGCTGCAGTTGTGCACCTTTCTGCCTGTAAACCGGAAAACCGGCGCCGGCAATTTTCACGCCTAATTCAAAATCAATCAAATTGTACTTTTTCGCTAATTCCCAGTGCGGGAGCGCTCCTTCGTACAATGCGGGAATCACGCCGCCGGTTTTTTCCACCACATTGTCTTCGGCGCTTTTGCCTTCGGGAACACTGTCGGCAGGAAGGTTTGGAATTTGCCAAAGCAATTCGGTCAGCCGTTTTTCGGATTCTTTCATATCCGATTCCAGTTGCCTGTTGCCTTCTTTTATCCCGGCGACTTGTGCGCGCGCCGATTCGGCGGCTTCCTTTTGTCCTTCTTTCATTAACCGGCCGATGGTTTCCGACAACCGTTTCAGTTCGGAAAGGTTCCCGTCCAGTTGCTGCTGGGCGGCTTTCCGTTTTTTATCAGTTTCAATCACTTCATTGATAATTGCTTTGGCATCGTAATGTTTTTTCGCCAGTTTATCAATCACTTCCTGCGTATTTTCCGTAATCACTTTGAGTGTAAGCATAATTTATTTTGAATTAGGGCGCAAAGTTACCTGAAAGTTTGAAGATTTACAAGTGCCGGGTAAAATGGAAGCTGTCTCAAAAGAGTCATTAGAACACCGATGAGACGGATAAAACGGATTTTCACTGAATATTTCTTTTTGTAGAAAAGTAAGGCGTAGAACATCATTCATTGCTACTCAGGTTGTTTTGTTGGAAAAAATAAGGTTGAAATAAGGTTTATACAGGGGATTCTGCCGGCAATAATCCCGTCAGAAATTACAGCTCGGTAGAAACATTTGATTGCACAGTGCCCCACATGACGTCAGTTATGCGGACAAATGCCGCATCTCTGCGAGATGCCGGTGAGGGTGGGGGTGGAGAACGCTATTTTCTACCGAACTTTGCATCTCTACGAGATGCCGATTCACCGTTCACCATTCATCACAAATCATTAATTTTTGATAATCCGGATGTACAAAACCATACCGCGTAAAGTATCCGCCGGCAATAATCCCGTCAGGGATTGAAGTTCGGTAGAAACGTTTGATTGCACAGCGCCCCGCATGACGTCAGTTATGCGGACAAATACCGCATCTCTGCGAGATGCCGTCGAAGGTGGGGAACGCTATTTTCTACCGAGCTTTGCATCTCTACGAGATGCCGGTTCACCGGTATGGTTTTATGCATTGCAGGCAGGATACGGATAATAATCCCGTCAGGGATTGAAGTTCGATAGAAACGTTTGATCGCACAGCGCCCCGCATGACGTCAGTTATGCGGACAAATGCCGCATCTCTGCGAGATGCCGGTGAAAGCGGGGAACGCTATTTTTTACCGAACTTTGCATCTCTACGAGATGCCGGTTCACCGTTTACCGTTCACCACAAATCATTAATTTTTGATAAATCAGGACGCACAAAATCATACCGCGGCATAAGTTGTAATTATTTTTAACTAAATATATTTGGTAATTAGCATAGAATGCAGGGTCGTCGGGAAGGTTTCGTACCAGTACGAAAGTTCAAAAAAGTCGTCGGGACGTTTTCGTACCGGTACGAAAGCTCCAACTGCGCGGGAATGACAGGCCTTACAACAGCATTACGGCAATTTGAAATTTGAGACGCCCCTCATTAATCATTAATCATTAACCATTAACCGCTTTCTCAGCCGAAGGTATAAATACGACCCGAAAATCAGAAAAAGAGAAGTGATATGTATGTAACGCTTTGTCTGCGAGCCGACTTTAATGTCGGCAAAGCCGGGGCTTTGCTGATGTCCGCCTCCTGCCGCCGGTCTTGCCGCTTCGGTGTTATTGCCGCTGCCTGCCGGCTGCACGGCGTTTCTGTTGCCGCGTTCGCCCCTTCCCGTGCGTTGCTGCGGTACCTGACTTTCGGCGTCGCGGACGTCAGGTGCGTAGGCTATTGTTGCGACAGCCTCAACCGCAGGTTTCGACTGCTCCCTGCCTCCCCTCGGATTCAACATGCCGCCGGCCTGTATCCCCATGGCATGGATAAAGAGCATGGCATACAAAGCGTAAGACCATCGCTGCAATTTCTTCCATCTGACGCTTCCCATGCGTTTGCGGACGGAATCGAAAGACGTAACCCACAGCGGAATAAACAGCGCCAGCATCACAGCGCCCAGCACAAAACTGAAACTCGACAGTCCTGCGCCCAGCGCGCTGCTCACTCTCCCGCTCGCCATATACGCCTCATTGTCGGTGAAAAAACCGAAGGCATTCGGCACCCGGCCGATTCGCATCAGGGCATGCGTCAATATCGGGAAACCCGACAGGATGGACAACTCTTTGCGAATACTCATGAGTTTTTTTACCCACGGGAGTTTCATATCCAATGCCCCCATGTACATGATGATAACCAGTAAAGGAAAACCCAGCGTCCCCGCGTGAATATAATCCCTCGTAAGGTTTCCCATAAACGGGATTACTCGGCCGAGATTAACTATTTCAACGCCAAACCACCGGCCGATAAGTGGAATTACAACTATGGCAAAGGGAATTGCAAACACGGTGTAATATATTGCCGCGTGTTTCTTTATTGATTTTGACAATAAAACCGACAGCAACGTCAGAATAGCCAGCGACATGAGTAATGGCGCGAGGGTGTTCAGGAACTGGATGAAATCGAATAGTAACTTGATCATGATTGATTGTCTGTTTATTGTAACGGAACTAATTTTCCTACGGCGCCGATGCCGGTGCAGGTAACAACCGTTCCCTTTGTTGCTACGGCCGTTGCCGGGTCAATCACATAGACGGCGGGTTGATTTCCGTCGGTTGTGACGACCGGTATATAGAACTTCCCGTTGTCGACGCAGGGCGTTGAGCCGAAACTGCCGATGTTTTCAATCGCGGGCAATCCGGTTACCCAGTTCAGCGATTTGGAAGCGACATTGATTACGGCCAGCCTTTTCGTGTCGCCCATTACCGCTACGGATTCGGTAGTGTACGTCTGGAGCAGGAAATAATCGCCGGTGATATGCCATACCTTGAACAGGTGGATGCCATCCGAGACGGCCTCAATGTCGAAATAATAATCACGGTCAAATTCTTCCGTTCCGGCTTTGATACGTATGACGCCCGATTTTTTGGTTGTCCGGCTGTCGTAGGACGACGAAAATACATAGACATTATCCCTGTCGTCGGCGACGATGTTGGAATAATATTGCGAACGGAAACGTGAACTTGCATAGCTCAGCCTGTCGTCGCGCAGGATTTTAGGATTCTCAAAACCGGTACCGCTGTAAATGGCTACCCAAACGCTGTCGGGATAAGCGGTTGCCGTGCGGGTGGTGTCGGATACGCCCTGCGCTGCGCCGTAAGCGCTCACGCCGATAGGGCAGACGCCGGTAAAGACTTTGCCGTTTACGTCGACGATTCCCGAAAAGGTAACATATTCGCCGGTTCCGAGGTAGTTTTCGGTCGAAACGGTTTTGGTTGTCAGGGTCTGGGCTTCGGTATCCAGGATGGTGAACGTTACGCCCTGCTGCAGGTTGCCTGCATCGTCGGCCATGTCGGTAGCGCCTGCGGCGGCGGTTACGATATATTTGCCGTAAGGGCCGTAGGTTGTAAAGCGGTTTGTTATTTCAAACTTGACGCCCCGTTCCCGTATGACGCCCTCGCTGTCGAGAATGTAGGACGAGCCGGTTCCGGCATTGCCCTGATTGTAAACCAGGCGGTAAAGATAGTTCAGGTTGGGCGTGAAAATCCATGCCGTACCCGTTTCGGCTTCGAGGCCGGAGTTTACGATAGTGAGTTCGCCGCCGTCCAGACGGTCGCTCTGTAACAGATAGGACGCTTCGCCGCTTGATGCGGCAATGATGTACTGACCTTTGCCTTCGATTGCCTTCCCATTGCCATTGTTTTCGTCACAGGATGCGGCAAACAAAGCAGTTGCCGCCATTAAACTTAAAAATACATTTCTCTTCATTGTCTAATCATTTAAAATTTGTTTGTTATTTATTGAAAGATAAAAAATATCTCACTTTAAGATAGAATGCCCTTCCGGGCTTTTGCAGACTGAAATTGTCGTACAGTTTTTCGTCGGTCAGGTTTTTACACTCGGCCGTGATGTTGTAACGTCCGTTTCCGATTGTATAAGTAAGGCTGACGTCGTGCGACAACTGCGTCGGCACCTCGCTTTTTGACGTCGAGCCGTGTCGTTCGGAATAGAGGGGGAATGCGTGTACGTAATTGCTGTTGTAACCGAAACTCAGGTGGCTGGCTTTGCGGATGAAATTTTTCCACACGCCTTCAACGTCACCGGAAGCAAAGAAATACGGGATATTCGGAATCCGTGCGCGGTAGGTAGTACTTGCCGACGTTCCCATCGTTTCCGGTTCGTTGTCGCGGATGTTCTGGGAAGTTGCATTGATGCCTGCGGAAACGATGTTTCTGTACGAATAGCGGACTTCTCCTTCCAGGCTGATGTTGCGCACATAGCCGTGATTGATATGCGAGGCGTAGTATTTGCCCGAATAACTGTCGGTAACGCGACGGATGTAATCCTTCGTATTGCGCAGGATGTAGCCTGCATCGACATGCACGAAATGCGTCCGGTCGAAGTCGTGGCTGTACGACAGGTTCAGGTTGTAATTGTTGCTGTTTTCGGCTTTCAGTCCGGTTGAGCCGCGTTCGAGTTCTTCGTTCCCGAAAAGCTCATTATCGGTCGGCAGGCGATAGGTTTTTTCGTATGAAACTTTTCCCTGAAAATCTTTCCAAAAATACGTGCCGGCAATCCCGTAGCCTGTGGCGGTGAAGGTTTCGCTGAAAATCGCATAGCTTGTGTGACCTGTGTCCGTTGAGACGTCTTTGGGACCTTTGCTGTACTGCAGGTAATGCTTCCCGAAAAAGGAGATGTTCCAGCGGTTCTTGAAGTTCAGTTTATAGGACAGCCCGGCCACGTTTTTCTGCGATACCTTGGGCATGGTGTCGGTGGCCAGCAGGGTGGATTCGGGCGATGAGCGGGTGTTGCGGTCGAAAGAGGTAAACACGTTGTTCAATATCAGCGAATGATAGTCATTGATACGGTAATGTGCGGTAAAAGTCATATTTCCGTTCTTGTTTTCATACTTCGAGTCCTGATAGCGCTGTTCGCCGATTTTCCCACCGTTGTATTTTGACTCGCCGCGCCAGTTGAACTCAAACGTTGCGGTATCCAGATTATGCATCAGGTTCTTGTTGTAGTTGGCTGTCAGATTCACGTCCAGGCCTTCGAGAAGCAGATTCCGCTTCACATATTGCAGCGAAGGCATAAGTGTTTCTCCTCTGCTGTGTTTTTGACCGTAAACGACATCCTGGCGCACGCCGTTTTGCGTTTCCTTATAGGTTTTTCCTGTGTTGAGGCTGATGACCAGCCGGTCGGCAAAGGATTTATTCACGAATCCGGTACGCAGGATGACGGTTTCATTGTGATACGTGTCATGAAAGCGCCGGACGCGCTCAATGTGATCGCTGTTAATCTGCCCCGATTCCAAATCCTTGACGGCGTTTTCAATCCAATAGTTATTGTCCGAATAGTTCTGAAAAGCGTTCAGTTCGACCATGAATCCGTTTTTGGCCGTATAGCCCGCATTGATAGACGATCGGTGCGTATTGAACGAACCGTATGAACAGGATGCATCGACAAACGTGCGTCGCCGCTGATTGGTAACGATATTCACCGCCCCGCCGATAGCGTCCGCCCCGAAACCGACCGGTACAACACCTTTATATATCTCTATCCGTTCGGCCAGATTTACCGGAATGTTATTGATTTGAAACGAAGCGCCCATGCCTTCCATCGGAACGCCGTCCATGAAGAACTTGACATGCCGCCCGGAAAAGCCGTTGAGCGAGAAATGCAGGTCGGAACCCAGCCCGCCCGATTCGCGAATCTTCACACCCGACGCCCTGCTCATGGCGTGCGCCAGGTCGAGCGTCGTATTTTGCAGGCTTGTGGCGTCAATAGCAACGACGTTGAAAGAAGATTCCTTCACGCGCTGCACCGGCGATTTGGCTTCGACAACGACTTCCCCCAACTCGGAAGAAGCATCCTCCATACACACATTAAAATCTGTCTTCTTCTGTTTCCCTTCTATCCTTATTTCTTTCTTAACGGTTTTCAGGCCTACAAACGAAAATTCAAGGATATGAACTCCCGGTTTTACATTGTTTAACACGTAATTGCCTTCATTTCCGGTTGTTGTTCCGAGCGATGCGCCGGCAATCTTTACCGTAACGCCTGCAAGCGGCTGATTGTCGGGACAGTTTGTTACCGTGCCGCTTATGCTTTGCGCTTTCGATATAACCGGTACAAATAAAAGAAGATAACATACACAGAATATTACTCTATAATCATTCATAAAAATACCCGTCAAAATTTTCTGCAAAGGTACGGCGGGCAAAAAGAGTGTACAATCCCGATTTATGGGGATTTTTCAATGTATATGCTAATCATTAATAGGGATAAAAAGCCTCCGAGCATGTCGGATTTTTTGCCAACGCTGTCGGGAAGAAATCCGACATGGTCAGATCTTTTGTCTACGCTGTCGGGAGAAAATCCGACATGGTCAGACGTCTAATCAATGAAATTTTTTAGATTATTTACTTTTATGTGTGGTTTTATATCCTGTTTATTTTTCATCAACTAAATGGCGGAAAGAGAAAAAGCGTGCAGGGTAATGTCTGATTCTACAGTTATAGCCTTCCACCGTAAAGGTTTCCGCCTTTGTTTGGATATGTTTTTTCGCAGGCACAAATTTATTGTTATTTTTCCGGCGGTCTGAATAAAATCGGGAAATATTCAGACCTTCTATTCGTGCCCACAGCTTTACTCCTGTTGCTGTTGACCGGTCTCCACAGATAAAATTGATGTACCGTTTTCCAGGTCTATCAACAGTAATCCATATCTAACAGCAGTTTTTTTTTGACTAATATAGGTGTGCATTTCATCCAGCTCCACTATGGGTATCGGCGCTTCTTTACGTGGCAAACTAACCTTGGACCCCCATTCCCTGACCCATACATAGACCGTTCCGTAACTTATTTTCAAGATGCGGCTTATTGCCCTGAATCCCAATCCTTCCAAATACATATCCAGTGCAAGGCGTTTTGTCCCGGTGGGTTTTACATCCGACTTCCGCTCTACAGTGTAATAACACCCGCACTCTTTACATTTGTGTCTTTGGCGACCACCGGCAAACCCCGCCTTACAATGTTTTATGCTTTTACACCTTGGACAATCCATTTTTCTTCTGTTTTGAAATTTGGATACAAAGATACGATATATATTAATTTAGTAACACCCGTTAAAATTCCGCATTTTTCGGCGTCCGCGGAAACGGAATTACGTCGCGGATATTCGACATACCTGTGATAAACAGCATCAAACGCTCAAAGCCCAAACCAAAGCCGGCATGTGGCGCCGTTCCGAATTTGCGGGTTTCCAGATACCACCACAGACTATCCTGCGACATGTTTAATTCGTTGATGCGGTTCATCAGTTTATCGTAATCGGCTTCCCTTTCGGAACCGCCGATGATTTCTCCGATTTTCGGAAACAGGACATCCATTCCGCGAACGGTTTTCCCGTCGTCGTTTTGCTTCATATAAAAAGACTTAATATCTTTCGGATAATCGGTCATGATAACCGGACAACGGAAATGTTCTTCCACCAGATACCGCTCGTGTTCCGATTGCAAATCAACTCCCCAATAAACCGGAAATTCAAATTTTCGACCGCTCTTTTCGAGGATTTCAACACCTTCGGTGTAAGTCAAACGAATAAACTTATTGTTGAGTACAAAGTTCAACCGTTCGATTAATTCCTTGTCATACATATCGTTGAGGAATTTGATATCGTCTTTTCCGTGTTCCGTAGCGTAAGAAATCACGTATTTCAGGAAATCTTCCGCCAAGTCCATGTTGTCGTTGATGTCAAAAAACGCCACTTCCGGCTCAATCATCCAAAACTCCGCCAAATGACGGGGGGTATTGGAATTTTCGGCGCGGAAAGTAGGCCCGAACGTGTAAATTCCGCCCAAAGCCATAGCGCCCAATTCGCCTTCCAGCTGTCCCGATACGGTCAGATTGGTATGGCGTCCGAAGAAATCCTGCGAATAATCAATTTTTCCTTCAGGCGTTTTCGGAGCATTTTCCGGTTCCAAAACCGTAACCTGAAACATTGAACCGGCGCCTTCGGCGTCGGAAGCCGTAATGATGGGGGTGTGAAAATAATAAAATCCCTGCCTGTTGAAGTAATCATGTATCGCATACGCCAAATGGTGCCGCAGCCTGAAAACAGCTCCGAAAGTATTGGTTCGCGGACGAAGATAGGCGATTTCCCGCAAAAATTCCAACGAATGACCTTTTTTCTGCAAAGGATAGGTCGCAGTATCCGCCTTTCCGTAAATCTCTATCTCTTTCGCCTGGATTTCAGCCGATTGGCCTTGTCCCAACGATTCTACCAACATGCCGTTTACACAGATACAGGCTCCGGTTGTTATTCCCTTCAAATATTCTTCGTCAAACTGCGGAATATCAACAACGACCTGAATATTGTGAATGGTCGATCCGTCATTCAGAGCGATAAATGCGACTTGTTTATTGCCGCGGCGGGTACGAACCCAGCCTTTTACACAAACCGACGTTCCAAATGCGGGACTTTTTAATAAATCAACTATTTTACTTCTTTTCATTCTTTGTATTTTTCAATCAAACGCTCCCATTCTGAGCATCGAAACTTCTTTCTCATTCAGATAGCGCCACTGGCCGCGTTTCAGATTTTTTTTCGTCAAACCGGCAAAATAAACCCGGTCTAACCTTACAGTGTGATACCCCAAGGCTTCAAACATGCGGCGAACGACGCGGTTTCTGCCCGAATGGATTTCCACGCCGACCTGGTCTTTATCCGTTTCGGTCACATAACTGATGGCGTCGGCATGAATTTCGCCGTCATCCAGTTCTACGCCTTTGGCCATTTTCTGCATGTCTTCCACAGTTACATCCTTATCCAACCATACGTGATAGATTTTTTTCTTCAAGTATTTCGGATGCATCAGTTTGGAAGCCAAATCGCCGTCGTTGGTCAATAGCAACACGCCGGTCGTATTCCGGTCTAAACGGCCGACAGGGAAAATGCGCTCAAGACAGGCTGTTTTCACCAAATCCATTACGGTCAGCCTTTCCTGCGGGTCGTCGGCAGTAGTAACACAGTTTTTAGGTTTGTTCAAAAGCACGTAAACTTTTTGCTCCAATTTGACCGGTTCATTGTGGAATATAACCTCGTCGGCGCGTTTCACCTTCGTACCCAATTCTTTCACTGTTTCTCCGTTCACTTTCACCAGGCCGGCCTGAATAAATTCGTCGGCTTCGCGGCGGGAGCAAATTCCGGCATTAGCTAAATATTTATTCAAACGGATCAATTCGTTGGGATCGAAACTTTCTTCCCTGTATTTGTTCTGTTTGTTTATTTTTATTAGCGGTTTGGAATTTGCGGCGTACCGTCCCTTATTGAAACCTTTCCCGTCTCCCGTATTCGGACGGGTATTATACGGATGTTGCTGCGGCCTTTGCTGCTGATACTCTCCGCGCTGATCCCTGTAATTGGTGTAAGCGCCGCCCTGTTGACGATTGGGGTTGTAGTTAATGTTTCCCGCAGGCGCTTCACCTACGCGCAATCTTCTTTTCTTTACCGGATTGCCAGCATCGTTATAGTCGGGTTGCCGGTTATCGTATGATCTATCGTACGAATGCGGTTCATAAGACCGTTGCGGATAATTGTTATCGTACGAACGTTGATTACGCCGGTTATAACCGTTGTCGCGGCGTTCGTAATTATTTTCCCTGTTACCGTAATCATTTCGGCTATAATTATTCGGGCTTGAATAATTGGATCTCGGACGGTCGTAATTTTCGCCGTTTTGCCGATTATAACTGTTTTCTTGCCGGTTACTGTAACCTCCGGTCTGGTTCCCGTAATTCGGGCGGTTGTAGGACTGATACGGTCTTTTCATTCTGTTTTGACCATCTTCCCGGCCATTATCGCTATAACGATTGCGCGACCTCCATTCTTCGTTTTCTGTAGTCATTGTTTGGACAAATTGATTTTTAATTTTTGTTTTTACCTCGCGGTATATAATCGCTCTCTTTTAATTAAATTCCCGTATAATTTTGAGGGTTAATTGATTTTAATTCTTCTTTTACCTTATTATCAACATCAAGGGCGTCAATAAAATCCTGTATTAATTTTTCCGTAACCGGTTCGTTTGTTCGTGTTAAAGATTTCAAAGCTTCGTAAGGACGCGGATAGCCTTCCCTTCTTAACACCGTCTGAATGCCTTCGGCTACCACAGCCCAAGCTTTTTCCAAATCACCATCAATTGCCTGTTTGTTTAATACTAACTTTTCCAGTCCTTTACGGATGCTTTGAAACGATATCGAAATATGTGCGAAAGGAACGCCCACGTTTCGCAATACCGTCGAATCGGTCAAATCCCTCTGTAAACGGGAAACCGGCAATTTCGCCGATAAATGTTCCAAAATAGCGTTGGCAATACCTAAATTTCCTTCTGCATTTTCGAAATCTATGGGATTTACTTTATGCGGCATTGCCGATGAACCGATTTCCCCGGGTTTGATTTTCTGCTTGAAATATTCCATGGAAATATACAGCCAGAAATCTCTTGCCAAATCAGTTAAAATGATATTGATTCGCTTTAATCCGTCAAATAATGCGCTTAAATTGTCGTAATTTGATATTTGCGTAGTGTACGCTTCACGTACAAGCCCTAATTTTTCTTTGGCAAATGTATCGCCGAATAATTTCCAGTCTATTTCGGGATAGGCTGCATGATGGGCGTTGTAATTACCCGTTGCACCTCCGAATTTAACCGAAATTGGAATTTGTTTCAACAAATCAATTTGTTGTTGCAGCCGGCTTGCAAAAACTTTTATTTCTTTTCCCAAGCGGGTGGGTGAAGCCGGTTGCCCGTGCGTTTTCGCCACCATGGGCGTATTCGCCCATTCGCCGGCATATTGCTCCAGTTTATCTATCAGTTCATACAACTGCGGGAAATATTCTTTTTGCAGCGCATCTTTGATTGATAACGGAATCGCCGTATTGTTGACGTCCTGCGATGTTAACCCGAAATGAATGAACTCTTTATATTTATCCAAACTCATTTTTTCAAACATTTCCTTGAGGAAATATTCGACGGCTTTTACATCATGATTGGTTGTTTCCTCCGTTTTTTTAATACACTCGGCGTCTTCCATCGAAAAATTGATGTAAATCTTGCGTAAAGACTCGAAAACATCCGGTTTATTTATCGCCGACAATTGTGGAAGCGGCCATTCACAAAGAGATATAAAATATTCGACTTCCACTAAAACCCGGTATTTCATCAGCGCATATTCCGAAAAATAAGCTGCAAGCCTGCCTGTTTTATCTCTATACCTGCCATCAACGGGAGATATGGAAGTTAATGTATACAATTTCATAAAGTCGGGGAAATAATATCTACTTGTGAATTTCGGGTGCAAAGATAATATTAAAATTTTATATGCAAAAATAAATTTACTTTAACCACAGGGCAAACGCATCTTAATTCGTTAGGATTTTCAATAAATAATTATTATTCCATCCGGCATCGAGTCTTTTTCCTTTCACACTTCTCTTTTTTGACTGTTCATGTTTGATGAGATT
>JAIRNV010000029.1 GCA_031257875.1 Dysgonamonadaceae bacterium
AATAATTGCAACAGGGACGAACCTTATCCAACCGGAGTATTTGGATTATTTTGATCCAATGGATAAAGCCATTGAATTTTCTCATTCCGGATTCAAAATGACAATAGGAAACAAATAAATAAATAAATAAATAAATAAACAAATAAAGAATCATTATTGTCCGATAAAAAAAGTGGGCTATTTCTTTAGCCCACTTTTTTTATCGGACAATAATGAAAAAAAAATCCAAATAGCGCCTTTCGATTTCGGGAAAGGATTAATTCATGCAGTAAAGAAACAGAAAGTGCAACATTTCTTAAAATATTTCATACATTTGCAAAATAATATTTATACAACTAACTCATGTTACGTATCAGTTTATGATTCATGTCCGGATTGCTTCACTGCTTCGCAGTTCGCCAGTGACGCGGTGAGGTTGAATAATCGCAGCCGTCACCGGCGAAGGCGACAGCCTGAAGCAATCCGGGAAAAAACAATGCACAAAATAAAACCGCGTGAAGTATATATTAGTAACCGGTGGGGTAGGTTTTGTCGGTTCACACCTAATGTTCAAAATGATTAGACCTAAGGTCATGAGGTTATATGTCTTGATAATTATTTTTCTGGTTCGAAATAAAATATACATAAAGTTTACCAATATTTCATGAACAATCTGGTTTTCAAAACAAGAGATGAATTAGTTCGAATCAAAACCGACCGGGTTTTGTATTTCGAGGCGGAAAGAAACTATACCAAGTTGATATTAACCAATGGTATACAGTTTGTTTTTGCCGTAAATTTAAGCAAAATCGAAGATATTTTGGAAAGTCAAATCCAAAATTACGATTCGGTTCTGCTCCGTGTTGGTAAAAGTTTCATTATCAACAAAAATCATGTTTTACAAATCAGTTTGCCCAAAAACAAACTGCTTTTTGAAACCGCAGACGGAAAAACTAAGGAACTGATAGTTCCCAAAGAACCGTTGAAACTATTGAAGGATCTTTTAGAAAAAGAATTAAATGGCTGATATAGATTCATATCCGGATAATCGGATGGTCAATACCGACATCTTTGTCGTAGTGGAAAACGAAGAAAATGACTACGATTTTGTGACGGTTGACGAAGGCCTCCCCTCTGTCCCAATCATTATCGACATGTCCGATGATGAATTTGCAGAAGCGATTACTGTTGATTTTGAGGAAAATACCGGTTCAGACGATTTTGTAACGATTGATGAAGATCCGATATTCATATCCGGTTTTACGGAAAATGATGATTTATAAATGATTATAATTAACGATAAATAATTGAAAAGATGATTTCTATTCGCTGTCCGCATTGCCATGTCGGTTTGAAAGTTGATGAATCCAAGATTCCGGCTAATATTCGGATATTTAACTGTCCAAAATGCAAGCAACCGATTCAGGTAAATCAGGTATTGAAGAATCAGGTTGCAGACGATTCCGAGACCGTCATTTTATCTTTCTCGGATGATAAAAATGCTAAAATCGGGAAAATTCATGTTTTGCCCAACGATTTAACGCCCGAACAAACCGTTCAACTCCTGGAAGGCGTAAATATCATAGGCCGGAAATCGCCCATCCAAAAAACCGCAACTTCCATTGAAACAAGTGATAAACTGATGAGCCGCACACATATCGGCATCGAAGTGAGAAAAGACGCCGGAAAGGGCGATTACGTGTATTACCTGTATGACAATAAAAGTACAAACAGAACGTTATATAACAACAAATACATTGAGCCGGGTGAAGTGATTACTCTGAAAAATAATGATGAGATACAGATAGGACAAACCCGCTTAATTTTTAAGGAAGAGTAATTTTTTCTTTTGTTAACTATTCAGGTTCGTTCGTATGCAGATAACAATAAAAAAGCCTTTTTCAATCAGCGAAATCGGGAAAAGATTGAATAATGAAGATTCCATATACCCCAACGGCGATTGTGGAACTGCAAATGACCGGCTTTTCCTTGTTTGCGACGGCGTAGGCGGTTCAAACAGGGGAGAAGCGGCAAGTTTCATTGCTTGCGATTCTATCCAAACCTATTTCAACACATTTCTGGATGCAGAAACAAACATAGACCCCGAATTTATTCAAAAAGCCATCCGGTATACGGAAATCCGTTTCGACGAGTATATCAAAGAAAATCCAAACGCGAAAGGAATGGCTACTACCTTATGTCTTTTATACCTGGCTACCGATAGAGCCTATCTGGCACATGCAGGAGACAGCAGAATATACCAGTTCAGGAAAGGAAAAATTATTTTCAAAACCGAAGACCATTCGCTCGTCAATTCCATGGTTAAAAACGGACAAATCAGTTCCGAAGACGCGAAAAAACATCCCCAAAGAAACGTGATTTATAAGGCAATTCAAGGTTCCAAGATTCCCATAGACATTGATATTGTGCAAATTACCGATATTCAGGCCAGCGACTGCTTCCTGATGTGTACCGACGGTATTACGGAATCTTTCAACGACAACGAACTGAGTGAATTGTTTTCAAAAGCCGGTTCCCCCGAAGAAACATTATCCGCCATAAAAGCCCGTTGCAACGACCAATCCCGCGATAACTATTCCGCCTACCTCATCCCGATTCATGAAACCGAAGAGATGAGCGCTTTCAAGCATGTGATGACTTCTTTTCTTTATGCTTTTGTTTGAACTTATCTTGGTTTATACTATTTTAGCATTAATTCGGCAGAAATCAACATTTTTTTTATGAATTAATGCTAAAATGGACATTTGGGGTTTATATGCTTTATTTGCGGCGTAGAACAGAAGCCCGTGTTTGCATCGCTTTTACCGCCTGTTGCATTTACAGGGAACTTGAACCGGACTGCTAAAAATGGATGTCCAACAAGATGAATTAATGCAAATGATTAACCGAAATTTTTAGAATGCTTTTTCTTCGACAATGTCTTCATTTTGAACTGTTTCATTCTGAATAACCGCATGAGTATCTGCCACAGGTTTTTCTCCCCATACATCCGACAAAATTTCTTCTATTCGTTTTTCTGCTTCGGCTTCAGAAAACGGACACTGTCCAATGCCTCCATTTGACGGTCTAATTTTTCGACAATTTGGCGTTGTTTTGTTCTTCCGTAAGATTGCTTCGATAGTTCTGCAAATTGAAATGGTAAGTATGCGCTTTTTCTATGGCTTTGGCTATTTCGTTCTCGATTTGCGCTTCGAGATTACTGTCGAATTGCGATAATTCTTCATTATATAACGTTTTGTTGATTTTTTTTTGCAGACAGCGCAGGAGCGTATCGGGGCCGGAGACTTTGTTGCCGGGAATACTTTCCAGTGTCGGGCGTAAATGCTGTTCCATGTCTTCGGCCACATCGCCGCCACAGAAGAAAATATCGAACCGTGAACGAAAAATACCGCTGTACCGGTAGGCGGTAAGCGTCCTTATTCCCAACTCTTTATCACGGCCAAGCGTTGGCTAATTTATTTTATTCCAGCGCTTTGCTTTTTAACAATGTGAGTGCCCTGCGGGCAACGCTATTGAATGTGCTACCTGTTTTCTATTAATCTTCCGGTAATTACTTTTAATTTTCCAGTAACTACTTTTATTTTTCCATCTGTTACTTTGAGATTTCCGGTAACTGTTTTGAAACTACAAGTTACAAGTTACGGGTAAACCAATCATTAATCAATAATCAATAATCAATAATCAATAATCATTAACCACTAATAGCTTACAGAGAGAAGCATAATCCCCCACCTGTTAATAAAAAAAACAATTCCTTTTCAAACAGGTTTTTATATGATAATAACTCGTTAATAATCCTGTTGAAAATTTTTTATAAAGAAATCTTGAAAACATAGTGGGGGAAAGTGGAGAATTTTGTACTTTTACGCTGAGAAATAAAATTAATCTCCGAATGGAGCGATTTATCGGTAATATTGACGCAAAAACGGATATAAAAGGACGGGTTTTCATACCGGCTATATTTCGTAAAATCCTGCAAACAGCGGGTGAGATGCATCTTGTCTTGCGCAGGGATATTTTCCAGGATTGCCTGGTTTTGTACCCTGCAAGCGTGTGGAACGATGAATTGAGCGAACTCCGGTCGAAGTTGAATAAGTGGGACGAAGAGGAACAGCAGGTTTTCCGGCAGTTTTCCTTAGAAGCGGAAATCCTGGAAATGGACGCCAGCGGAAGAATCCTGATTCCAAAAAGATACATGCTGTCGGCTAAAATTACAACTGATGTGCGTTTTGTCGGTCTTGACCATACCATTGAATTATGGAACAGGGAAATTCTGGAGAAAACAACTTTGAGTTCGGATACATTCAAAGACAGCGTTAAGAAATATTTGGGTTCTAAATAAAGGAACGAAATGGAAACATATCACATACCCGTACTTTTGAATGAAACTGTTGACGGACTGAATATTCAGCCGGGAGGAATCTATGTGGATGCAACTTTCGGCGGCGGCGGACATTCGCGGGAAATTCTCAAACGGCTGAACGGGACAGGTCATTTATACGGGTTTGACCAGGACGAAGACGCCGAAAGAAATTTGCTTACCGATAAATCGTTCACTTTTGTCAGGAGTAATTTCCGCTACCTGTCTAATTTTATGGATTGGAACGGCGTAGAAAAAATCAACGGTTTGCTGGCTGATTTAGGCGTTTCGTGGCATCATTTTGATGATGAAACGCGGGGATTTTCTTTCCGTTTCGACGGCGATTTGGATATGCGGATGAATCAACAGGCCGATAAAACGGCGGCAGATGTGTTGAATACCTGTTCGGAAAAGACTTTGGCCGACATTTTTTACAGTTACGGCGAACTGAAAAATTCCCGGGCGATTGCCAAAGCAATTGTCCGCGCGGGGAAAACCCGAAAAATCCGGACTGTCCGCGACTTTCAGGATATTTTGAAACCTTTTTTCAGTCGCGAAAAAGAAAAAAAACAAATGGCTCAGGCTTTTCAGGCATTACGCATCGAAGTCAATGAAGAACCGGAAGCCCTGAAAGAAATGTTGTTGCAGGCTGCAAACTTGTTAAAGCCCGGTGGACGTTTGGCGGTGATTACCTATCATTCTTTGGAAGACCGTCCGGTAAAGAATTTTTTTAAAACAGGCGACTTTGAAGGTGTGGTTAAAAAGGATTTTTACGGAAATGTACTTACACCTTTTAGACTGATTAATAACAAAGTAATCGTTCCCGACAGAGAGGAAACAGAAAAAAATCCCCGTTCGCGAAGCGCAAAATTAAGAATTGTAGAGAAAATATAATGCCGTACCGAAAATGACCGAATCGAAAAAAACAAAGAAAAAAAAGAAACCCTCACTTTCACATATTTTTGGGGGCGGACTCCTGACCGAGGATTTCGTGATACGACAGTCCAAATTGTTGATTTTGATAGTTTTCCTGATTATTGTTTTTATCAGCAACAGATATTACTGCATGAAAAAACTGACGGAAATAGAAAATTTAAAGACAAAATTACAAGAGGTCAAATATGAAAATCTGATTATATCAACCGAACTGTTAAGCCACAGCCGCCAGTCGCAAATAGAAGAAAGGCTGGCAAACAAAGGTATCGAACTGAGATTGTCGAAAGCAGCGGTATATGAGATTCATAAATAAAGTGATTAAATGGCAAAAAATTCCGGCAACAGCAATAAAATTCAAAGAAATTATTTCCTTATGGCTCTGATTTTCGGTGCGATAGTCATTGCTATTATTGTGCGGGCAATCATGGTATCCTTTGTGGAAGGGGATTTTTGGAGGGAACTCGGCGACAAAACGATTCAGACTGGGATTCCCGTTCAGGCTGCGCGCGGAAATATTTATTCGGACGATTATAAATTGATGGCTACTTCGGAATTTCGTTACGTGCTTTACCTGGATTTCTGGGCGGAAGGCGTTCGAGAAGATACTTTGCGGAAATATGTCAAGCCGTTGTCGGTGGAATTAAATAAGATGTTCCCGGGCAAATCGGCGGCGGCTTACGAATCGCATATTATGAAAGGATGGCGACAGCGTTCGCCGAGAAACAGGGAATACCGTTTAAATGTAAATGCGGTAAACTATTTACAGTTGAAAGCCATCCGGCAAATGCCGTTTTTCAGGCAGGGGCGAAACAAATCCGGACTCTATGCGCGAAGTCTCGTGAAAAGGACCAAACTTTACGGTACTTTGGCCTCACGGACAATCGGCGATATTTATGGAGAATTTGGCAAAGGCGGGAAAAACGGTCTGGAACTGGCTTTCGATTCCCTTTTAAGGGGCAGGCCGGGCGAAGGAACCCGTCAGCGGGTTCAGGGACGCAACATTCAGGTGACAGACAAAAATCCCGTTCCGGGCTGCGACATTATTTCAACAATCAACATCAACATGCAGGATATTACCGAAAAAGCGCTACTGGAAAAGTTGAAAGAATTAGACGCCGAATCGGGTACCGCAGTGCTTATGGAAGTGAAAACCGGCGAGATAAAAGCGATTACTAACATGGGACGCATTCGGGAAGGCGTATGGGGCGAAACGAAAAATTATGCCGTGTCGGACTTGAGCGAGCCGGGTTCGACGTTCAAAGTAGCGTCGATGATGGTGGCTCTGGACGACGGCCTCGTCAGACCTGATGACCCCGTCGACGTCGGTAACGGCATTTTTGAATACGCAGGGTTGACATTGAAAGACCATAACGCCAATCGCGGCGGTTTCGGAATGATAAACGCCGCAAAATCCATCTGGTTTTCGTCGAATATAGGCGTCGCAAAACTTATCCTGAGGTCTTACGGAAACAATCCCGGCAAATATGTGGACGGGCTTTACCGTCTGGGCTTCAATCAGGATTTGCATTTAGACATTCCGGGATATGGAATTGCACGGGTCAAACACCCTGAAATTTCGCCGGAGACTTGGTACAAAACGACTTTACCCTGGATGTCTTTCGGATATGAAACGCAAATTCCGCCGATTTACACTTTGACTTTTTTCAATGCCATCGCCAACAACGGAACGATGGTGAAACCGGTTTTTGTGAAGGAAATCAGAGAAGACGGCCGCGTAAAGGAGAAAAAGGAAACGGTCGTACTCAAAAACCATATTTGTTCCGATATGACGTTACAATACATCCGGGAAATGCTGTACAACGTAATCAATCACCCGCAGGGAACAGGGAAGCCTGCTCATTCGGATTTAGTCCGGATTTCCGGGAAAACCGGAACTGTCCAACTCTCGCAGGGCGCTGCCGGTTACAAAGCCGGCGGATTAAGTCACCAGGTATCTTTTTGCGGTTATTTCCCGTCCGAAGACCCTCAATATTCCTGCATCGTTGTCATTCGGAAACCCCGCAACGGCAATCCTTCGGGAGGTTACATGAGCGGAAGGGTTTTCAAACGGATTGCCGAAGAAGTTTTTGTACAAAACGTCGCTGCAAGTCCCCTGTTGACGGCGTATAACGATGCGGGTATATCCAAAACGCCCCATGTGAAAAGCGGTTTATCCGAACATTCAAAATATGTAATGAAAAAACTGAATGTGAAATACGCAGGCAATCCGAAAGGCGAATGGATGAGCGCCCGTACGGAGGATGACCGTGTATTGCTCAGCAGCAGGAACATACCGGGTAATTTGGTGCCGAATGTAGTGGGAATGGGCGCCAGGGATGCGGTTTATGCGATGGAAAGCGCCGGGTTGCGCGTCAGTTTGACGGGGCAGGGAACAGTGGTTGCTCAATCCGTTCCGCCGGGAAGCAAAATAGAGAATGGTCGAACAGTTGTGATACGGTTGAAATAAAAATATAATATGAATGAAACATGTTTGATAAACACGAAGACACAACGAAACGGTCAATATTTCTTTGTGCCTTTGCGCCTTCGTGTTTACAAAAAACATAAATTAATCTTTTAGCAATCATAAAAAAATTATGAAACTAACATTTGCAGGTCAGGAATTGGACATTACGGGAATTTCTGTTGGCGCGAGGCTGTGCCTCGTCCGAACAGGGAAATGATTCACAACCCCGATTTCAAAGGGGTCGAATTCGACCCCTTTTGTTTGAAGGAAGAAGTCGAAAACAGGAAAATGATAAAATAGAGCTAATTAAAAAACATAAAAATATGAAACTAACATTTGCAGGCCAGGAATTAGACGTTACCGGCATCCACGCCGATTCCCGCAAGATACGACCGGGATATTTGTTCGTAGCGGTCAAAGGCGTTCAGTCCGACGGACACGATTATATCGGAAAAGCCATTGAAAACGGCGCAAAAGTTGTCGTTTGCAGGACTTTACCGGGCGAACGGCATCCCGACGTCCGGTATATTCAGGTGGCCGACAGCGCCGAAGCCTTGGGTGAAATTGCTTCGCTGTGGAACGGCGAGCCTTCAAAAAAACTCCAATTAGTCGGCGTAACCGGAACAAACGGCAAGACGACGATTGCCACCTTATTATATATGATGTTCCGAAAATCGGGATATAAAACGGGCTTGTTATCAACTGTCTGCAACTACGTCAACGATAAAGCGGTTCCTGCGACGCACACAACGCCCGACGCTGTCGAACTGAACGGTTTACTGGCGCAAATGGTCGAAGCCGGTTGCGATTACGCTTTTATGGAAATCAGTTCCCATTCCGTAGTGCAGAAACGGATTGCCGGCTTACAGTTTAAAGGCGGTATTTTCACCAATTTAACCCGCGACCATCTGGATTACCACCCGACATTTGAAGATTATCGCGATGCAAAAAAATCGTTTTTCGATAACTTGCCTGCCGACGCTTTTGCATTGACTAACAAAGACGATAAAAACGGTTTGTTTATGCTGCAAAATACAAAGGCTCTCAAGCAGACCTACTCGGCGCTTTCACTGGCCGATTTCAAGGGGAAAATCATTGAAACTCACCTGGAAGGCACGGTGATGAGCATTAATAACAGGGAAGTTGCCACGCAATTTGCCGGTAAGTTTAATGTTTACAACCTGCTGGCGGTTTACGGGGCAGCCGTGCTGCTGGGACTGAATCCCGATGATGCGCCGGTTTTGCT
The DNA here is from genome assembly GCA_031257875.1 of Dysgonamonadaceae bacterium. Lineage (GTDB taxonomy): Bacteria > Bacteroidota > Bacteroidia > Bacteroidales > Azobacteroidaceae > Azobacteroides. Next base: position 9,010 of record JAIRNV010000029.1, read on the forward strand.
CAGTACGCTTCATCCGGTTGCGGGACGATTCCAGACTTTCCGTTCGCCCGAAGGCTGCACGGCGATTGTCGATTACGCGCACACGCCTGATGCGCTGACCAATGTGCTGAATGCCATTCACGAAGTGCTGTCCGGGCGGAGGAACATTATCACCGTAGTCGGTTGCGGCGGAAACCGCGACAAAGGCAAGCGTCCGCTCATGGCAAAAGAATCGGCAAGATGGAGCGACCGCGTAATTCTCACGTCCGACAATCCGCGGTTTGAAGAACCCGAAAGCATTATCGACGATATGTTTGCCGGTCTGTCGGAAGAAGATATGAAAAAGACGATAAAAATCACCGACCGCAGGGAGGCTATCCGCACGGCTTGCCTGTTGGCGCAAACCGGGGATGTGGTGCTGATTGCAGGGAAAGGGCATGAGGATTATCAGGAAATAAAGGGAGTCAGATACCATTTTGATGACATGGAAATAGTTCGGGAAATTTTTAAACCTTAAAAGAAAAAGTTATGAATCTTAATTTAATTAAAAGAATAGAAATTAAAGGCCTGTTTCATCAATATGATTTGGAATGGGATTTGAATCCGGATGTAAATATTCTTGTCGGAATTAACGGAATAGGCAAAAGTACGGTTTTAAGAACAATAAATGCTTTATTGTCAAAGAAATATTCTTATGTTCGAGACTGGAAAATGGATGTTGAAATTCGTTTGACGGATAACAGTTTTTTATTTTATGATCATTTAAAACCTCAAAAGAACAATTCTATTCAACCGAACTGCGAATATATAACAACTTTTGATGTTCCATTGAGAGATAAAACAAAAATCAGCCAGAGTGAAACACCCCTTGATAAAGAATTGCAACAGGTTCTTTACACGACAGGAAAGGAGAATCAAAATTCTTTTATTAATTATCGTTTAAAAGCGACACATTCACCCGAATTAGCCTCGACAATTAATCAAAGAATTGATAAATTTTTTGATTCAATCAATATCTTTTTTACCGAAACAAAAAAAACAATTGATATTGACCGTAATTTTAACAAGATAATTTTTCATCGGGAAGAATCCGTTATTACACTGGAACAATTATCTTCGGGAGAAAAACAGATATTGCTGATTTTATTCACTGTTTTTTTGATGGAAGAAAAACCGTATGTTTTACTGATGGATGAGCCTGAAATCTCGCTTCATATTGGTTGGCAACAACAATTGATTGATGTGATTCGACAACTGAATCCTAATTGCCAGTTAATTATAGCTACTCATTCTCCGTCTATTTTTGGAAAGGGTTGGGGAGATAAACTGGTTTTTGTTAAAGATTTATACTTTGCGTGGTGAACGGCGAACCGGCATCTCGTAGAGATGTACAGTTCGGTAGAAAATAGCGTTCCCTTCTCAAACCGGCATCTCGTAGAGATGCGACATTTGTCCGCATAACTGACGTCATGCGGGTGTTGGGTGCAATCAAACAGTTCTACCGAGCTTCAATCCCTAACGGGATTATATTAGTATAATTTAAAACTCATGAATGAGAAAGATACGGTTATAAAAAAACACAAATATTATGCTATACTATTTATTCGATTACCTCGACAAACTCAATTTCCCCGGCGCCGGAATGTTCCACTACATTTCATTCCGTTCGGCGCTGGCTTTGATTTTTTCTTTAACGGTTTCCACGATTATCGGGCGATGGATCATTGAAAAACTTCAACGGATGCAAATCGGCGAAACTGTCCGCAATCTGGGACTGGAAGGCCAGATGAAAAAATTAGGCACGCCTACCATGGGCGGAATCATCATCATCGTTGCGATTCTTATTCCGGTTTTGCTGTTCGCCCGGCTGACCAATGTTTATATTATCCTGATGCTGATTACCACCGTTTGGCTCGGAACAATCGGGTTTATAGACGATCGCATCAAAGTAATCCGGAAAAACAAAGACGGTTTGAACGGTAAATTCAAAATCGTGGGGCAAGTCGGTCTGGGTTTGATTGTCGGCCTGACCATTTATTTAAGCCCTAACGCCGTGATACGTGAGAATGTTGAAGTCCGCAAGAATAATGTTATTACGGAAATTGTCTATAACAAAGAAGTTAAATCGACGAAAACCACTATTCCGTTCTTGAAAAACAATCATTTCGATTATCGCAGTTTGGCGTCTTTCATGCCGGGTCACAGGACGGCGGCGACCTGGATTATTTTTGTGATTGTCGCGATATTCATTGTAACGGCCGTTTCCAACGGGGCTAATCTCACAGACGGATTAGACGGACTGGCGGCCGGCAGTTCGGCCATCATAGGCGTCGCGCTGGGTATATTGGCATACGTATCAAGCCATATCAAGTATGCCGCTTACCTGAACATCATGTATATTCCCGGCTGTGAAGAGTTGGCGGTTTTCGCAAGCGCATTTATCGGCGCCTGTATCGGTTTTTTGTGGTACAACGCTTTTCCGGCGCAGGTTTTCATGGGGGATACAGGTTCGCTCACTTTGGGCGGAATCATTGCCGTTTTTGCGATTGCGATTCACAAGGAATTGCTGTTGCCGGTTCTGTGCGGCGTTTTTTTAGTGGAAAGCCTGTCTGTAATGATGCAGGTCGGTTATTTTAAATATACGAAAAAGAAATACGGTGCAGGGAAACGCATATTTAAGATGACGCCTTTGCATCACCATTTCCAGAAACCCGCGGGCGCGGGGATTGACGCATTGATACAAAAGCCGCTGGCAGCTATTCCCGAATCGAAAATTGTTGTCCGTTTCTGGTTGATTGGGATTATTTTGGCGGCTTTGGCGATTGCGACTTTGAAAATGAGGTAGGTGTAATATAAGAGGCTGTCTCAAAAGAGTAATTAGAACACAGATGAGACGGATAAAACGGATTTTCACTGAATATTTCTTTTTGTAGAAAAGCGTAATTATCTGCCAATCCAAAATATAAAAAACTGTGTTTATCCGTATCATCCGTTTTATTTGTGTTCTCCTGTTTTCCGCACTTTTATTTGCAACACCCTGTTAAATCATTGATAATCATCTAAAATATATTAATTTGCAGCCAA
>JAIRNV010000057.1 GCA_031257875.1 Dysgonamonadaceae bacterium
TTCGCCTTCGCCGGTGACGGCTGCGGTATTTCAACCTCACCGCGTCACCGGCGAACTGCGAAGCAGTGAAGCAATCCGGAATAAGTACCGTTCATTTGTTTCTGTTTGCGTAACATGAACAATTATTTATTGAAAATCCTAACAAATTAAGATGCGTTTGCCCTGATAAACTTTCCCTTCGCAGGCAATACCGCAAGCCTCAATAGAACTTTGCAACTCGTGGTCGGTCAGAGCCGACACATCAACGGACTTTTCGGCAGCAAAAGCCCTGAAGCGAGCCGTTTCTATCGGCGAGTTCAGACAGAATCCGTTTGAAAAATGCGCCGACAAGACATCTATCAGTTGTTCTGCTATTTCGTTATAAAGCAACATATTCTTCTTGCATCATGAAAATTCATTTCAGGCTACAACAGGGGAGACACCATCCTTCCGAACAGATACGCCGTATCCGGCCGGAATTTAGCCCTGCGCCATATAAAACTTCACAAAAATGTAATTTTTTTGTAACCGTATTGTTACAAAACAGGCGTATGTTTGCAGCGGATTAATTTAATAACAGACAAAAATGAAAAAAAGAGAATTTATCAAATCAGGGCTTTTAGCCACAGGAGGTTTCGGGCTGTTTGGCGCCACCTCCTTACTGTCCACCGTTGCCGCCCGTGCAAATACTCCGGCAATCCTGACGGGGGATGTGGTGCAGGCCGATTTTACCGTTCCTTCATGGACGCTTTACAAACGCGCGCTTGCCGCCGGTAGAACCGAAGAGGAAGCCCGCACCCTGCTCGTTTCCAAAGAACAGCCTTTCAACATTGTGGCCAGCGTTAACGGCGACCCGTCTACACGCATAGGCCTCACGTGGTACACAAATGCCGGCGAAACGGGTCAATACCTCGAATATGTCAAGGGAGAAGCGGGTAGCGACGGATTTACCAGCCCCACCCGTATCAACGCCGAAGAAACCGCCGTCAACGACCTGGTCTACAACAACTCTCAAAATTCCGAAATATCCGGCAAGCATACCGGATCTTACGGCGGCCCCTACACACCGGTCGATGATCCTGCCTATCCCAAGGTTTTCGACCTTTACGAAAGGCGCAGCTACGTTAGCCACAAAGTGTTGCTTGCGGGTTTGGACCCCGACTCGCTTTATTCCTACCGCGTCGGGAAAGAAGGACATTTCCGTGAAGGCTCTTTCCGCACGGCTAAAAACGATAAGTCTTCATTTGAATTTATCTACATCGCCGATACCCAGGCCATGAATGATGACTATTTCAATGCTTCCACCCGCACCGTTACCGCCGCCCGGAACACGGCGCCCAATGCCGCTTTCCTGCTCTGCGCCGGCGACCATGTCGAATCCAACAAGGGAACAGATGTTACCCCCGACCAGCCGTTTGACATCAACAGCTCTTATTACATAGAAAATTCCGAATGGGAATGGGAACAGTGGTTTGAACGGATGCAGGATACATGGCTGCGATTGCCGGTTGTCCCCGTGCAGGGCAATCACGACACGGCTGTCGGGCGCCACAACATGTTCCATCATTTCAATACCGACCGTTCTTACAATCAAATTACCAAAGCCGGCGGCGGCGATACGGCTATGGACGGTACCGTTTATTCTTTCGTTTGCGGCGATGCGCTTTTCATGGTTATCAACTTTGAAGACTATCAGAAGGGCGATACATATTTCACGGCGCTCGAAGCGTGGATGGAAGACCAAATCGCGATACATCCGGACGCCAAATGGCGTATCGTTACCTATCACAAAACCGTTTTCACCGGCAGCAGTTCGCATCAGGACGATGCCGACAGCAAAACAGTCCGCGATCGTATGGCAAACGTCTTTGAACGCCTGGGTATTGACCTGGCCATGCAGGGACACGACCATATTTATGAAACGATAGGCGTAATCTCTACGCACGAAACGGAATACAGCCTCGTGAGCGGCGCCGTGAGCGGACGAACCCACACGGAGCCCGTTCCGCGCAATACAAAAGGTGAAACGCCCAACATGACCGGCTGGGCAGGCGGGACTTTCGATGTAACACGCGGAATGCTTTACTTTTTGAATAACTCTGCAGGAAAGAAGAAATATTACCCCCGCACGCGCGAAGAGATGGATGCAAATCTTGCAAAGCATGATATTACCAACTATTTCGACATGTTCAGCAAATTCGGACAGACCGGCGACCCCACTTTCAGCCATGTCCGCATTTCTACCGGCGCCATTGATATTGACACTTATACCGTCAATTCGGAAGGCGTTGCCACTGTCTTCGATACCATCAGGATAGTTCGCGAGGGCAGCAAGCAAACCGGCATGGATGCCATCCGTTCCGAAAACGGTATCCGGATTCGCCATGCAGGCGACCGCCTGTTGCGTATTGAAGCGCCGGGCAATGTTGTCGACGTCCGCATGTATGCCTTTACCGGCGCCCAGGTACGCGCCCAGCGCAGCAACCTGTTGAATCTGTCGGGAATCGCTGCCGGCATCTATCTGCTGAATGTCAGGACAACTTCTGGCGTGTATACCGAACGTTTAATCGTGAAGCCTTAGGAAAATGGATCGTTGAGAGCCGTGAGTAGCAGAGAATTGTTTCATCCGTAACCAACCTTATTACCTTATTATATCTTATTAATTGACAGTTCTCAATTCAAAATGATTTTCCGGTTAATGGTCTGCGACTTTTTCCTGATTTGTAAAATATATACCCCCGGAGCAAAATCCATTGTTTGGCGGTAAACCCCTTCGGATGCTTCCGCTTGCCGGAGCAATTGCCCGGAAACGGAATAGAAAGAAAGCTGTGTGCCGGCAAAATCATTCCCAAGGTCTACGGTTAAGACGTTGCCCCGTTTGAGCGGATTCGGACAGGTTGTTACACTGCCGGAGGGATTTATCTTACTTATTCCGGTTAAAAAAGGAGACTGAACGCATACCCGTTCCGATTCCCGACTGCCGTAAACCGCAGCAATACAGTAAGTATGACTTCCGTCCGGGGCGGCATCATCCGTTGTATATGAAGTATTATCCGCTCCCGCCAGCCGGACAAGCAAGCTGTTGTCTCTGTAAATATTATATCCCGATACTCTTTCATTGGGCGACTCCCAGTTCAGTTGAACATCGTATCCGTCACTTGTCAGGGTTAAACCGGATACGGGGTCGGCGGCGCCCTGCATAAATTTGAAGGAAATCAACCCGGCCTGTTCTCTGATTTCCGTAACAGGCCGGTTGACTTTTATTCCTGTCCACGTAAAAGCCGCAGGCGCTGTAGCGTCTGTAAACGATGTCTTCCCCGATGTTCCCGGGAAAGGACAGCCGGCGGAATGAATCGCTCCGTAAGAAGATACTGTGTTACTTGGAATTTGATCCGTTGACGAAGCGCAGACCGGATACATTTTCTGCGGATGGCCATTGTTGACGATATTCCCCCGAAACAGGCGTGTTGATAACATAAGCAACCGGATTCTTCGCCGAATTGGGCATGCCGGTAATATCCCGCGGCGAATCGAGTACCTCCGGGGCAACCCACCCTAACTGTATTTTTGCATACATATTGATATGTGCCGGAGAAGAACCGTCGTTGCCGGCGCCGTTCCACGATCCCCTGGCCATTAAATCCCAAGTGCCTGTGCCTGTATAATTCCCGCCGGATTCGCCGGCGTCCGCATCATAAAAATCCGGCAAACCGAAAATATGCCCCATTTCATGACAGATAACGCCGATGCGGGCTATATTGTTACCGGTAGAACCCCGCAATTCGGGAGAACAGGAATATCTGTCCAGTTCTTTATTTCCGACAGTAAAAGAAGGAGTAAAACCTGACAGTTCATGAGACCATACAGCATTCGGATTGCCGCCCGCTTCTTCGCCGTAACCGGCAAAAATAAAATGGAAAGCGTCAATATAACCGTCGTTGTCGTTGTCATAACCGGCCGGATCAATGCCGGGCAGGTTAAAAGTATAAGCGGCCACTTCTTTAGCCAGTTCAATCATGTGATAAACATTCATGTGGTTGCCAGACTCGTTCGCTCCGTAATAACTTAAATCACGGGTTGCCGTATAAGGCCCTGCCACCGTGACAGTCAGATTCATTTGTCCGTAAGAATTTTCATAATAAAAGTCCCGGACGCTTCCTCTTGCTCCATCGGCGGCATATCCGGCCTGGTTCATCAACTGGTCAAACTCTTCTTTTGTCTTCGAGAAAAGCCTGTCGGGAAACTGAACCAGCGGACAGATGGCATGAACGGTTCCCGTTGCGGCCTTTGGAGCAGCCCGTTCCATTGAACTTTTTGTTACATTCCAGATTTCCTTCAGCATACTCACTTGCGAAGCGCTGTATCTCAATCTTTTGGGAATATCCGCCAATTGCGTATCAATAGACGAACGCAACAGGGCATCCCGATAAACGATTGAAGAAGGAATCATATTCCCTGTTTCGCCGGTTGCGGCAAAAACAATGCGTTTATCTTTATCGTACAGCAGGGAATAACCGTCGGGAGATTCCATCCAGTGTACCTTTTCATCTCCGCGCATATAAACCGTAACCTCTTCCCCGTCGGGCTGCAGCAACTTCACTAAACCGGGATACGCAGGCACGGCAACAACCCCGGCAGGGAATAATGAAATCATCCCTGAAATAATTAAATAATACCACTTTTTCATGAATCTATTGTTATTGGGAACTGAAAAACGATTGCAAAGATAGGATTTTATTCTTATATAACGGTAGTTTCACCTCATGCAGCCCTGCAAGAGACTTGCAGTACTCGCCGCAAGTCTCCTGCAGCTTGCAAGAGACTTGCAGTACTCGCCGCAAGTCCCATGCAACCCTGCGAGGGACTTGCAGTACTCGCCGCAAATATTAAAGGTAAAGGGTACATGACGTAAAAACGCAGCCTTTCACCTTTCACCCTTTACCCTTTACCCTTTACCCTTTACCCTGTCCCTTTCACCCTTTTAAGGGAAATTGAAAATGACGATGTAAGCGGGAATGACAGCGGGCGGAAAAAAAATTAACAAGCCATTTCTATTCGTTTGTGTGTAATACAATGATTTAATGCTATCTTTGCATGAGTGTTTCACCCATAAAAAAGAAGAAATAACTGTGAATGATATAATTGAAAGGAATATTGACAAAATTAAGGATGTGTGTAAACAGCGCCATATTCTTACACTGTTTGCATTTGGTTCCGTACTTACGGAAAAATTTGATGAAACAAGCGATATTGATTTATTAGTATCGTTTAAGCCGTTGGAATTAGGCGAATATGCAGATAATTATTTTCAGGCAGCGGAGAGTTTTGAGGAAATTTTTAACCGTCCTGTCGATTTGGTAACGGATAAATCGTTGGGCAATCCATATTTTATTAAGTCAGTGACCGAAACAAAGAAAATGATTTATGGATGATAAGATAAAGAAATATCTGTTTGACATTCATGAAGCTATTCTGTCTATTGAAAGCTATCTTGACGGCAAGCGCGATTTTAATGTTTATCTGCAAAACAAAATGTACGTCGGGCTGTTGAACGCGAATTTGAAATTATCGGCGAGGCAATAAATAAACTTGACAATATGAATATCCCGATTTACAAATCTCGGCGAAAAAACATATAATCGGGATGCGGAACAGGTTATTCACGGATACGACAAAATAGATGAAGGTATTGTTTGGGGTACGATTATTCGACATCTGCCCCTTTTGAAACAGGAAATAAACGCAATTTTGCAGTTACAGCCGTCAGAATTTCATCTTGCAGGCTGCACCCAGCGACAAAAAGCGAGGTTCATCGCCAGCCAAATATTCATCGCAACGCAGGAAAAAAATCCGGATACGTCGTGCGATTCAAACGCCGGCTTACCCTTCACCCTTTACCCTTTACCTTTCTCCCGTTTTCTACATTTTTGTCAATAACACAATTCTTTCCCTACATTTTTGTAGCCATCCCCTATTCATTATAAAACAGGTTTTATAACGAAATCTGTTTTTTATTTGCACTATATACAGTAATTTATATCTGCATCATGCGGCTTTGTTGCCGTTTTGGCATACTTTTCGGTTGTTACCCTGTAAACAACGCAAATCGCCTGTCGGGTACAAATACATGTAGAGTAAACACAATGAAAGATTTATCCAAACATCCCTGTTTCAATACGGAAGCAAAGCAGAAATACGCGCGGGTACACCTGCCTGTCGCCCCGAAGTGTAATATCCAGTGCAATTATTGCAACCGTAAATACGACTGTTGCAACGAAAGCCGGCCGGGCGTAAGCAGTACGCTCCTGTCGCCCATGCAGGCAGTGCATTACCTGAAAGCCCTGAACGAAAAGATGCCCGACATCAGCGTTACAGGGATAGCCGGACCCGGCGACCCGTTTGCCAACCCTGAAGAGACAATGCTCACGGTGGAGCTTGTGAAAAAGGAATTCCCCGACATGATTCTTTGCCTGTCGACCAACGGGCTTGACCTGGCTCCTTATATTGATGACCTGGCCGGAGCGGGTGTTTCGCATGTAACGCTGACCGTCAACTCGCTAAATCCCGGAACTTTGGCCAAAATATACCGATGGGTTCGTTATAACCGCAGGGTATACCGCGGCGAACAGGGTGGCCTGATATTGCTGGAACAGCAGTTGAAATGTATCGAACTCCTCAAGTCGAAGGGGATTGCGGTGAAAATAAATACGGTTATCTGTCCGGGTATCAATGACGGGGAAGCAGGCGAAATTGCCGCAAAAGTGGCCGCCCTGGGCGCCGGCACAATGAATTGTATTCCGCTGTATCCGACTGAAAACACGGAATTTGCACTGCTGAAAGAGCCTTCAAAGGAGTTGATGAAATCCATTAAACTGCGTATTGCCGAATATATCAAACCGATGGCTCACTGCGCCCGCTGCCGCGCCGACGCCGCCGGACTGCTCGGTTGCGACAATACGGAAGCGATGAAAATGATAGGACAGTTCTCGACCTTAGTCGTCAATAAGGGCGAAGGGCGCACAAGGGTTGCGGTAGCCAGCCATGAAGGTCTGCTGGTGAACCTTCACCTCGGCGAGGCGCGTAAACTGTACATCTTCGAGCAGTCTCGCAACGGCTATCATTTCGTTGAAACCCGCAACACCCCGCCCGAAGGCGGCGGCGAGGAAAGGTGGAAAGCCCTGGCCAATACAACGCTCGTAGACTGCAGGGCAGTGCTCGTGGGAGGCGTCGGGGAAACGCCGATGCGCATACTCCATGCAAACGGAATAAGGGTCATACAAATGAGCGGGCTGATTGACGCCGGTCTGGACGCCGTTTACCTGAACCTGCCCGTCAAAACGCTTTGCCGCAGCGATTACACCCGTTGCGGGGAAGCCTGCCGCGGAACCGGTTCCGGATGCGGATAAAGGGTGAATTATAACAATGATTATTAATAAATAAAACTGAAAAAAAATGAAGAAACCGGATTTTATGATTTTGGTATGCAACTCATACAGGGTTGCGGGAGACGCTCAGGGGGCGTGTAATAAACAGGGCGCCGCCTCGCTGGTGCAGTACATCACGGAAGAATGCGCCGACAGGGGCATTGATGCCGTGGTAACCACCACCGCCTGCCTGAGCGTATGCAGCCAGGGGCCTATTGTGGTCGTGCAGCCCAACAATTACTGGTATGGCGGCGTAGACAAAGACAAGGTGGACGAAATACTCGACGCCTTGGAAGAAGGAAAAGCCGTAGAAGAATATGTGATAACGTAAACTTGGGAAAGAGCGCTATATACAAAATGCCGCATACAGCGGAACAGATTTTATTCTGTTTTCCAAACCGAAATTCTTTGTCGAAACGCGAATAGAATAATCGGGCTTATACCTGCCGACAAACTGCTGCAAACTGCGGGCACGGTTGTGTTCCGACGATTTTACTTCGAGAGGAATAATTTGCCCTTTGCGGGTTTGAAAAACAAAATCAAGTTCCGCTTTGCCTTCCGATTCCCAGTAAAACGGCGAATAACCGTTCGTAATTAGCGCTGTAAACACGTAATTTTCCGCCAATGCACCTTTTATATTGTCGAAACCCGACAAATCGCTCAAAACTGCGTTAGGCGAGAGATTGTATTTCGATGACAGCAAACCCGTGTCTGAAAGATAAACTTTGAATGAATTGTGATGCGCGAAAAGTTCCAACGGAAATTTTCCCTCGCTGATTTTTATGCATTTACGCACAATTCCTGCCGTTTGCAGCCATTCGAGTGAATTTTCAAACGCTAATGCCCGCGCCCCTGCCTTGATAATTTTGTACTGAAATTTGTGATTTTCCTTTGCCAGCTGCGCAGGAACGGAATTGTAAACTGAAAGAATCCTGTTTGTTTCCGCAGCCTGTGCATATTTTACCATATCGGCAATATAAGCGTCGTTTATGGTGTGCTGCAAATTATAAACCTGAATAAAATCCTTATTTTTAATATATTCGTTAACTACAAACGGCATTCCGCCAACTAACAGGTAGGTTTTATATAAATCCAGATATTCGTTGTGCGCCGAAAAAAACGAATCATTTTCAAAACATTCGCGTATCATTTCCGCACCGTTTCGTTTGCCTGATGCCCACAAAAATTCTTCGAAATCAAGGGGGCTGAGCGTAATTTTGTTGATTTTGCCAACAGGAAACGAGAATCCTGCGCGATTGAGCGTAACACCCAGCAAACTGCCAGCCGCTGTAACATGATAATCGGGTGCATCTTCGCAAAAATATTTGAGCGAAGTCAAAGCCCGTTCACATGCCTGAATTTCGTCAAAAATCAGCAATGTATTATTTTCAAAAATCGGTTCGCCCGATTTTACCGACAATTCACGAACAATTCTCGCAGGGTTTAAATCACGCTCAAAGACAGAGTGCAAGCCGCTGTTATTTTCAAAATTCAGATATGCGATATTTTGATAATATTTTCTGCCAAATTCCAGCAAGCCATACGTCTTGCCAACCTGCCGCGCACCGGTTACAATTAAAGGCATACGATCCGTAGCGTTTTTCCATGCCAACAACTGATTTATCAATTTACGTTTCATTTTATGATGATTATTTACATTTTTCAGTTCCTGAAAGTGCAAAGATACTGCTTTTCCCCGACACACAAACGTTACTCTTTGCGCAGGGGTTTCAAATTGTCGCAAGGTTAAATAACAGCAGCCGTCATTGCGAGGGCAAAGCCCAAAGCAATCCATTCTCAATTCCTTCATCCTTCGCCGTTCACCAAAAAAATTTTACTAACTTTGTAAAAAAAATACAACCGGATGCTGAAGAAAATACGAAATATTTGCTTTTATCTGACAATGATCACGGTTTTCGGGGTATTGATGTACTTTATAGTCAAAGCGGGAGAAAGTCGGCAAAGCCATGAAATCCTTGTTTCCGGTCAGACGCCCGGCTATCCCCCTCCTTTGGAGGGGGCAGGGGGGAGGCCCTCCAATTTAGGCGAAGGATTTCATTTCTTCGGACATCAATTACAGGAACAGCTTCAAAGTCCGTTTGGTATCCTGTTATTGCAAATTGCAGTTATTCTCGCCTGTTGCAGGATTTTCGCCAAAATTTTCAAAACCCTGCGTCAGCCGACGGTTCTCGGTGAAATCCTGGCCGGTATTGTTTTGGGACCTTCCATTTTCGGGCATTGGTTTCCAAACGTATCCGGCTTTCTTTTCCCGCCCGAATCTTTGGGAAATATTGAACTTTTAAGCCAGTTCGGTTTAATACTTTTTATGTTTGCCATCGGCATGGAGCTGGATTTTTCGCAAGTACTCAAGAGTCTGAAAAAGACGACGTTTATCAGTCATACAAGCATTATTTTCCCTTTTTTCCTGGGCGTATCGGTCGCTTATTTTGTCTACGACAAATATGCGTATGAAACGGCGCCTTTCCTGTCGTTTTCCCTGTTTATCGGGATTGCGATGAGCATTACGGCTTTTCCTGTGCTGGCGCGGATTATTCAGGAAAAAGGGCTTGCCAGAACACATCTGGGAACGATTACTTTGTCGAGCGCCGCCAACGGGGATATTACGGCCTGGTGCCTTCTGGCGGTAATCATTTCGATAGCGCAGGCCGGAAGTATTTTGAGTGCGGTGTTTAACATCCTGTTTGCAGCGCTTTACCTGCTTTTTATGTTTGTCGTTGCCCGTCCTTTCATGCAAATGGTGGGGCAACTGTATCACAATGAGGAAGTCATTGATAAAAAATTAATTGCATTCATATTTTTGATGCTTGTTTCCTCTTCTTTCGTGACGGAAATTTTGGGCTTGCATGCTTTATTCGGAGCGTTTTTGGCCGGAGTCATCATGCCTGCCGACATTAAATTCCGGCAAATTATGTCCGAAAAAGTCGAAGCGGTTTCCCTTTCACTGTTTTTGCCGCTCTTTTTTGTTGCTACGGGGCTGAAAACGGAAATCGGACTTTTGAATACACCCGATTTGTGGCTGCTGAGCGGAGTATTTATTTTAGTTGCCGTTGTGGGAAAATTCGGAGGCGCTACGATAGCGGCACGGCTTACGGGCGAAAGCTGGCAAGACAGTTTGCACATCGGCGCTTTGATGAATACGCGCGGGTTGATGGAATTGGTCGTGCTGTCGATAGGTTATAAAATGTACATTCTGTCGCCGCCTGTTTTTGTCATGCTGGTTTTGATGACCCTGGTAACTACCTTTATGACAACGCCCATGATTTTATTCATCCGGTCGGTGTTCAAAGTTCGGGAAAGGTTGTCCGAACGGAAGGCGAGCCTGTCTCCGGAACCCTCGTTCAGGGTTTTGCTTTCTTTCGGTCGCGCCGGCAACGGACAGGTGATGCTGGATGTGGCCAGTCAGATGTTTTCCAAAATCGGAAAAAAACTGGAAATAACCGCACTGCACTTTACGGTTGGTCCGGAAATAAATCCTTTACAGACCGGCAGTTTTGAAACGGTTAGCTTCCAGCCGATTCTGAAAGAAGCCGAAAGGTTGCAAATTTCTATCAACCCGCGGTATGAAGTCTCAAGCAATGTCGGTCAGGATATTGCAGAGATTGCGAATGTGGAAGCATTTGATTTTCTGCTGGTTGGCGCAGGTATTACCTGGAGCAACCTGCCGAACGACATTGCCGCCAATCAATATCGCAATGCGACGCACCGCCGCTATTTACAGGCGGAAAAATGGTTTTTACCTACCGAATTGTTGAAAGACAAGACGAAAACGTTTATCGAACAAAGCCATTGTCCGGTAGGCATTTTTGTAAATAGGGATTTTGTAAAAGCAAGCAAAATCGTGTTGATTCTGGATTCGGAAGCCGATTTGTTTTTGTTGCCGTATGCTCAAACTTTGATGATATCAACGCAAGGCTACATAAGTATCGTTTACCGTTCTTCGGAATACCGGCAGATAGAAAAACCTCTGCGGCAATTTCTTGCAACAGTTAAATCTTCGACGCTTTTGCCCGATACGGATATTTCCGGAACACTGTTGACCAAATACAATTTTATGCTTATCAGTTACGCTACCTGGAATGATGTTTCGGAACACCGGAAAGAGGCTTTGCAGGAAATGCCTTCCACTTTGATACTTGGCGCGAAAGGGTAAAGGGTAAAGGGTAAAAGGTAAAGGGTAAAAGGTGAAAGGTACAAAAGCTGTTCACTTTTTACCTTTCACCTTTTACCCTTCACCTTTTACCCTTTACCCTTTTACCCGGTATATTGATTGAGTTTGCTGATATATTTTCCAATGATGTCAAACTCCAGATTCACCACCGTTCCCGGTTTGATCCGGTGAAAATTCGTACATTCATAAGTGTAGGGAATAATCGCCACCTGGAAACTGTTGTCCTTTGAATTACAAACCGTAAGACTGACGCCATTGACGGTAACCGACCCCTTTTCAACGGTCATATAACCCTGCCTGGCCAAAGTTTTATCAAAAGCATATTCAAAAGTGTAGTACCAGCTTCCGCCGGCCTCGTCGACCCGGGTGCAGACAGCGGTCTGGTCAACATGCCCCTGAACGATATGCCCGTCTAAACGGCCGTTCATCAACATGCTTCTTTCCAGATTCACTTTGTCGCCCGCCTGTAAAAGCCCCAAATTGGAACGCTCCAGGGTTTCTTTGACGGCGGTCACCGTATAGGTATCGTCCGTCAAGTCGACAACAGTCAGACAAACGCCGTTGTGAGCGACACTTTGGTCGATTTTCAATTCTTTCACGAAGGAACATTTTAGCATTAAATGCAAATTTCCCTGATCGGCAACTAATTTAAAAACTGTTGCCGCTTCTTCTACTATTCCTGAAAACATACCGTATTTTTTTTTATTGTTATAAAATTACTATTGTAAATGGGTGCATTTCATTGCAAATTGTAAATCGCGGGTAACTCGCAATTGATAACTGATGTTACGCACCATGCCGTTCGCCGTCGGCGCGTGCCGAAACTGTTTCGCACAGGTGTAAACTCCTTTCGGCGCGTGCCGAAACCGTTTTGCATGGCTACAAACCCCTTTCGGCGCGTGCCGAAACCATTTTGCAGGGCTGCAAATCCCTTTCGGCGCGTACCGAAACCGTTTTGCAGGGCTGCAAACCCCTTTCGGCACGCGCCGAAACATAAACATCTCAAACATATTTATAAACTCCTGAAAACATTTCAGTCATGAAGATTTTAATCTTGAATTTCTACAAATATTTACGGCTGCGTAACATGAGTTGATAATTAAAACTCCCGATGCTTCCGCAAATATTTATTCCAAAACAAACGATGATAGTGCAGCGCCAATTCCTCACATTTCTTTTCGTCGAATTTCCGCAGTCCGGCGTATTCTCTTGCTATGAAAGCAATTGTTTCCTCATTTCCCCAAAGTCGCCTCAATCCGTAAGCGCCGGTTTTTAGGTCAACGGGCATAAAACGCATCCGGTTGAGGTCAATCAGGCAAAAACGGTATTCATCGCCGGTTTTTTCATACAAAATGTTTCCGGGAGAATAATCCAGCGGAAGAATCGCATTTTCATGAATCTCCGTCGTAAATCGAGCGAAAGCGCTCGCCAAATCCCTTTTCTCTTCCAAAGTATGGTCGCGAAGTTCCCGTAAAGTACCCGGATATTCTTTGTATATGGAAACATAATACGAACCGGCCAGCAATCCGTTTTTCCGATTTTCGACATAAGCAACCGGCTGTGGGGTATTGATTTGCCGTTCAATCAATTTCAGTGCGTATTCATAAGAACGTTTCGCTTTCGACGGACGGAAACAGGTGTAAATAATCCGGTTGAAGAAAAACGGAACTTTGAACGATTTGACAACGATTTTTTCATTGCCGGTATCAAAAACTTTGATTTGATTCCGTTCATTGTAAATAGTTTCTCCTTCTTTGTCAAAAAAATCCGGAATAGATTTGACGAAAGAAGCCATATAATTGAAAGAAGGGTTTACAACTATGTTCATAAAATCGTCAAAATTTACCGGCTTTTATTCCTTTGATAACCGCATTTGAAAAGCCGTTGGCTTCCAGTTCGTTCAATCCTCGAATGGTTATTCCGCCTGGAGTCGTTACTTTGTCGATTTCCGTTTCGGGATTCTCTCCGCCGGCTTTCAACAGTTCGGCGGCGCCCAGCATCGTTTCGACTATCATGTTTTGCGCTTCTTTCGGATAAAAACCCATCTCTACGCCTGCCGAAACGGCTGCCCGCACATAACGGAACAGGTAGGCAATGCCGCAGGAAGTCAATGCCGTGCCGGCTGCCAGTTTGCTTTCGTCTAACAAAATGGCCGTTCCCAATTCGTTGAAAATCCGCAGCAATAAATCTTTTTGCCCGTCGGAAGCATTTTCAAAAGCAATCAAATTGACGCTTTTCCGTATCGCAATCGCCGTATTGGGGATGACCCTGAAAATAGCCGGAATAAGGTCTTCGCCCGGATGTTTTTTCAAAAATCTGCTCAATGAGGCTATATCTATTCCGGCGGCAATGGAAACCAGTATCTGCCTGCCATAATCCATCCTGAATTTGATGCTGTCGACAACATTATTCACCAGCCAGGGCTTGACGGCCAAAAGAATTATATCCGCATCCGAAACGCTGTTGTAACTGTCCAATTCGGTATTCAAGCGGGGAATGTCTTTTTTCAGGACATTCAAAACATCCCGATTCACATCGCTGACGGAAATATCTTCCGCTGCAAACAGACTGCCTTTTAGCAGTCCGCGAACGATGGCGCCTCCCATGTTTCCGGCGCCGATAACTGTAATTTTCATTATATTATCTATTTTAACTGTGGAAATTATTTATAAAATCTGCGCAGGAAAATATAACATCTTACACCCAACATTTTAACAGGATAAGGTAAAATACTGAATAACCAGAACACAAACAAAACAGGATTAGTGAAAGTGTCTTTATCCAGTAAATATTTTGAAGATAATGCTTCAGGTAACAAATAATGTACAGATTCAGGACCTTTCGATACACAATAAGTCACTAAAAGCCTGTTAAAAAATAAATAAATCTTTATCAAAGTTCTTAAAGAGTAATCAAAATTACAACTCTTTAAATAGAGTGATTTAAAATCTAATGTATCTATATAAGCTGAATATACAGATAAATTCCTGACATTTGTGGCGCCTAAAGAATTATCATTAATGAATTTTTTATATGTAATAAGAGATAAACTGCTAATGGCTTCAGCATTTAAAGCAACTTGATATATCATAATCATATCCTCACAACTGCGAGCATCAGTTTCTATGTTATTATCTCGTAAAAACTTAACATTATATAATTTATTCCACACATAACCACTTAGATTGCCTTTAAAGTGAGATTTTAAAGACCCCTTTCTATTAACCGTATGAAACTGCTTAGAGAAAGTACAAGTAATAATACCGTTTTTACACTCTGTATGAGAACCCTGAACTACATCAACTTCTTTTAAACACATCTCTTCATACAAAACAGAAATTGCAAACGGCATTAATTCATCATCCTGATCCATATAAAATAAATACTTGCCCTTTGCTTCTTTAATCGCAAGAGTTCTTGCAGCGCCAACACCTATATTTTCAGACGGTCTTACAACTCTTATTTTTACTCCCCCCCCCCCCCGATTTTCATTAACAAACTGATTAACAATCTCTATAGACCTGTCAGTCCCACAATCATCAACAATAAGAATTTCAATATTCTTATACGTTTGATTTAATGCAGATTTTAAAGACCTTTCAATATAGTTCTCCGCATTATACACAGGTATAGCCAATGTTATTAAATCATTACCAACATTTGATTCGACACCTGTCTGTAAATTTTCACTCATAATTTTAATATTTAATAAATTATTATTAATTACTCTCCGGATAATTCTTCAAATCTTTTGAAAATGCTTGCCCGTCTACAGGTACTGCCTTCGACGACATTATCCACCAGCCAGGGCTTGACGGCCAAAAGAATTATATCCGCATCTGAAACGCTGCCGTAACCGTTCCAAAATTTTCGGCAAATCCGCATCTAAATTGCCATTGTAATTTTTATGCGGGATATCAAGTTTTTGCAAAATTTCGCCAAACTTTCTGTACCCGTTTTCATCTCGCAACGCGAGCCAAAATACATTCAATATAGCCGTTACCCGTCAATGAACATTTCTGCCGTTGTATTTTCAAGCAATTCGGATAAATTATTTGCGTACTCATTCGGATTATAAATTTCTCCATTCTTATAGCTGTCATCAATAAATTCAGAGACAGTCCAAATCCATTGTTCTTTACCGTTATCGGTTATAACTTTCATTGGCTGCAAAAATGCACCTGTTGTAAATATTATTGGCATCATATTACTATTTTCTTTAAAAATTTTTCTTGAATTTTCGTGAATTGTTTTACACTCTCAAAAAACTCGTCTAATTCCTGATAATTTTTGAAAATGTATTCTTCTTTTATTTTGTAAAATGGATTTATATTAACTTCCTTGTTAAATTTTACTCTTTTGTCTTCTTCGGCAATAATATACAGCCGAATATGCAATTTGTGAATTTGATATAAACGTAATAATCCTTTCGTAACATCGGTTGAATGCTCAACTTCAAAGGCATGCGTTGGATAACCTTCTTCGTCAAACCAAATCACATCAATTTTTCTAACTTTATCAATGCTGATTTTTGGAATACTTTCTGTTGGAACTTCTTTTTCCGAACATAAATCACCCAAATTTCCATAAATACTATTTTTCCCTCTGTCTGGCGTATATGTTCTGTAATTCAAATAACTCCCTATTAATAATAATTTTGCTTCAATGTCCGAATGAGTAAGAGGTGTGTCATCACTAATTTCTATGTTGATAATTTTTGATATTTCTTTTAGTCTGCTCAAATCCTTTTTATAGTCAGGAAATTTTATTTCAGCCCAATAATTGCATATCAACTCAGGTAATTCCAATAAATATATCCCGTCGTCTATTAAAATACAATGAAATTGATAATAACCGTTTTTTGTTCTTTGCAACTTGTTTTTATTTGCCAAAAATATTGATAAAGTTCCAACGTTGATGACTAGTTTTGAACGGTATTTTTTCACAACAACAAAAACGCCTTCTTGATTTGTTTTTGATATATATTCAATTATTTCGTTCATTCCTTTTTCGGTAAGTCCGTGCCAATCGCCGCTGCCGCCAAATATCAAAAAAGGTTTTCCATTTTCATCCGTATATAAACGCCTTGATTGTTTCACTTGTGACAAGTTGGATTTTTGAATTCGTCCTAATTCTTCCAAAACCAATTGACGGTCTTTATTTGTGAATTTTTCCACATTCATACTTTTTATGCAACTTTTAAAAAATCATAAGTTTCAGCGTGCGGTAAAGCGTCTTTTTTTGATTGTTCTTTTGCAAAATATTCTTTGTAAATCACATTCCGTACCATTTCGTTTTCGTGATTTACAAGCGGGCGCAAATGTTCTTCTACTTCCTTATCATTTTCAAAAACTAACAATCCACGTATCGCCTGACAGACAATTTTGGGGTCAGTATCATTCAGAAATTCATATAAAAGCGGTTTGTTTGCACATTTTCTTTGTCTGCCGATAGCCGACACTATTTCACGACGAACTCCTGTATCTGTTTCGTGTTGATATAAAGCAAGCAAAGGTTTGGTGTCCGATTTTCCGTTCAGTTTTCCGATATTTTTAACAGCATTGAGGCGTACTTGTGCGTGATTATGGCTCAAAAGATTATACAGGAAATCTGCGTGAAAGTCGGCCGGCAATTGCCCCAAACTTTCAAGGATAAACACAATCGTACCCACATCGTGTTGTGTGCTTACAAGGAAGGCAATGTCACTGTTCTTTCTGTGTTTCAGTTCGGTTATGTATGCTTTCGTTAGCATTCCGATATTCATTTTCAAATTGTAAGATTGGATGGGAAATGCGAGTCGCTACCAGATACCGGGTTAACTGTATTTACAAACCTCCTTAAAAACTCCGCAGCCTCGTCCATTGTCACGGAAAGCGGCGGCAAGAGGCGAAACACGTGCGTCCCCGTTGCGCCGGTAAATACTTTTTCTTCAAACAAAAGTTTGTTCCGCATGAATTTAATCGGTTCCGCGAACTCAACGCCGATCATCAACCCGTGTCCGCGCACCTCTTTGACCTGTCGCATTTTTTTTAATTCTTCCATTAAAAAAGCCCCGACTTCGGCTGCATTTTCTACCAGGTTTTCCGCTTTAATCACGTCGGCTACCGCAATAGCGGCTGCGCAGGCCAGATGGTTTCCGCCAAAAGTCGTTCCCAACTGTCCGTGAACCGCTTCAAACTTGGGAGCGATCAACATCCCAGAAACAGGAAATCCGTTGCCCATGCCTTTCGCAACCGTAATCATATCGGGACGGACGCCGGCATGTTGATGGGCAAAGAATCGTCCGGAACGTCCGTAACCCGACTGTATTTCATCCAGAATCAAAACCGTGTCCGTTTCTTCACAAATGCTGCTTAGCTTTTGCAAAAAGGACGGCTCCGGCACGCGGATTCCCCCGATCCCCTGTATTCCTTCAATAATAACGCTTGAAACATCTTCCTGTAAAAGCGTTTCCCTCACTGCTTCGATATTGTTGAGCGGAAGGAAAACGACGTCCATATTTTCATTCACAGGCGCTTTATACTTGCTGTTGTCGGTTACCTGAACAGCAGCGTCGGTTCTTCCGTGAAAAGAGTTTTGGAAAGCCACGACTTTTTTCCTTGAATTGTGGAAAGAAGCCAGTTTCAAAGCGTTTTCATTAGCCTCGGCGCCCGAATTAACCATGAAAAGCGAATAATCGGGATAACCCGACAGTTCGCCGAGTTTTTCCGCGTACTCGTCCTGCAAGGAATTGAGTACGGCGTTGGAATAGAATCCGATGTGATTCAACTGTTTGGTAAGCGCTTCCATATAATACGGATGAGAATGTCCGATGGAAATCACGGCATGACCGCCGTAAAAGTCCAGATACTCTGCGCCTTCTTTATCGTAGATTTTGCAGCCCTGCGCCCTGACGGGTTCAATCGGCCAGCGGGGATATACGTCGAAAAATTGCATGTGTCTCTGTTTATGGTTTAATCCTTACTATCTGATCGTTTTGAAGTATGATAAGGTCCTCGTTATTACGTTTTTTGTATGCAAGTAAATCTTTGTATGATTTTTCGAGGCCTCGCAAAAGATTTTCTTTTAGCTTTATTCTATCCTTTTCTGTCATAATATTGCTGTAATTTATTATATTTTAAATTATTAATTATTAAAAAGTCCAAATTGTTCTTTTTTTCCGCAATTAGCTCATGAGTGCCTTCCGAATTGTCAAAGATAAATATTATCTCTGAAATAGGAATATAAATATCAAATAAATTCCTAATCCCCGCAAGATACCGCCTTTCAACTACATCGGGTTCAATATGATGCCCGCCTTTCAAAACCCGCTCCCGCACCCTGTTTTTTGCTAAATCAACGGATTGTAACCAAAAGAAAATCAGAGTTACATTATATCCCTTGCGTTTTGCTTCAAGTATCGTATTTTTGTAACTTTTGGTTGCAAGCGTTGTTTCAAATGCGAAATTTTCATTGTTCTTCAACAATTCCTTAATCCTTCCGAGCATAATCCTTCCCGCTTCAATAGCAACTTTTTCGGGTTGAAACGGCGACAGCCCTTTTGCAATCTCATCGGCATTGACAAACTCTTTGCAATTCAAAATTTCGGGCAAAACCGTATAGGAAGCGGTGGTTTTCCCGGCTCCGTTACATCCCGATATGATGTACAAATTTTTTTCCATGCGGCAAAATTACAAAAAATATACTAAAATCCGCCTGCTTTCAGCCTCAATCCGGTTTTTTCATCCAGACCGAACATCAGGTTGAAATTCTGCACGGCTTGTCCGGAAGCGCCTTTCAAAAGATTATCAATCACCGAAATAATCAATAACTTATTGCCGAATTTTTCCAAATACAAGACGCATTTATTGGTATTCACTGCCTGTTTCAAATCGGGGTTTCTGTCGGTGACAAAAGTGAATGCAGCGTCTTTATAAAAATCATTGTACAGGGCGTTTGCTTCTTCTGCCGATAGATTGCAATCCGTATAAACGCTTGCAAAAATACCCCTTGAGAAATTTCCCCGAACGGGAATAAAATTGAGCGGACAGGTCAATTCCGGCTGTAACCGGTGCAACGATTCGTTGATTTCCTGCAAGTGCTGGTGTTCAAAGGCTTTGTAAACCGAAAGATTATTGTCCCGCCAGCTGAAATGGGTGGTTGCCCCGGGTTTCACCCCCGCGCCGGTCGAGCCGGTAATTGCGTGAACATGCATCTCGCCCGTTATTTTGCGAGACGCCGCCAAAGGCAACAATGCCAACTGTATAGCCGTTGCGAAACAACCCGGATTAGCCACATGCGCCGCTTCCCGGATTTGCGGTTTATTCAGTTCGGGCAAACCGTAGACGAAATCTCCGGCTGTTTTTTTGTGACGGTAATCGGTCGATAAGTCAATAATTTTTACTTGCGGGGGAATGGATTGAATTTCCAGAAACTTGCGGCTGTCGCCGTGCGCCGAGCAAAGAAAGAGCGCGTCAATTTCCCCCCAACCCCCTGAAGGTGGAATAAGGTCTGTGAATGTCAAATCCGTTTCGCCTGTCAAGCCGCCATGCACGTCGATAATTTTGTTTCCGGCATTGCTCGTACTGTGAACAAATGTGATTTCCGCATCCGGATGATTAACCAGTATGCGAAGCAATTCGCCTGCCGTATAGCCTGCGCCGCCTATAATTCCTGTTTTTATCATATTTTAAATTATTTTTTTTGTAAACACGAAGGCACGAAGGCACGAAGGCACGAAGGCACAACGTAATATTTTAGGATATATAAGAACTTTGTGCCTTTGTGCCTTCGTGTTTACAAAAATACAACTTAATTTTTTACACATTTATTCTCAACATTAAAATAAATCTTATTCGGAATAGCCGTAATTTTCGTAAAACCCTTGGCGTCATCCGAAGTCCAAGCCTTGTTGATTTCGCCATATTCGCCGAAATCGGTTTTCATCAGGTCGTAGTCGCTTTCGATGCCAACCAGGGTAAAATGATAGGGTTGCAGGCGGATGATAACCGTTCCCGTAACATGGCTTTGCGAATTTTGCAGGAATGCCTCCATATCGCGCATGACCGGTTCGAGGTACTGCGCTTCGTGCAGAAACATGCCGTACCACGTACCGATTTGGTCTTTCCAATACTGCTGCCATTTACTTAAAGTATGTTTTTCCAGCATTTTATGGCCGTTGATAATCAGCAAAGGAGCCGCCGCTTCAAAACCCACGCGCCCTTTAATACCGATAATCGTATCGCCGATATGCATATCCCGTCCGATGGCGTAACGCGAGCCGATACGCTCTATTTCCTGAATTGCCCTCACTTTGTCGGTATATATTTTCCCGTTCACCGCCGAAATCTCTCCTTTTTCAAAGCCGATTTTCAGTATTTCTTCGCCGTTTTCCAGCAACTGCGACGGATAAGCCTCTTCCGGCAAAGTCCGGTCGGATTGCAGGGTTTCTTTTCCCCCGATGCTGGTTCCCCAAAGGCCTTTGTTGATGGAATAGGTCATTTTTGTGAAATCGGCTTCGTATCCGTGTTCTTTGAGGTAATTGATTTCATATTCGCGGGTAAGCGCCATGTCGCGGGTAGGCGTGAGGATTCCGATTTCGGGCGCAATCACCTCGAAAGTGAGGTCGAAACGCACCTGGTCGTTTCCGGCGCCGGTACTTCCGTGCGCAACATAGTCCGCTCCGATTTCCTTGGCGTAGTTGATAATTGCGAGCGCCTGGAAAATGCGTTCCGAACTTACGGACACAGGATAAGTTCCATTACGCAGTACGTTTCCGAAAATCATGTATTTGATGCTTTTTTCGTAATATTCTTTCGTAATGTTCAGATTCACATGCCTTGTTGCGCCTAATTTATACGCCCGTTCTTCGATTCTCTTCAAGTCTTCTTCACTGAAACCGCCGGTATTTGCCAATGCGGTGTAAACTTCATACCCTTTTGCCTGCGACAGATACATTGCGCAAAACGATGTATCCAATCCGCCGCTGAATGCTAAAACTACCTTTTTTTTCATTGTTTTTATCCGTTTTATTTTTCATTCCTTATATCCGCTTGTGCCTGTGTTTTAGGAACGTAAAGCATGGCAGTGCAAATGCAATACTTACGGCCGGTGCGTTCGAGAATATCGTAATTGACACAACCCCGGCAACCGCGCCAGAAAGCCTCGTCATCGGTCAATTCGGCAAATGTAACCGGAACATATCCCAGCTCGGTATTCATTTTCATTACGGCGCTTCCGGATGTCAAGCTGAACAGTTTGGCTTCGGGCCACAACCGGCGCGCCAGTTGGAAAGCCTTGATTTTAATCTGCTTTGCCAAACCCTGTCCTCGAAATTTGTCAACGACAATCAAACCGGATGTGGCAACAAACTGTTTGTTTCCCCACGATTCGATATAGGTAAATCCCGCAAATTCATCGCCCACCAAAGCAATAATTGCTTTCCCTTCACGCATTTTCTGCTCCACATATTCGGGCGAACGTTTGGCAATTCCCGTACCGCGCACTTTTGCCGCATCTTCTATTGTTTTCAAAACAACGGGAACATATTGAATATGTTCGTCATTAGCAATTAAGATTTCTATTTTATTATTATCGGTCATTTTTCAATTCTGTAACATGTCTTAAAATCTCATGCATCAAAATAAATGAGCCTGCAAAAGTATACAATTATTCAATAGTTTATATAAAATTTTGTGTTTTTTTACAGGAAACAGATTGTCGCGCCCTGTCATTCCTCACAATCCTAATTTCCCCGAAATCTCCAGCATTCTGAGAATCGGCTTAACCGCTTTCCGTTGTACTTCCTCCGAAATAAATATTTCCGGCACTTCATATTTCAGGCAATTGTACAATTTTTCCAAAGTATTTAATCTCATAAAATTACATTCGTTGCAAGCGCAAGTGCTGTCGTTGGGGGGGGCGGGAATAAAAATTTTATCGGGGTTGATCAACTGCATTTTATGCAAAATTCCCGATTCGGTTGCAACAATAAATTTTTTAGTCGGCGAATGAGTGGAAAATTTCAATAAAGCGCTCGTAGAACCAATGTAATCGGCGATTTTCAAGATCACGGTTTTACATTCGGGATGCGCCAAAACCTGTGCATCGGGATGTTCCTGTTTTAAAGCCAGAATTTTTTCCAAAGAAAACTGTTCATGTACGTGGCAGGCGCCTTTCCACAAGACCATATTCCGGCCGGTAAGACTGTTTATATAATTTCCGAGGTTCTCGTCGGGACCGAAGATTAGCTTTGTTTCGAGGGGAAAACTCTCCACAATTTGGCGGGCATTTGTAGAAGTAACCACCACATCGGTTAAAGTTTTCACGGCAGCCGTCGTATTTACGTAGGAAATCACCGTGTGCCCCGGATACAGTTTGATAAATTTGTCCATTTCATCGGCCGGACAACTGTCTGCCAATGAACATCCCGCATTTAAATCGGGAACAAACACCCTTTTTTCGGGAGAAAGAATCTTGGCCGTTTCACCCATAAAATGGACGCCGCACAATACAATAACATCCGCGTCCGTTTGAGTAGCCCACTGCGCCAGCGCCAAACTGTCGCCGACAAAATCGGCAACGTCCTGAATTTCGGAATCCTGATAATAATGAGCCAGAATAATGGCGTTTTTTTCCTTTTTCAAATCCTTTATAGCCTGCACCAAGTCAATGCCCTGTGGAACCGGGATATTCAAGAAACCGGCTTTTTTTAATTTTTTGTTCGCCATGTTTTATTTTAATTTTATTTCACAAAATTACGTGAAATTTTTTAATGGCGAAATATTATTTTGAGATGCCCCCGTATTTATCCGGGGATATGCACAGGTAAGGCCTCCGGCCTTGAGAACAGTTCACTTGTTTATGTCTGCGTAACACAAGTAAATAATGATTAATGATTAATGGTGAATAGTGAAATGGTAAACTTGAAAGCGGCATCCCGCAGAGATGCGGCATTTGTCCGCATAACTGACGTCATGCGGGGCGCTGTGTGATCAAACATTTCTACCGAGCTTCAATCCCTGACGGGATTATTATCCGTATCCTGCCTGCAATGCACAAAACCATACCGGTGAACCGGCATCTCGTAGAGATGCAAAGTTCGGTAGAAAATAGCGTTCCCCACCCTCACCGACGTCTCGTAGAGATGCGGCATTTGTCCGCATAACT
>JAIRNV010000061.1 GCA_031257875.1 Dysgonamonadaceae bacterium
GCAAACTCTTCCTTATCAGTTTCAACAGGGGCTTATCACCTGTCCGTGTTGATAACCGGTACATCAGGCGGTCGTGATTGACAGCATCGAAAAAGTTTTTCAGGTCTGTGTGTCGATTAAGGTTGTACGTCTTGTTCTGTTTTACCTGTCCGTGAGCGCTCCTAAGATTTTCCGGACTGCATACCTGCTCCATTATCCCACACACTAAGGCCTGTCCCTGTTTGCCTGCCGAAACAACTTGCAAAGCCATTTGTCCGTCCGTTTCTTCTACGGTTTGGAGAAGGGTAAATAACGCTCTGCCCATTTATGTCAAACAGTTCCAGCTGATACGCTATTTCTTTCTTTTGCTCCATTGTCCCGATTTTAAACTGACTGCTCCTTACAGTTACAAATTCAGTCCTTCGTATTGTTTTGCTGCACAATCCATTGCCCGCTTGCCATCCGCTGTGCAGCCCCGTATCAAGTTTCTGTGCGTCATTACATCGCTTTTGCTGATGGCTTCCTTCAGACTTGTCCTCGCGGACAACCCCTAGCCAATCGCTAACACTTCCTTCCAACTCGGCGTGTGCCGGGACTTACACCCTGCCAGATTAGAAATATGCCCAACGTACAAAGGACAAAAATACGGAAGCCCATATTTTTGTGGGTATCTTGCATATCAATTAGTTCATGCGATTCGTCGGGGGTTGAAAAAGCAGGGTATCCATCACAGTTGGAGGCGAATAGGCAACATCATGTCCTCACAAACGATGGTTACCACGCGCAGAATCTCGAAAACAGGGACAGCCTGATCCTGCGCAAGGCAACCCGACCCAATCAGGAACAGGCGAAAATATACCGTGCGCTAAATTTTAAGCAGACAAACCCGAAAATGAGGGAAAAAACCGTAGTCCCCCATAAATGAATTTTAAGACGGTGATTGTTTGAATATGAATAATTTACGTCTATATGTGCGGCAAGTTGGGTTAAATCAGGTACGCCGTATCTTGTGTAACCGCTTTGAAGAAGCAGATGGCAAAGCCGATTTATTCGAGATAGAAAAAAACAATGAAGAGATTGTCAACAAATTAGCCAATGATTTTTGGGACAGGTTAGTCAATGAAAACCGAATTGATATCGGTCAGCCCCCCCCCCAAAAAAAAGCCTCCAGAGCGTCAGCGTAATATGGTATTTGAAGAAAGCATCCGTCATCCCGATGTTCGTGAAACCGGTTCCGAATGGCTCTGCTACCAGGCCCTGGAACAACTCGGGCCGGGTGATTATCTATCCAATATCGACTTTAACGAAGAAGAAGCAAGGCTGGCTCTAACTCAAATCATATCCCGCGCCGTGTATCCTGCCTCTGAACTGGAAACAGTCCGTTGGATAAGGGAAAACCCGGCGGTATGTTCTCTTACCGGTTATCCGATTGAAAAAATAACGAAGAATAAACTTTATAAGAGCTCTTTGAAGTTGTTTTCAGAAAAGGGAAATATCGAAAAATTTTTATCTTTAAAAACCGGTCAATTATTTGATATAGAGGATGAAATTTATATTTATGATTTAACGGACACATATTTCGAAGGTCGTAAGAAAGGTAGCAACCTTGCAAAATTTGGCAGGTCAAAGGAAAAACGCAGCGATTGCAAGATTGTAGTTTTAGCCCTGGTAATCAATGCTGAGGGCTTTATAAAAGACTCTTCCGTATTTGAGGGCAATATGCAGGACTGCAGCACATTGGAATCTGTTATAAAAGGTCTCAGAGCAAAAACAGGCACAACAAAACGCGGAACAGTCGTTATCGACGCCAGTATTGCAACGGAAGAAAATCTAAAGATGCTTACCGGAAACGGATTTGATTATGTTTGTGTATCCCGCTGCAGGTTGAAAGACTGTTCAATAGATCCTTCTTCCGGGGTCATTGAAGTATAGGATAAAAAGAAACAAAAAGTCAGTCTCCAAAAGGTCATTAGCGAAAAACACAACGACTTTTTTCTCAAAGCAGCGAGGCTAAACGTGCTAAAGAAGTGTCAATGAACAATCGTTTTCAAGAGAATTTTGAAAAAGGACTGTCTGCCGTTTGTGCATCACTTTCTAAAAAGAGCGGCATAAAAACGGAAGAAAAGGTTTATGAACGGGTAGGCAGACTCAAACAAAAATATCCCTCTATAAGTCGATATTATACTGTTGATTACAGGATTGAAGTAGAATCAAAAACCAAACGTAAGACAAAACAGACAGAAGAAATCAGGAAAGTTACCGCCATGTCGTGGACAGTAAAACCGGATATTGAAGTGAATGAACAAAGCGGTACCTATTTTTTGCGAACCTCGCTGTCAATGAGCGAAAACACAACCTGGACAGTTTACAGCATCATCCGCGAAGTGGAATCAACTTTTCGAACTTTGAAGACGGATATTGATTTACGTCCGATATATCATAAGAAAGATGAATCAACAATGGCGCATCTGCATCTTGGTTTGCTGGCCTATTGGGTAGTAAACACCATTCGGTATCAGCTCAAAAAGAGTGATCCGGAGGATAAAGATGCTTCAAAATGTTTGGATAAAAATGCTCAAAATCCTGAAAAAAAAATGAATTACGGATGGAAGGAAATCGTCAGAATTATGAATACTCAAAAGCCTGTTCTTACCGTTTCTCAAAATTGTTTTAATCAGGTTATTATCAGTCGAAGATGCAGTGACTCAGCTCCAAAAGTTGAAGCTATTTACAAGCGTCTGCATTACAAATCAAAACCATTTAACAAACGAAAATTTGTAGTACACAAATCTGATTTTCAAAAAATCAATTTAATTGATTTACAAATATTTCTGCTTTAATACGCTGCAATGTGGGTTAATGCGGTAACAGCGTAATTTTCGCCGTATCCACGCATCTAATGTCCGGACAGGTTTGTGAGATTTAGCATAGCGAAAGTAATTCAACAGGCCTCGTAATTTGAGGTTCGGTTCGGTGATGATATGCTCGAACTTTACTCCTCTGTTGCGACAGGTGATGGATTTTATTTTCTCTTTTATGCGTTTTATGCTTTGGTGACTTACTGCAAGCATACCGTTATTCAAAACAATATATCCCAAAAACTTACTCTCTTTTACTTCGTAAACTTTACTCTTCTCTCCGTTGATCTTGAGTTTCAGTCTGTTTTCGATAAAACTGCTCAACGACTGCATTACCCTTTCGCCTGCTTCGCGGCTGCATACAAAGATATTACAGTCATCTGCGTAACGGACAAAGCGGTGTCCCCTGCCCTCCAACTCCTTATCCAACCCGTCCAATACTGTGTTTGACAACAGCGGGGAGAGCGGGCTGCCCTGTGGTGTCCCTTCGGTGCGCCGACTGATTAATCCGTCAATCATTATTCCGCTCTGCATCACTTCCTTATCAATTTCAACAGGGGCTTATCCCCTGTCCGTGTTGATAACCGGTACATCAGGCGGTCGTGATTGACAGCATCGAAAAAGTTTTTCAGGTCTGTGTCGATTACGGTTGTACGTCCTTCTTCTACATATTGGCTCGCCTTTTGTTGCGCCTGATGAGCGCTGCGGCTGGGACGAAATCCATAACTGCTGTCGCTAAACTCCGATTCGTATACAGGCATCAGCACCTGACTTATCGCCTGTTGGATGACACGATCTATCACCGTTGGGATATTTGCACTGCGACTTTTTTTTACATCAACGGAACCAAAAAAAGGCGCATGTTTTTCATGCGCCTTTGTGATTAAGTGTTACAGTAGCCGTCAATCCGAAAATTTAGCCTTCAGAAATTCCCTGTTTAACCGGGCGATATTGCTGATTGAAACGCCTTTGGGACATTCCAGTTCACAAGCACGGGTGTTGGTACAGTTGCCGAAGCCCAATTCGTCCATCTTTGCAACCATTGCTTTCGCCCGTTCTTTTGCCTCCGGTTGTCCTTGCGGCAGCAAAGCCAACTGGCTGACTTTAGCCGAAACGAACAGCATGGCCGACCCGTTTTTACAGGCTGCCACACAAGCGCCGCAACCGATACAGGAAGCAGCGTCCATCGCTTCGTCGGCAATTTTTTTGGAAACGGGAATCGCATTGGCGTCGGGAACGCCGCCAGTATTGACTGACACGTAACCGCCGGCTTGAATGATTTTATCGAATGCATACCGGTCGACCATCAGGTCGCAAATGACCGGAAACGCCGCCGAACGCCAGGGCTCGACCGTAATCGTGTCGCCATCGTTGAAATGCCGCATGTGCAACTGGCAGGTAGTAATCAGGTTGTCCGGCCCGTGCGGATGACCGTTGATATACAGCGAACACATTCCGCAGATGCCTTCGCGGCAATCGTTGTCGAATGCCACAGGTTCTTTTCCTTCGTTCACTAACTTCTCATTCAAGATGTCCAGCATTTCGAGAAACGAGGTGTCACCCGAAATTCCATCCAGTTTATAGGTTTCAAAACCGCCTTTTTCTTTGGGTCCTTTCTGACGCCAAACTTTTAATGTTATGTTGATTCTTTTTTCCATTGTTTTTTTAAATTAACGAGTTGACGAGTTAACGAAAACGGGGCAACTCTTCTTTTTTAAGTTAAATTATTAGATAAATCCTCACTGTTTTTAGATCGAATCAGGGAAACTAACATTTTTCTTACTTCATCATTTAATTCTATTGCTTTTTTATAATCTATTTCCTGTATATAATTCAAATGATAAGCAATTATCAGTTGGGTTTCCAATTCGAAGGCAGAGCCTAACGAAATAAACAAAAAACGAACTAACTCTTTATCCGAACCTCTTGCATGTCCTTCCGCAATATTGGATGGTACGGAAACAGCTGACCGCCTCATCTGGGAAACCAAACCGTATAGTTCTTCTTTCGGAAACGATTTGGTAATCTTATAAATCAATAATACTAAATTCATTGATTTTTTCCACACTGTCAAATCTTTATGAGTCGCCATCTTGTTTACTCGTTTACTTGTCTACTCGTTTACTAATCTCAAGATTTATAATTTCTCTGCTGTCTCACCACAAATTCATAATCCAGCGGTTCCTTTACAAGCTTCGGCTCTTTGTCCTCGCCTGTATATTGCCAGCAAGCTGCATACGAATACCGGACATCGTCGCGCAGGGCTTCTCCTTCGGGCGTCTGGTATTCTTCACGGAAGTGACCGCCGCATGATTCGTTCCTGTTCAATCCGTCAAGCGCCATCAGATAACCGACATCGAAGAAATCGGCAACACGGAGCGCTTTTTCCAGTTCGGTGTTCAACGACCCAACGTTGCCCGGAATGCGGACATTTGCCCAAAACTCTTTTTTCAATTCCCTGATTTTTTCCAGGGCTGTTTTCAAAGATTCTTCGGTGCGAGCCATGCCTACGTAATCCCACATGATTGAACCGAGGGCTTTGTGGAAGAAATCAACCGAACGGGTTCCCCGGATATTCATCAGTTTGTTAATCCTTGCTTTGACTGCTTTTTCCGCTTCTGCAAATTCCGGTAAGTCGGTACTGAAACGCGGAACGCTGATTTGGTCGGACAAATAATTTTGAACCGTATAAGGAATAACAAAATATCCGTCGGCCAGACCCTGCATTAAAGCCGAAGCGCCCAAACGGTTAGCGCCGTGGTCGGAGAAGTTGGCTTCGCCGATGGCAAAACAGCCGGGAACCGTTGTCATCAGTTCATAATCGACCCAAATACCGCCCATCGTATAGTGAATAGCCGGATAAATCATCATCGGCGTTTCGTACGGATTCTGGTCGGTAATCTTTTCGTACATCTGGAAAAGGTTGCCGTAACGGGCTTTTACCGTTTTCATACCCAACCGTTTGATAGCGTCCGAAAAATCAAGGTAAACCGCTAAACCGGAAGGAGCAACACCGAATCCCGCGTCACATCTTTCTTTTGCGGCGCGCGAGGCCACGTCGCGCGGAACCAGATTCCCGAAAGCCGGATATCTCCTTTCCAGATAATAATCGCGGTCTTCTTCGGCAATTTCGGTTGGCTTCAATTTGCCTTCACGAATGGCTACGGCGTCTTCGATTTTCCCGGGAACCCAAATGCGTCCGTCGTTGCGAAGCGATTCGGACATCAGGGTCAGTTTCGATTGAAATTCGCCGTGAACGGGGATACAGGTCGGGTGAATCTGCGCAAAAGCAGGATTGGCAAACAATGCGCCTTTCCTGTAAATTTGCATCACAGCCGAACCGTTGGAATTCATCGCATTTGTCGAAAGGAAATAAGCGTTTCCGTAACCGCCGGTAGCAATCACTACCGCATGAGCCGCAAACCGCTTGATTTCTCCCGTCGTCAAATCGCGGGCGATGATACCACGGGCGCGTCCGTCAATCACAACAAGGTCTAACATGTCGTGACGGGTGTACATCTTCACGCTGCCTTTGTGAATCTGGCGGCTTAAAGCCGAATAAGCGCCCAGCAACAATTGTTGTCCGGTTTGACCTTTAGCGTAGAAAGTGCGGGAAACCTGCGCCCCGCCGAAAGAACGGTTATCCAGCAATCCGCCGTATTCGCGGGCGAACGGAACGCCTTGCGCCACACACTGGTCAATAATATTCACCGAAACTTCGGCCAGACGATATACGTTGGCTTCCCGGGCGCGATAGTCGCCGCCCTTAATGGTATCGTAAAACAAGCGGTAAATCGAGTCGCCATCGTTTTGATAATTCTTTGCCGCATTGATACCTCCCTGGGCTGCGATTGAGTGCGCCCGGCGGGGAGAATCCTGGATACAGAAATTCAAGACGTTAAAACCCAGTTCGCCGAGGGAAGCGGCGGCAGAAGCGCCGGCCAGTCCTGTTCCAACAACAATAATATCCAGCCGTCTTTTGTTTGCGGGATTCACCAGTTTCTGGTGGTCCTTATAATTCGTCCATTTTTCGGCCAATGGACCTTTGGGAATTTTTGCTTCTAATTTTGTCATAATTATACTGTTTTTTTTAGTAAACGAGTTGACAAGTAAACGAGTTGATGAATAAACTTTCTTGTTAACTTGTTTACTCGTTAACTCATCAACTTAATAATCAGAAAATAGACAGGAACGGCAGCAAAGCCAATCATAATGATTGTTGCAAGCGCCTTAGAGATAAATTTCAGGCGAGGAAACCAGGTTTTCCCGTTCAAGCCTATTGTTTGAAATGCACTCCATACGCCATGCGTCAGGTGAAACCAGAGCACGCCCAACCAAACGAGATAAACAGTTACATAGCAAGGATTTGAGAAAAGTTCCTTTACCAGTCCCGAACCTTCGATAACCGCATCGGGCGAATGAATAAGTTCGGCAAACTGCATCCTGTACCAAAAGTTCCAAAGATGGATAATTAACCCCAATACGATAATTAATCCCAGCACAAACATGTTTTTCGCAGCCCATTCGGTTTCTGTCCTGTTGGAAGACAGGTACCTGTCCGACCCGCGCGCTCTCAGGTTCTGAAGCGTCAGAAGCGTAGCATAAGCGAAATGCACGACCATACCGGCTACCAGCACAAGCGTTCCCACAATGGCATACCAGTTGGCTCCCAACAACTCGCAAATCATGTCATACGCTTCTTCCGAGAAAAGCAATGTCAGATTCATGGACATGTGAAACAACAAAAATAAAATAAGGAAGATACCTGAGATACTCATGATAAACTTCCTTCCAATAGATGAATTAAATAGCCAATACATAAATTTATTTTAATTTTAAAATACAAATTACAAATTGAGGATACAAAATTACTTAAAAATACGCAATCTGCAAACAATCATGGTAAAAACCAGCACTTCAGGGATAAATAACTTTCATCCATTCACATCCTGTGCATAATAGCAGGAGCAAAAGCAAAAGCATCCACTTAATTATACTTCACGCGGTATGGTTTTGTGCATTACAGGTACCCTGCCGGCAATAATCCCGTCAGGGATTACAGCTCGGTAGAAACATTTGATCGCACAGCGCCCCGCATGACGTCAGTTATGCGGACAAATGCCGCATCTCTGCGAGATGCCGGTGAAGGCGGGGAACGCTATTTTCTACCGAACTTTGCATCTCTGCGAGATGCCGGTTCACCGTTCACCGTTCACCGTTCACCACAAATCATTAATTTTTGATAAATCCGGATGCACAAAATCATATCGCGTAAAGTATAGAACACAGATGAGACGGATAACACGGATTTTCACTGAATATTTCTTTTTGTAGAAAAACGTAATTATCGGCCGGTCAAAAATATAAAAACCTGTGTCTATCCGTATCCGTTTTATCTGTGTTCTTATTGTTTCAAAAGAATA
>JAIRNV010000098.1 GCA_031257875.1 Dysgonamonadaceae bacterium
TTTCATGTTTTATAATATTAATATCATAACGACTTGACAGATTTTTTAGTATTTAAAAAATGTTAAAAATCCAGCGCGGAACAATTAAATTCTTTTTTTTCTTCCGAACACGACTGGGGCGGACGGGGTAAAAGGCCTTGTATTTTCGCAATTTGTAAATAAAATGAGTATCTTTGCAAACAAATTTTTTAATACCTTATCAATATAAGCAATGGAGAGATCTGTTGAACAAATTAAAAAAAATACATTTCCGCTATCCGACAATAATAGCGAGTCTAAAAAATTTCTTTTCTTTGATACGGAAACGACGGGGCTTCCCAAAAGTTGGAATGCCGCAGTTGATATT
Organism: Dysgonamonadaceae bacterium; assembly: GCA_031257875.1. Classification (GTDB taxonomy): domain Bacteria; phylum Bacteroidota; class Bacteroidia; order Bacteroidales; family Azobacteroidaceae; genus Azobacteroides. Next base: position 347 of record JAIRNV010000098.1, read on the forward strand.
TTGGCTACTTTCAAATGTTTTTATAAACGGGTAAATCGAAATATAATTAATATAAATTTTTAACAAACATGCAAAAAATCGTATCATTATTAGGTTTATTCCTAATCGGTTTCACTTCCGTATTTTCCCAAACGGTGCAGGAACTCCCCATCGATCCGAAAGTCAGGTACGGACAGTTGAGCAACGGGCTGACGTATTACATCCGTCACAATGAACTGCCGAAAGAACGGGCTGATTTCTACATCGCCCAGAAAGTCGGTTCCATGCAGGAAGAAGACAATCAGGCAGGCCTGGCGCATTTTCTGGAACACATGGCTTTCAACGGGAGTTCGCATTTCCCGGGTAACGGCATAGTCAAGTATCTGGAAACTGTCGGCGTAAAATTCGGCACCAATCTGAATGCCTATACTTCTTTCGACCAAACTGTTTACAACATTTCCGATGTTCCGGTTACCAAACAGGGAACTGTTGACAGTTGCCTGTTGATTCTGCACGACTGGTCAAATGCCTTATCGCTGGAAGAAGACGATATCGACAAGGAACGCGGCGTTATCCGTGAAGAAATGCGCAGCAGTAATCATGCTTCTTTCCGCCAGATTGAAAAACTGTTGCCTTTGGTCATGCCGGACAGCAAATATGCCAAACGGCTGCCTATCGGGACGGAAGAGGTGATTATGAATTTCAAACCGGAAGAACTCCGCGACTATTATCATCAATGGTACAGACCCGATTTACAGGGAATTATCATTGTCGGAGACATTGACGTCGATCAAACGGAAAGCAAACTGAAAGCTGTTTTTGCCGATATTCCCGCTCCGGTCAATCCGGCTCAAAGGATTTATTATGACGTGGCGGAAAATATTGAGCCGCTGGTTGGCGCAGTTACGGATAAAGAATCCACCCGTACGCTCGTAGAGATTGATTTCAAACACAAACCTTTGCCCCGCGAAGCAAGAGGATCTATCCAGGGTTTAATCGTAAATTATCTCAACAGCATTGCTTCCCTGATTTTCAGCGAACGGTTTTCCGACCTGACACAGAAAGCAAACCCTCCTTTCATTGGCGCTCAAAGCAGGAATGACGATTTTTTGGCAGCCAATACGGAAGAAAGCTGGACTTCGGTTGCCGCAGTCAAAAACAATGACGTCGAAACGGCTTTGAAAACGCTTACCCGCGAATTAATGCGCGTAAAAAAGTACGGATTTACCGAAAGCGAATATGAACGGGCGAAAAGCAATCACCTCACTTTGATGGAAAATGCGTTCAACGAGCGGGACAAAACAAAAAACAGCGCTTATGCGAACGAATATGTAGACCATTTCCTGAACGGAGGATACATTCCTGGAATCGAAGTGGAATACCATACCGTTAAAGCCGTATCCGAAGAGGTTCCGGTACAGGTTGTCAATCAATATATTGAAGGATTAATCGGGGACAAAAACATTGTTATTTCCCTGATGGCGCCGGAAAAAGAAGACGTAACTGTCCCTGCAAAAGAACAGTTGTTGACATGGTTCAACGAAGCCCGCAACGAAGATATTCAGGCTTTGGAAGAAACGGCGAGCAACGAGCCTTTGTTGGCGGAACTCCCTGAAGGCGGTAAAATCGTATCCGAAACGCAGGATGAAATTTTTGATGCAACCGTTCTGACTTTGTCAAACGGAGTAAAAGCGGCGATTAAACCGACAAAATTAAAGGCCGACGAAATTCTTATGGGAGCAACCAGCCCGGGCGGTTCTTCGCTTTTTCCCGAATCGGATATGGTTAACGTGCAACTGTATGGCAACATTTCCGGTATCGGCGGGTTGGGCAAATTCAGCCAGACGGAATTGAATAAGGCGCTGGCAGGTAAAAAAGTACAGGTGCGGCCGGCTATCGGCCTGACTTACGAAGGATTCACCGGTTCTTCGAGCGTAAAGGATTTTGAAACGATGCTACAGTTGATTTACCTGAATTTCACGGCTCCGAGAACCGACGAAGAAGTGTATCAGTCAACGGTTGCACGGATAAAGTCCCAACTGGAAAACATGGAAGCCGACCCTGAAATAGCATTACAGGATACCTTGCTCAGAGACCTATATGCGGATCAAAACCGGCATTTCCGTCTGAAAGCCGGAGATTTGGACAAAGCAAACTATCAAACGATTGAAAAATGGCGAAAAGACCGTTATGCCGATGCAGGCGATTTCACTTTCGTTTTCACCGGGAATATGGATTTGGAAACAGCCAAGCCTTTAATCGAAAAATATTTAGGTTCGCTTCCATCCATTCACCGGAAGGAAACTTTTGCCAAAGTCAATGAAAATTACCGTCCCGGACAGATTAAAAGCGCTTTCGACCAGAAAGTGCAGAATCCGAAAGCCAATGTAGTGGATATTTACTGGACGAACTTCGATTACACGCTGAAAAACAAGATTGAAGTAGACATGCTTCAACAAATTTTGCGCATCGTTTACACCGAGAAAGTCCGCGAAGAAGAAGGCGGAACCTACGGTGTGAGCGTATCCGGAAACATTTCCAGCTATCCTGAAGGACAGTCCATGCTTCAAATCTATTTTGAAACGGAACCGGCAAAATCCGGTTACCTGAATAAAATTGTTCACCGCGTACTTCAGGACATGGCCGAAGAAGGCCCCCGCGAAGTTGATTTCAACAAGGTAAAGGAATACATGCTGAAAAAGCAGCAGGAAAACGAGCAGGAAAATTCGTACTGGCGCGGTGTTATGCTGACATGGTACCGTCAAAATCACAATGAGTATACCGATTATGTAAAAACATTAAATGCGGTTACTCCGACGGATATTCGGGAAAAGGTGCAAGCGCTTCTTGATTCGAAGAATGCGATTGAAATTATCATGACCGGGGTGAAGGATTGATATTTTTGAATGTGAAATACGCGAATTACGCAGATTTTCGGGCGTTATTCGCGTATTTTGCGTTTAAATGATTTTGACGGTTCATTTAATTTTAGTTATCAAATATTTATCAATATCATCTTATAAGGGCCTTGCTTGAAATGATAATCCCGGAGGTCGTCTTTGTAGGGGTTAACAAAAAAAAATTTCGTACCTTTGCACAATTATGGGAAGAATAATCGCCATCGATTACGGGAAAAAACGGACAGGTATCGCCGTTTCCGACCCGCTGCAACTGATAGCGGGCGGTTTGACGGCCTTGCCAAGTGTGGATGTTATTGCTTTTTTGAAAAAGTATATTGCTGAAAACGAAGTAGATACTTTTATACTGGGCGAACCCCGGAAAATGGATTACCAATATTCGGAAAATTGGGACAGGGTTGTGCAGTTCAGAAAGAATTTACAAAAATCTATTCCCGAAATAGAAATTAAAATGGTTGATGAGCGATTTACATCCGTTTTAGCACATCAAACGATGCGGGAAGGCGGCCTGAAAAAGAAGGACAGGCAAAATAAAGCCCTGGTTGACGAGTTAAGCGCCACAATTTTATTACAGTCTTATTTGGAAACGATTAGAATATGATTTTACCGATATATTTATATGGACATCCCGTTTTGAGGAAGGTTACGAAAGATATTTCACCGGATTATCCCGGCTTGAAACCTTTATTGGACAACATGTTTGAAACTTTGTTTTATGCCGACGGCGTTGGTTTGGCTGCACCTCAAATCGGTCTGGAAGACCGGATTCTGGTGGTTGATTTGAGTCCTTTGGCCGATAAAGAACCTTCTTTCAAAGATTTCAGGCGGGTTTTCATCAATGCGCATATTGTCGAAAGGGACGGGACGGAAGAAGCAATGGAAGAAGGCTGCCTTTCCATTCCCGGTATTCACGAAAAAGTGTACAGAAAAAACAGGATACGAATCCGGTATTTAGACGAAAACCTGCACCCGCACGAAGAGGTTTTCGAAAGTTATAAGGCGCGGGTTATCCAGCACGAATACGATCATTTGGAAGGGATTATGTTTGTCGACCATATTTCCGGAATCCGGAAGCAAATGATTCGTTCCAGACTGGATAAAATCATAAAAGGAGATGTTCGTTGCTCTTATAAAGTTAAATCCAGGTAACCTCCCCAACCCCTCCGAAGATAGCCCCCCCAACCCCCTCCGAAAGTAACCTCCCCCCAACCCCCTCCAAAGGAGGGGGAGTCGCCTTTCCTTGGTTTGGAGAGGGTGATGCGAGAAGAACAGCTACTCCCCCTCCTTTGGAGGGGGTTGGGGGGAGGTTAATAATAAAATTGCCGAATGAAACGCTTTGAAAAAAAAATTATTTTGTTTATCGTGCTTTGTATAAGCGCCTTTTCTTCTGTGAACGCACAGATTAACACCAACCGGGTACTTACTATCGGTAAGAATGCGTTTTATTTTGAAGATTATATTCTTTCCATTCAGTACTTTAATCAGGTAATCAAATCAAAGCCTTACCTCGCAGAGCCTTATCTTTACCGGGCTATGGCCAAATTAAACCTCGACGACTACAAGGGCGCCGAAAACGATTTGAATTTTTGCCTCGAAAGAAATCTTTTTTTGATTCACGCTTATTTATATCGCGGTATTGCCCGCCAATATACAGGCGACCTCGCAGGCGCTATCAAAGATTATGACAAAGGCTTGGAATTTCGTCCCGAAGACAGGCAAATGCTCATCAATAAAGGAATTGCTTATGTGCAAAATAAAGATTACGATTCGGCGCTGATAACTTTAGACCTGTTAATCAAATATCAACCCAAATTTGTACAGGCTTATCTTACAAGAGGTTCCGTTTATTCCGAAAAAGGCGATACGCTCAAAGCCTTAGCCGACTTCAACAGGTCAATTGAGCTGGATAAATATTTTGCGCCGTCTTACGGACAGCGTGCCATGCTTTTGTATCAAACGGGAAAATACAAGGAAGCCTCAGCGGATTTCACCGAGGCCATCCGGCTGGAACCCAAACAGGCCGGATACTATATCAATCGCGGTCTGGTGCGCTATTACATGAATGATTTGCGGGGAGCCATGGCCGATTATGACGCCGTGATGATTCTGGACGCCAATAATACGGTTGCGCGTTTCAACAGGGGTTTGCTGCGCGAACAGGTTGGCGACGTCTACCGGGCGATTGAAGATTTCGACGCGGTAATCAAAAATGAACCCGACAATTTCATGGCCATCTACAATCGCGCGATACTCAACAACGAAGCGCGTAATTACCGGAATGCCTCCACTGATTTAGACCTTGTTTTGGAAGAATATCCCTATTTTGTTCCCGGATATTATTTCCGCTCGGAAATCAAGCGCGCCCTGCGCGACACCAAAGGCGCCGACGCCGATTACTGGTATGCCTGCGATTTGGAACAAAAACTGCGGAAAGAGAAGGAAAAAGGGAAAATCATCACGGGAAAGGCCATTCTGGACGCTCCGGATAAAGACGCCAAACCGGAAGACGACAAAGAGAAAAAAACCCGCGAAAAATCGGACAAAGACATTGAAAAGTTCAACCGTTTAGTCGTTTACGACCGGGAAGACGAAATAAAATCTTCCTACAGAAACGAAATCAGAGGCAGGGTGCAGGACAGGCAAGTCAATGTTGATTTGCAGCCCCAGTTTGTAATTACTTATTACGAAAAAACAGAAGATATTGACCGGACGGCAGCCCGCTACGACAAAACGATTTCGGACTACAATGCCCGGACGGTTTTGAAAATGCAGTTGAAAGCAACCAACAGCGAAGCTGCCCTGACCGACCTGCAAGCCGAATATCATTTCAAATCAATCGACGATTATTCCCTGATTATTGACCGGAATCCGGATGACGTCGACGCTTATTTCGGACGCGCTTTAGATTTTATGGTGTTGCAGGATTTGTCGGAAGCGATTGACGACTACAACAGGGTGATTGCTTTGAACCCGAATTTTTCCCCGGCTTATTTCAACCGCGCTGTTGTCCGTTACAAGCAAATGGAAATCGAGAGTATCAACGGCAACCTTTCTCAACCGGCCGACATCACGGGCAAGCGTTCGTATGACTACGGGCAAATTATGCAGGATTACTCGACGGTCATTCGATTGACGCCCGATTTTGTATATGCCTGGTTCAACCGCGGCAACCTTCTCTGTCTTCAAAAAGACTATAAAGCCGCCATTTCGGACTACAATGAAGCCATCGAACGAAATCCCGAATTTGCAGAAGCTTTCTACAACAGGGGATTAACCCGCCTGTCACTTGGCGAAACCCGGAAAGGAATTGCCGACCTGAGCCGTGCCGGCGAACTGGGGATGGCTGATGCTTACAGTATTATTAAGAAGATGACGGCAGACTGGAATTTTTAATATGAAAATTCAACAATTAAACAAAGAAACAAGCGACAAAATAAGTTTTATTACTTTTATTGTTCCTGAATTTGCACTTGCCTATAAAATGAGTATGCCGGAGGCATATCAATACCTTAAAAAATACAAGGGTTTTGATTATCTGGATGAACATTGGTGGGCGTTGCACACTGATAATAAATTTTATGCACTTAATGATTTATATCAGGTTTGCTATGAAAATGGAGGTATGCGATGAAAGTATATCATGGCAGCTATTTAAAAATAGACACGATTGATTTGAATTTGTGTGCATTGCGAAAGAACTTCGGGCGAGGTTTTTATGTTACAAAATTTCTCGAACAGACAGAAATTTGGGCGAACAGAAAAGGGAGAAACCACCACACAAAAGGCGTTGTTACCGAATTTAACTTTTTTGAAAGTGTGTTTATCGACTATAATTTCAAGACCTTGCGTTTTGACAGCTACAATAGTGCATGGCTTGATTTTATAGCACTTAATAGAAACTTCAATTCGCCCGTTCCTGCACACGATTACGATATTGTGGAAGGACCCGTTGCAGACGACAAGGTTGCCACACGCATTGACGCCTGTATGCGAGGCGAAATTTCGAGAGAAGAATTTTTAAATGACTTTTCGCATGAGAAAGAAACGCATCAAATTTGTTTTTGTACATTAAAATCTTTACCAATGCTCGAACAAATTAATTTTGAAGGAATTACATTGATTGAACGGGCAAGTGAAAAAATTGTGGAACAACTTGTATTGGAAAAAAATATTTCGGAAATAAAAGCGTTTGACTATTTGTTTAATTCAAAAACTTATATCCAATTAACCGATATTTCTACCGGTCTTTATAAAAAAACATGGCAGGAAATCTATGAAATACTGAAAAAGGAGGCGTAATTTCTACCTGACAAGAGCCTCCACCACCAAATCCAGCCGAACCCCGTTTGACCCCTGCAATAATACAATATCATCGCCTGTAACTTCCCCCGACAGGTATTCCGCAGCCGCAGCCGCATCTTCAAAGTGCTTCCAATTCTTCTTCTGCGCTTCTTCGCCGACTGATTTTGCATTTTTACCTACGGTAACCAGTAACTCCGGCCCGTTCATGCCGGCGATTATTTTCCCTGTCTGCCGGTGCGCTTCCTCGCTGTATGCGCCTAATTCCAGCATTTCCCCGATGACGGCGACTGTCCTTTTCCCGTTTCCGGCCAGTTCGGAAAGGGTATGCAGGGAAGACCGGATGCTGTCGGGCGCTGCGTTGTAGGTGTTATCCAAAAGCAAGGCCCCGTTTCCGGAATATGAAAAAGACCCGTGCCGGTCGGGAGCGCTGAACGTGGCAAACCGGGCGGCAATATCTTCCTGACCGACACCCGTTTGAACGGCAACGGCATAGGCCGCAGCGGCATTGTAGACCAGATGTTTTCCGGCGCTGTTTTTCATTTCCACCGGGAATCCGTTCAGTTTGAACGCCGGATTTGCTTTTTCATTCAGTTGCACATCCGAAATGCGGACATCCGCACCGGGATTTGTTCCGAAGGAAATTACCCTGCAACGGGCCAGGGATTTGAAGTAACCGTAAAAGTCGTCGTCGCGGTTGATGATTAGCATACCTTCCGAGTCCATACCTTCCAGGATTTCCGCCTTGGCTTTGGCGATGTTTTCCCGCGAACCCAAAATCTCGATGTGCGACATGCCGGTATTGGTAATTACGGATATACTGGGGCGGGCAATTCTCGACAGGTAATTAATCTGGTTCAGGTTTCTCATGCCAAATTCCACTACGGAGCACTGGTGGCGCTCATTCAGGTTCATCAGTTCGGTGGGAAGGCCTATCTCGTTGTTGAAATTTTTCCGGCTTTTGTGCGTATTGAATTTTACTTCAAGTACATGGGCAATCAATTCTTTCGTGCATGTCTTGCCTACGCTTCCGGTTACTGCGATGACGGGAATATTCAGCCGCCCGCGCCAAATCCGCGCCAAATCGCCCAAAGCGCGAACGGAGGAAGGAACGGTGAATTGCGGAATACGGACGCCGGCTGCTTCATGTTCTACAACGGCGGCAACGGCTCCCCGTTTTTCAGCTTCCGGGATGAAATCGTGGCCGTCCGCACGCTGTCCTTTCAGGGCGACAAACAGTGTGCCTTCCCTTACTTCCCGCGAATCCAGGGTGACAAAATGTACGTAGCCTGCGGGGGAAACCGGTTTGTTTGACCGGCCGCCGATGGCTGCCATTGCTTCAAATAATGGAATTGTTATCATTTTATTTTAATTGAAAATTGAGAATTGAGAATTGAGAATTGAGAATGAAGAAAAAAAATAATTGGTGGTGATGTAAAAAGTATGCTGCGATAAACAGTTTATATTATATTTTTGTAAATACGAAGACAGCAGCATACTTTTTACATCACCACCCGGGATTTTATCCATAAACAGCAACATTTTTACATTCGCGCTACACTCACAGCAAGTCTCAAAACTTTGTCGGGGAACTTGCTGT